>JBKEBM010000223.1:0-10486 GCA_047973165.1 Chthoniobacterales bacterium
ATTTTCAGGCACTTGTCACCGGAGACGATGTTGAAAATGGTAAACCCAATCCGGAAGTTTTTTTAAAATGCGCCGCTGCTTTGAACATACAGCCCATCGACTGCATCGTTGTGGAAGATGCCTTTGTCGGCTTTGATGCGGCTCGCGCAGCCGGAATGAAATGCATTGGTGTAGCCACGAGTAATACCATTGAGAGCATTGCACCGCATGTTGTTTTGAGCGTTCACAGACTCTCAGAGGTCAGCATTGAAATGCTCACCGAGCTATCTGAGTGCCATTAAGTTTGAGAAAAAAATCCCTCTGCCAGCTCTTTTCCCGTCTTCCTGCTTTCCTTATTCTGGGGCACACGCTGAAACCTGCTTTTTGGCAGAGAGGCCGGACAAAATTTTGGAGACAAGGCGAAAGGATACATGCTGGCCTTGTCCCAACGGGTATCTTTTCAACGCCGTCTCCAGGGTTTTGAACAACTCTGTGTTGAAAGTGAGGTTTCCGGGTGTGCCCTAAAGCCCAAATTTTATCACCTGTGGGGTGCTGTGAAAATTTGTCTTTCTTGTTTGTCAGATTCCCAAAGACGAGTAACTTAGCGAGATGATCCAGATTACAGACTCGGCCGCACAAGAGCTTCTGCGCCTTTCCGAAGAAAAAGGTTTAGGCACAGAGGGCGGTCTCCGCCTTGCCGTGGAAAATGGTGGATGTGCCGGTATGCAATATGCCATGAGCATCGGTGAATCCGAGGAAAATGATTTTGTTGCGGAGCACGCAGGAGCTCGTGTTTTCGTCAATTCCGAAAGCCTTGTTTTTTTGGAGGGTTCTGTGATTGACTACGAGGATGGTCTCATGAATACAGGTTTCCGAATTAAGAATCCAAAAGCTGCTCGCAGTTGCGGCTGTGGCACATCCTTTGAACCAACTGACTAGAAACAGCTAACCTTGAATACCAGATCCCGAAGCAGCTTTCCCCGCAAAACTCAGAAAAATCCGTCAACGGAAAGTAACTCCCTGCTCTACTGGAGTATTTTTATTCTACTCCTCCTGGCGGTTGCGATTGCATCCTGGATCGGCAGCTTCTACATTTTCGGACATCCCGAAAAGGCTTTTAGCTACAAGCTTCTCAGGCAATTAAAAAAAATCGAACCATCTCAACGCTTCGAGCTTACGGAGGCCCCTCGGGGAAGTTTTTTAAATGCCAAAGAAATTGTCGGACGCTACGAAGACTTCACTCCGTCTCAGCTCCAGGATGAAAATGACTTGTTACTTCGAAAGTTCATTCGCAATTTTGAACCTAATAAAGAAAAAGTTCCCTATGTCATTGGGGACTTTACGATTCTGGATTCCTATGAATTGGGTGCTTCTGATTTTATATCTTCCGGAGTTGTGGTGCTGGCTCAGTCAAAAAGTGATCCTCGCCTGCTGCTCGAACATCTTTTTCCGATTAAAAAAGAGTCCGTCCTCCCGCTTCAGAAGATGCTGCTTACCGGGCTGGACCTAAACCTCAAGCGCCGCTTCGATATTTCCGCAATCCTCCATGTTGAAAAACTTCCGAACGGACAGACGAAGGTTGTTGCCATGCCTCTGCTTTACGGAAGCTATGTCTCCAGCGAAGGAACCGGCAGTTTTTCTCTCGAACCTCCCGAAGCTCTGAACCTTGCTACGGGTTTGCCTGTAATCCGTAAAGATCGTCTCGATCTGGCAGGCCGTAAATATGCGGCTTACCGTCGCCATGCCGGACTTGATGAGGATACCGACGCTCAGATTCCCCGTGCTGAAGCTGCTAACCAACTCGTCCGCGTCGAGCGTCCCCTTGCTGTCGATGGGGATACCCCACCTGTTCCAACTCCGCAGCCGGAGGTCAGCTCATCCCCTGCCCCCACTCCCGTTGAGGAGGAGTCTGTTTTGCCCGCGCTGCCAGTTGAAAGCCCTTCCCCCTCCCCCAGCCCAACTCCGAGCCCAACGCCTACTCCCACGCCTACGCCTACGCCTACGCCTACGCCTACGCCTACGCCTACACCTACGCCCACTCCGACATCAACTCCTAAACCAACACCAACCCCGGCTATCGCCAGTGACCGCAGTGCTGCCTGGACTCTCTATAAGCCAGGCCAGATGCCGCGGGCACGATTGCTTAATATCGCTGAAGTTAAAAATCTGGCTGACCGCGGACTCCAGGGACAGCGCGTCTATCTGCAGGGGGATTTTAGTGTAACGGCCTCCGGAACCCGCAACGGTCAGAGTCGTGCCGTCATGCGCTCCCGAGGGGGCGGAAGCCACACTTCGACAATCCGCGTCATTGTTGATTTTCCATCCTCTGCTAGCACTCCAAATCGAGGAAATAATATTTCCCGGGGAGCATCTCGTCCTTTTCAGATTCTGAGCATCAGCCGCGAAGATGACGGTCAGATCAATGTGCGTGCCAGGGAAATTACGACTCCTTAAACGCTTCTAATCCTACCCGCCTCGCCGATTTTTTCCATTGTCTGAACCCCGTTCTGCTTCCGTTAGGCAAAAGCTCCTTGAGCGTCTTCAAAAAAAAGACGCACTGGCCTTTTCAGAATTTCTGGACATCGCCCTCTACGATCCGGAGGCAGGATACTATACTTCAGGATTTGCAGGAGTTGGTCGCAGCGGGGATTTTTTAACCAATGTCAGTATGGGGCCGATCTATGGACTCCTGCTCGCACGCTGGTTGAACGATCAGTTTTGCAACACTCCGGATTTCTCAAAAAGTGCCGTAATCCTGGAGCAAGGTGCCAATGACGGACAACTTGCAGAGGACATTTTGTCTGAACTCTTTAAAATAAATTCGGAGCACGACTGGAACTACTGGATCATTGAACCCAGTCCCGTATTGCAAAAACGTCAGGCCGATCGACTCTCACGCTTTGGCAGTTCAGTTCGTTGGTTTTCCGATATTGAGGAACTGCCGGATTTTTGCGGAATACACATTTCCAATGAACTCATCGACGCCCTGCCCTTCGATCTGGTTGAGCGAAAAAACGGGCAGTGGATGGAACGGTACGTCTGCGAAGAGGATGAAAATTTTACTCTCCGAAGTTTCGCTGCCACCCCCGAGAAATCCTCTCCCGAGTTTCTAAAAGCACTTGCCCGGCTTCCTCAAAACGCCGATTTTCCGGAACCTTATTACAGTGAGATACGCCCCCGACAAAGCCTTTGGCTGCAGAAAGTAGCAAAAAAACTGCAGCATGGACGAATTTTAATATGCGACTACGGCTATCCTCTGCCGATTTTTTATGCCCCCTGGCGAAAAAACGGCACTCTTCAGTGCTACTCGCAGCATAAAAAAAATGAAGACCCTTTTCAAAATATCGGCAGGCAGGATATTTCAGCCCATGTCGATTTTACCGCTCTCGCACAGGATGCTCAGGACGCGGGCTTTTGTGTTGATGGATTTTCCGATCAATATCACTTTCTTATTCGAGTGGGAACAAATTGGCTGAAAAGTCTCGAGCAAGGTGGCCTGACCCCGGAAGTCAGCAAGCTCCTGAGTGCTTTTAAAACACTCACCCACCCCGAATCCATGGGAACGCAGTTCCATTATCTTACACTTTCGAAAAATCTTCCTTCACCGAATCCCCTCCTGGGTTTTGAACCAATAGCACGCTGCCGCGAAAAGCTCGCGCTTTTTTAAAATCCAAACAAATTTTGTTCCCGATAAATAATGCTTCGCGAATGAAGTCACTAAGTATAATAACAGTGTCTCTTAACCCACTTAAATAAGCGAACCTCGTAATCTGTTTATGAAAAAAATCGAAGCCATCATCAAACCCTTCAAGCTCGAAGAAGTAAAAGACGCCCTTGCCGACATAGGTATCGAGGGGATGACCGTAAGCGAAGTCAAAGGATTCGGACGCCAGAAAGGCCACACCGAAATCTATCGCGGCAGCGAATACACCGTCGATTTTCTGCCAAAAATTAAAATTGAAGTCGTCATTCCAAACGAAGTGCTTGAGCAGGCCACTACTGCAATCATCAAAGGTGCCAAAACCGGAAAAATCGGTGACGGCAAAGTCTTTATCTCAAATATCGAAGAAGCCATCCGCATTCGAACCGACGAAACCGGCGATAAAGCTATTTAAGGTTTAACAAGCCGAGTGCCCGACCTGAAGTCCATCAAAGGTTGTTGTAACAGGCTCTGGCAGTCCTGGAACAAACTGTCCCCGTGCTCGCGCTGGCGAATCTTCCTGTTGGCAGGAGCCGCCTTTCTTTTTATCTGGGCACTCGTTTCGCCAAAGCCCTGGAGTATTTCTTTTCCTGATGAAGGAAAGGTCCGCCTTACTGACCTCGTAAAATATTACGCCTGGTGGGCTGCTGCTCTGAATGTTTTTATCCTCTCCGCTCTCGCCCTCCTGTCACCCCTGTGGTCCGGGCCTCTGAAAGAAAAAAGCACGCCCGCTTCCCCTCCCGCCCCCGCCGGGAAAACCTGGTGGATTCTTGTCGGGCTTGCCGCCTGTATTTTTTTCACTCTCTCCGTTCAGCGTATCAATCACAGCTTCTGGGTGGATGAAGAATTCTCCATTCGCGACGCCATGTGGGGAAAATACAAAATAAACAAAGAGGGCAAACTTGTATTCAAAAAATACGACTGGGAGCGAGTTCTCTACTTCTACGAAACGCCAAACAACCACATCCCCTTTAGCATTCTGGCAAAAATTTCCCTCGACCTTTGGCATACCATCGCACGACCGGACGGCCTTCAGATCAAAGAATGGCCCATGCGTATCCCTTCGCTGCTTGCCGGAGTCGCGACTGTTTTTGCTATCGCCTGGGCATTGCGTCTCCTGGGTTTGCCCATGGCCGGACTTTTTGCAGCCTGGCTGACCGCCCTCAATCCCTGGCTGCTCCGACTGGCAGCAGAGGGTCGTGGTTTCGCGATACTTATCGCCTGTGTCGCCCTGTTACTTGCTTTTTTTCAACTCGCATTATCCAGCGGCAAATGGCGCTGGTGGACCGGATATGCGGCTGCTCAGTTTCTCATTTTCTATGTTTTTCCGGCAGCAATTTACCTGCTTTTCATAAGCAACGCCTGCATGCTCCTCTGCCTGGCATTTTCACCGGAAGCAAACAACCGTCGTTTGATCCTGACTGGCCGCTGGTTTATCGTATGTGCTCTTTCCGGCGTAGCCGTCATCCAACTCATGCTCCCGCTTTTGCCTCAAATCCAGGCTTATCTCGAATCCAACACCGCCAAAGGCGGCCTGACCTGGGGCTGGGTGCAAAACTTCCTTGGACAAGCCTTTGCCGGAGTCCCCTGGACCCGCACACGCGAACTCGTTTCGGACTATCCCGAACTGCTTCCGATGGCAACTCAGCAGCCCTTACTCTATGCCTTTCTGGTTTACAGCACGCTCCTGTTTCTCGCGATTGGCAGCCTTCAGTTACTCATAAAAAATTCTCTCACGCGCAGCATTTGGACCATTTGTTTACTGCCAGGTTTAGTCGGTTTCGGAATGGCCAAACTACAGCAACAATACCTCTTTGACCGTTACCTGCTATTCATGCTTCCCGGGCTTATCATTGTCATTGCTGCCGGAGTGCAAAGTATTTACCAGCTTTTACGCCGCTGGAAAGCCCCCGTTTTTTTGACTCTGCTGCCCTTTATTATTTTCCTTACGGCCTACGGCTTTTTTGTCACTCCGGTTATCAGCGAGCAAATCGTCAGAGCCGCTAATCCCATTCGCGAAACCGTTCTCCTCACCAGGCCCAATCTCGATCCGCACGATCCTGCACAAAAAGAAATTCTCACAGGCAGCTTCAGCTTTCCTCCCCTCACCTATGATCCCAATGTCGTGTATATACGTTCTCTTCAGCAAATGATCGATCTCATGAAGCGAGCGGACGAAGAAAAGAAGCCTCTTTTTATCAACATCGGCAACCCGTGGAGTGCAGAGACCTACGAAAATGATCGCTGGAAACTTCTCACCGACGAAC
The DNA here is from genome assembly GCA_047973165.1 of Chthoniobacterales bacterium. Lineage (GTDB taxonomy): Bacteria > Verrucomicrobiota > Verrucomicrobiia > Chthoniobacterales > JBKEAD01 > JBKEAD01. Next base: position 5,947 of record JBKEBM010000223.1, read on the forward strand.
GCCTCTTCGAACAGGTCAGGCGCATCAAAGGCTGGGATGCAACCCTCGACCGCATCGTTTCAAAATACCGCCCAGGTAGTATCGAGTTGATAAAAAATTAACCCTTCTTGTCGTCAGGCTCTTCGGCCTGCTTCGACAACTTCAAACGACTGCGCGGATGAAAACGCTGATGGATATTTCTCAGACGCTTCCCATCCACATGCGTATAAATCTGCGTTGTCGAAATATCCGCATGCCCGAGCAGTTCCTGAATAATCCGCAGGTCCGCGCCATTTGCCAGTAAATGCGTCGCAAAAGAATGGCGAAACAAATGCGGATAAACATTTTCATCCAGCCCGGTCTGCTCCGCATATTTTTTAATCAGCTGCCAGATTCTTTGTGTCGTCAGTGCTTTTCCGCGAACGGATAAAAAAACGTGGCTCCCCGTTTTTGCTTTTACAAAAGCCGGACGCCCTTTTTCCAGATAAGCATTAATCGCCGCAATAGCCTTTCGCCCGACAGGAATAATGCGCGTCTTCTCTCCCTTTCCCGTTACGCGAACCATGTGCTCCTCCGGATAATACGCCTCCAGTCGCAGCGCACATAACTCCCCGACCCGCAGACCCGAACTATACAAAAGCTCCATCCAGGCCGCATCCCGCAGACCCGCCGGACGAGAGCGGTCAACCATTGCCAGGACTTTCTCAATCTGTTCGACCCGAAGTGTATCAGGAAGATAACGCTCGATTTTAGGTGTCTTTAAAAACTCTGTCGGGTCTTTCTCGACATACCCGTTTGCGACAAGGAAGCGAAAAAAAATTCGAATGGCAACCGTCTCCAGTTTGATCGAAGCCGCCGCCAGGCCCAGTCGTTTTCGATGCGCCAAAAACTCTGATATTTCCGTCGCATCAATCCCACTCCATTCCTTTCCGCCAACCGACTGAAACCATTCCAGGAAACACTCCAGCGAACGCTGAGTCGAAAGCTGATAGTTATCTGAAAGCCCCCGCTCCACGCACAGATGCTGGATAAACTCCTCAATCTGCGCTTTCATTTAAACAGAAATTTTCAAGAGTTTCCCGAGAGCAAAGCCAGTGCCTCCAGGTATTTTTCGGAAGTTTTTAAAATAATATCTTCCGGCAACTCCGGTGCAGGTGCCTCTTTATTCCAGTCGAGGGTATTTAAATAATCCCTCACAAACTGCTTATCAAAACTCGGCGGACTACTCCCTGGTGCATACTGCTCCGCCGGCCAGAAACGTGAAGAATCCGGCGTAAGCACCTCATCAATTAAAATCACCTCTCCGTCAAACACCCCAAATTCAAACTTCGTATCTGCGATAATAATCCCTCGTGTCGCAGCATAATCACGGGCATGTTCGTAAAGCTCCAGCGTCCATTTACGAACCTGCAGCGCGATGTCCTCGCCCAAAATCCGCCTGCATTCATTCCAACTGATATTTTCATCGTGCCCCGAGGTGGCCTTGGTTGCCGGAGTAAATAACGTCTCCTCCAGTTTATCAGCCAAGCGCAAACCCTCAGGAAGTTGCTGACCACAAACGGTTCCAGCTGTCTTGTATTCCTCCCAGCCCGAGCCGGCCAGATAGCCTCGCGCCACGCACTCAACAGGCAGCGGGGAGGCTTTTTTGACATGCATCGAACGCCCGCGCAGCATCTCCTGGTAAGGCTGCAAACGCTCCGGAAACTGCTCCACCCGCGTCGAAATCAGATGATTTGGAATAAAATCAAGCCGCGAAAACCAAAACTCCGACAGCCTCGTAAGCACCTCGCCCTTTCGCGGAATTGCATTTGGCAAAATACAATCGAAAGCCGAAATCCGATCCGTCGCAACCAGCAAAAGTGAATCTTCCAAATCAAAAATCTCACGCACCTTCCCCGAAGCAAGCTTCGGAATCCCAGGCAAATCGCACTGTAATAAATCCTTTTCCATTCTCACGAAAACTAGCTCAGAAAAATCCGGGATAAAAGTTTTACTTCATCGCCGCCCAGACTCGGCTCACGTCATCGTGATCTTCCAGAGCCTGTAAAAACTCCCCCACCTCGACTCGCTGCTCCTCTTCCAGGTCCGGGAACTGCCTGGCCAGATAACCAATCTCCGCCGTCACAACCGTCCAGCCGTTCTCCTTCAGCCAGGTCGATGCCGCATGCAGTGCCGTCGCATCTGTAAAAAAACGCGCCCCGAGAGCCGCTTCCGGAACATCATCATTTTGCTCGGAAGTGAGCTTTTCAAAATCATTTGCTCCGGCCTCGATTGCTGCCGCCTCAGCATCTGTTTCCACATCTTCGATAAAACCTTCCACAATCCCGAGATGCTCGAAGAGAAATTTATTGCTGCCCTGAGTTCCGAGTTGTCCCTTCCGAAAAAGCACCCGCATTTCGGGAATCGTCCGATTCGTATTATCAGACAGCGCCTCGACAATTACGGGAACTTTATGCGGAGCATAGCCCTCAAAAACGAGATGCTCCATAGCCGTCTTATCTGCCCCAGCCCCGCTTCCCTTGCTGATTGCACGCTCGATGGCGTCACGCGAAACACTCTCTCGCCGCGCCTTATCCAGAGCCGCTGCAAGCCGTGCATTCGTAGCGGGATCGCCGCCACCCGTGCGGGCAGCAACGGTGATTTCTTTCACAAGTTTACCGGTATTTTGTGACTTCTTCAGCGAAGCCACTGCTTTTTTAGCGTGGAGCCATTGTCTTCCCATACAAGCTGTTTCTTAGCGATTTTTTAAAAACGAGCAAGCCGCAATCACTCCGGAGCCTGATGAACTTCTCCCCCACCCGCTTCAGCACAAATTTCGATAACCACCGCCGTCGTATTATCCCGTCCCGAACGCTCCACCGCAGCCTCCACAAGTCGATCTGCCGCATTTTTTTTTCGTTCTTCACCATAGGGTTCCTGCAAAATCTGAATAATATTTCGATCCCAAAGCCCATCGACGATTCCGTCGCTGCAAATCAAAAATCGATCTCCCGCCTCCAGCCCGACCGCCCCCACCTGCGGATCGACAAACTGATGCCCCGCCCCCAGCGCCTTTTGAATCGAATGCTTCATCGGATGCGAACGCGCCTCCCGCTCATTGATCTTCCCGTTACGCAGCAGCCAACCCACATGCGTATCATCCTTCGTCACCTGCTTGAGCTCTCCCTTAGCCGCCGGAAAATAATAAATCCGACTATCCCCAATATGGGCAAAATACATCCAACCCGGACGAAACCACGCCAGGCTCATCGTCGAACCCATACCCGCGCATTCCTCATACTGCGAACTCAGATAAGTCAGCGAACGATGCGTCTCAGCAAAAATTTCCTCAAACAAATCCCCAAACCCCGTCTCCATCCCCGATGCCGAACTCAGATAACTCTTTGGCAAATACTTCGTCAGCTTTTCCACAGCGATCTTACTCGCAAACTCCCCCGCCTTGGCACCACCCATCCCATCGCTCACAGCAAAAACAAAATCTCTCTCCGCAAAGGAATCCTGCCCGTATTTTCCAAGATAAGAAAATTCCTGAGCATTGAAATTCAGGGCAATAAATTTGTCCTCATTATTTTTACGCACCCGCCCGACATGCGAACACGCGCTCCAGGCCAGATATTTCGGGCAGGACCTTTCCTCACTCATGCCTCGTTCTCATCCGGAAAAGGTTTGGGAGAAACATGCCCCGGCTCCTCCAGCAGAGTCGCAAACTCAAAATCGATCAGGCAAAAGCGACCATCCGCCTGTCGGTACGTCACATTTCGCTGAGCGATATCTTCATGCCGCACCCCATACTCCTCCAGCTCAGCAAACAGACCCTCCATTTTTTCCTTACTCAGATGCTCCACCTTGCTGCCGCAGCTTGTTGTCGTGAGAATCAGCTTTTCCTCATCCACCTTCAGCACACGCGGCACAAAAGGGCAGGCCCGTTTTTCCAGATAGCGCAAAACGAGCACCTCATTCTCAAAGCGTTCTCGCGCCTGGGTCCCGCGAAACTCCTTTACAATACGACCATCAAAAGTCACACGCACTTTCGCCCGACGAGTATTTTTAACTGCTTTCATAGGAATCGCTTCTTTTCTCTAAGCTCTTCCAGGCAGGCAAAGGGGTCAACATTACAATTTGGATAAAACGAACAACCTGTTGTATTTCATATTGACATTTGAATCAAATTTTAAAAGACTCACTGATTATCAAAAACTTACATGAAAACCTATTTAGCTCTGTTTTACATTTAGCTCACTTTTTTTTCTGCCGATTTGCTTTTTGCGAAGTCCCTGACCTCAGCGACTTTGTCGGGGAGCGATATGATTAAATATGTGGAATCCTCCCCCGGACTTCTGAGCATGGCTAAACATGGCACCTGAGGATGTGCTTTAGGGGACCGCGACTGCAGCCAGTGGCAATGTGGAGCTCTTTTTTTCAGTTGCCATCCTGGAGGGTACGCCCGTTTATAGTTTCTCTGCGGTGTCCAGTGGCGTGAACCTGAATGATCAACCACCCGCCGGTCCTGACAGCGAAGATTCTTACACAGGGACCTATGAGGTTCACCTCACCGCCATTC
>JBKEBM010000230.1:0-10226 GCA_047973165.1 Chthoniobacterales bacterium
TCATCTTTGCTATGCAGATCATTACCTCCGCCTGAAGAATTACGCAAAATTTTAGACCGGGTCGGATTTGGTGCGAAAGATGGCTGGTCGAGATCGGCGGAGAAGGTGGTCAGATAGGGCAGGGCATTGGTGGAAATCGCATTAGTTCCGTAGGTCTGTGCGTATTTAAGTAAGTCCTGACGAGTAAAAAACCGGTTATCGCTGTCGGTGCCCGTACTGTAGGGCTTTCGGAAGCCGCCACTCTCTCCCCAGGGTTGTGGCGCAGAGTTGGTACCGCTGAGTAAGCGGCCCTGCACCATGTTGAAATAATCTGATTTGCTGGATTTGTTTCTCCAATCAATGAGTTCGTCAGGATCCGAAATGCCCGGAATGGCTTCGAGGTCGGCCCAGACGGGAGAACCTTTTTTTCGGGCGTCGCCTGCTGCAACTGAGGGATAGCCCACTACATTAATATCGATCAGGCCGCCGAGATCGTAGATATTGTAGGCGAAGCGGCCTATGACGTATTCGTTATTGGAGGGTGTGTTGTTGGTATAACTTCCGGTTGCGGATCCGTCTGTTAAGGGGCCTTCGCGAGAAATTAAAATCCAGTCGGGAAGCTGAGCATTTGAGGTGAAGCCTGATCCTTTGAGAAGAAGTGGCTTATTCCAGCGAGTCGGGCTTATACTTCTGCCGTTGAGGTCGGCATCTGCACTATTTACGGCGGATGCCCGTTTTCTCCCGCTTGCTCCGGCAGCACTGCCTTTAGCCGTAAAAGTGGGGGGATTATTGGTGCCTGGGTAAAATTCTTTTTCTCGGATACTTTGTTTGATCAGATTAAAAAAATTCGTATCCGTTTCCGAGATGCTGTTGGCCAGAATACGTTCGGGAGTCATGGCTTGCGGCTGACTGACACTCATAACTTTGCCAGCTGCGGGGAGGGAAGACCCGTCGGAACCGGCCAGCATTTCCTGTCGAATGTCGCCGATGACAGCAGCAACAGCTGTATTTGCCAGCAGATCGGTCTGGACGATAGTCGAGCTGGAAGTGCTCTTCCTCAGCCATAGCTGTGTGTCTGCTAAATAGCTGAGCATAACAATCGACACCAAAACGACAAAGGCTAATACGATAACCAGAGCACTGGCTTTATTTTTATTGAGGCTTTGTGTTTTCATTGCAGGTAGAAATAGCGTTGGTTGAAGCGAACGTTTTGTTGGACGGGAATCCGGGCACGAGGAGGAAGAGAATTAAATTTATCCACACTCCATGTGCTTAGTGGCAGCTCTCTGTCTGTTGCATTGGGGAGCTTATCCGCCAAACTATCGCGTTCTCCGCTGTCCAGTTTTGCAAAAGTATCTTCGTCGAGCGTGGCAGTGCTGCAAATCACTGCGGCGATTTCATCTTCTGCTGGTGGATCAGCTACGATAGTGCCGTCTGTTTTTAAAAAACAGATTTCCATCCGGAATACCCCCCGGCCCAGTGCTTGCAGGCTGGCTCCGGATCCCAGAGAGGCCTGCGTGATGTCGTCGTTCCACAGAAAGGGTTTGGAGCCCCGCAGCAGGGATTTTGTAATCGTGCCTGTAGCCTCATTGGTGTCTTCCCCTACTTCGTAGCCTATATATGCCAGACGAGAGTCAGCACTTTCTGTTCGGGCATTGGTTAAAAAAAGCAGTGAGTCATTGGGGGTGGCAGTTCCGCCGCTTGCTTGTGCATTTTTACGAAAAAGAATCTCCGTTCCTCCGGTATGAACACTGGAGTTCAGGTCAAACGCCATTCGGTCAAAAACCGTTCGCGATTGATTTCCTGTTTTTAGCCGTTTACTCGACAAGCCGATCATGCCTGTAAAGGAGGAAACCAGAGCGGCCAGCACGGCAACCATCAAAGCCAGAACCGCACAGGCAACCAGAACTTCGATAACCGTAAAACCCTTCCTGCCCCCGCGTGACCATACCGGGAAAGAAGAAGGGGAAGAGAGGGAGGAAGACATCATAAATCCGAAAATTACATAGCTGATTTTTTAATAACGCTCTCCACCGAATCGATCGAGGCATTGGTGGAAGTGCCATTTCTTTCATTTTTGCTGATGCGAAGTGTGAGCGTGTAGGAACCAAATTTCGAAGCAGGAACCTCCATTTTGTAAGCAGCTTCATAGGCTTGTGGAAGATTATTTGTATTTGGCCGAAGTGTCAGATTTTCATCCAGCGACAAAGTGTGCCAGTCCGTGAGAGAAGATGCACCTGGTGCCGGGACTGATAGTTTATAAAACGGAGTTTCTGAATTTCCGCTTGGCGTATTTTGAAAATCTGCTGCCAGAGCCGACAGAGCCTGCAAAGCCAGAAACTGATCTGTGGCCTTGCGCTCCTGGTTCAACCCTACTGGCAGCATTCCCAGCATTGCCAGCAGGCAAAACGACATGATACCCATGGCGATGGTAACTTCAACCAATGAAAATCCCTGACGCGTCAGAGTGTGAAAAAAGTGTTTACAATGAAGTTGCATGGCATTGACATTATCCATTAATTTAATCTAAGAGAGTGGTCAAGATGTTTGTTAAGAATAATACACTGAAGGATTGGCGACACTTGCAAAATCATTTTAGCTAGTCAAGGATTTTTTTATGTGGAGCTGGCAATAAAACGGAAAAATGATGATTGAAAATTCCGTTTATCCCGTTCATTTTTAGATTATCTGATGTATCTGTATCTGGGAATTATCGTTCATATTGCCACAGGCGCAGGTATGCGGCTGCTTTTTGGATGGAGATTTGGGGTTGTTGCAGCAATTTTTGCAGCAAAAGAAATGGGGGAATTGAAGTATAAACTTCCCGGATCGGTGAAGAGTCTGGACAAAAATATCGCGATGATTTCCGAGCTGTTTTTGAGTCCTGCTATTCTGGCACAATGGGCCTTGCCTGCTTTGGCGGTGTGGCTGATTGATCTTTGGCTGGGAAGGCGGAACAGGCTCTGAGTGTTTTATTAAGCTTGGATTTCTGTATCCGGGGAATTTTTTAACCACAGATGGACACGGATGAACACAGATGGATTTTTGAGGAGGGGTAACTTGTATTTCATCTGTGCCTTCCATGATTAAGGAGCTTCCTTTCCTGTCGTTTAATTAGAAAAGGTGTCAGAATTGGCGGATTCTTTCGCCATAGTCAGATCACGCACAAACCAGCGTGTATCGCCCTTTAGCTGAGTGCTGGTTACCCAAACTGCGGTGATGGGCAATAAGGGGGCAGGAAGATGGACTTCTATTTTTTGCTCTTCCTTGCCGTTTTCTTCAGCAAAAAAATGTCAATTTGGCACTATCTTCCGCATCGCAATCGAATACACAGCGAAACTTCCCTGAAGTTCCCTCCGCATAGTTGAAGGAAGCATCTAAAGGCTCATCGTGGGAAGTGAGCGAACGGGCTTGTTAGGTGTAAAAGTCCATGTGATCCGCGTTTCAGGATGTTTGTGTCGGTGCTGGTTCCTGAATTTGTGTTAGCATCCAGACGACCGGCATATCCATCGACTGAGAGAAGGGTGCCGCCATTTCGATTAAAGGCGTTTAAAAAGCAGGGAGTTCCCAGTCCGCAAATGTCTGGCGCAGCGAGTCTCGAATTTGGGAATAAAGAGCCAGCGTATCAGATGAAACGACCGTCTTAAACGCACCGGTATCAATGCCGCGTGCTTCGACTGCGGCACGGACATTGTGCGGCAGGCAGAGTGGTGCGCTGATCTTTCCGGCCTGGAGAAGTCGCTCGGATGCGGTGGCAGCTTCAGAGGATTTTCCGGCGCGGCACATCTCATAGACTTCGAGCATGTATTCCGGCAGGAAGTTGGTCATTCCGCCGAGGCAGCCGGAAGCTCCTTTGTCGAGGTAGGTGCCCAACAGGGGATCGGCTGCTGTAAAGACAGAAAAATCCTTTTTGCGACCAAGCGCAATTAAATCATCATGGTAGGGCAATTCGCTGCCACTTTGTTTGATTCCGACCATATTTGCCTGATCTGCAAAGGCTTCGATAACTTCGAGACCAATCCGATTGCCGGTCACCTCCGGGTAATTATAAAGGTAGAATGGCAGGTCAATGGACTCTGCTGCACGTAAAAAGAACGCAAGGATGTCTTCCTGAGGCAGCGGGAAAAACGGAGGGGGCATCAGGGCTACCCCCACGGCACCGAGCCGTTTGGCCGTGCATCCCAGTGCCACGACATCGCTGAGATTGATGGAGCTGATATTGGCAATGACCGGCAGAGGGGCGGAGAGTTCGATAATAGCTTCGAGCACCGCTTCGCGCTGTGGCAGGTTCATACGGGCAAATTCGCCAGTGCTGCCCAGACCGAGAACACCATGAATGCCTTTGTTTTTCAGCCACTCCAGATGGGCTTCCATGCTTTGTCGCTTCAGATTTCCATTTTCATCGAAGGGAATCCACAGTGCCACATGAATGCCGTTGCGGGGTGCCTGAGCGGTTTCTTTTCCACGTTTTCCCGAGGCTTCAGTCAGAGTTTCAGGGGTTGCCAATGTTGTCATTGGGGACACCGTTTTATATTGTTCGGCAAAATGCAATAAGGTTTTTTCAAAAATATTTTTTAGTCGATTTAGAGTGTTATCTTAACAGGCCCGGGCAGGTGTGAGCTTGTTGGGGAAGACAGGAAGCGGAGAGAGGCGACTCGGAGCCGGCAGATGGGTTTTTGAGGGAGTATTGAGGGGCGCAGGCAGGCCAGGGACACCTCCCACCACGGGCACCCGATCTTCGGCGAATTCCACCACGCGCCGCACCAGCTCGACCTTGTTGTCGGGTGAAAGGCTCAGAGCCTCGCTGGACAGAGGCTGGCGGAAATAATCCATGTGCGCCCTGAGCTATGTAAAAATCCGTCAAAGCCTGCACTCCGGCCCAGTCGATCTGGTCAAGGACCCAGAAAGGAAGTTGGTATGACAGGCCGGATTCCATCCGTGATTACAGTGTCTGCAGATGGAGGAATCGTATTAGAAGCTATCGCAATTTAACGCTTCCCCAGTGCCCGCCAACGCCGCCTGCGCACAAGCAACGCATCGAACGGGTCAATCAGAAACTCAAACGCAGAACTCGCGTCGCTTCCCTCTTTCTTAACGAAGAATCTCTCCTCTGTGAAATCAACGACGAAAGGCTAACCGGAAAATTTACCTCAACATGAAACCTACTGATCCGCCTTTATTTTATTTGTAAGAAAGACAAGGTAACTTTATTTCCTTGAGCGCCTTTTGAGTGCGATCGCTCCGAAGGCGAGGGCGGTCAGCAGCATTGTGGAGGGCTCGGGCACTGCGACCACGTCGGCCAGAGTGGTGCCGATTTTGAGCTCGTCGATGAAAAACGAGGCTTCAGTACTGGCGTTTCGAGCGATCGGCACGATATTGAAGATGCCTCCGCCATTGAAGGTCACCGCCGAGCTGTTTGCCTGCGATGCGGTGGCGGTGGCGTAGGTTGAGAGATTTGCTTCGTTAATACCTGCTGCGATCAGGCTGTTATAGTCCGAGGCTGTCAGAGCCCAGGCTTTTGCGCTACGTGAAGTGGTCGCACCCAGATCAGGATACTGGAAGATTAGAAGCAGGGTGGTGCCGTCCTTGAAGACACTGTTGGTCGAGGAGGCTGTTAATGAGGACCCATAGCGAGTGAAGAAAGAGGAGTTATTTTCGGAGATCCCGCTGCGAATGCCTCCAGCGGTGGGGCGTACCTCAAGGGCTACCTCGTCCAGGGGAGAACTGGCCGTGTCGAATTTGTAGAGATAGGACATATAGATATCTCCGGTCGTGATCGATCCTACGGTCATCGTGCGGTTGACGGCACCCGCACCGAATCCGGAGTTTGGATTCGTGTAGCTCAGCGACAATGCGCCACCCGATACTGCCATCGAACCTAAGGTTAGGCCATTGACGATCGCTCCAGTGGTGGAGGCGTTCGGCGCCCAGTTGCCCGAAAGTCCCGTGCCCCCATTCCATGTGGTATCAGCGGAACCAATCGTATAATCAAAGCTATCTTCCACGAGTATGGAGGAGTAACCTGGAGAAACAGCCAGACATAGGAGGAAGGGAAGCAGAAGTTTTTTTATGGGAGATAATGTAGGATGAGTTTTCATAGATAATGTGGAGTGGGTTTTAAAAATATTGATATTTCTTTAGCATTGCAAGAAATAATTTGTGAAATTAATTACGTAATTGCGTTTTGTGGTGAGGGTATCAGATACTTTTCCTCCCTTACTCATTGTGTGAAAAGGTGTAAGTTTCTGTGGTCTTTTTGCCTTTGACGATATCGACTGCGGCGACATGACCGTCCGCGAAGAGCAGATGGAAACGTCTTTTGTTCGGCCAGTGCGAACGCAGCGTGGCCAGAAAGCCATCGCTCGCGCCGACGGCATCGGCGGCTCCATGCTCCATCGCGATAATGAAGCGAGATGGACTCTGCACCGCCGAAAGGCGAATAGAGCGTTGAGTCATCGGGTCCTCTGCCGAGTAGGGCACATGAGAGCCTGTGGATGACCTCAGGCTGAGCGAACCGATATCCTCGCTGTGGTTGCTGTTATAGGAGGTGCCCCAGGTTTGGTGGGCATTTTTCCCCTTCCTTGTGTTGCAGAGTGCTACTTTTACCGGGTCGTCGATATTCGTGACGCCGAGGTAGGCATTCAGCGGACGTTCCAGGGCCGAGGGGCGTCCGGAGACGGTTTTGCCGATGAAGTTGAAGATGGAATTGTGTTTCTTTGGAAAAAATTCCCCATTGTTGTCGGCGATATAGCCGGCCGAGGCAGCTCCAATGGCTCGCAAGTTGGCCGAGCATTGTGCGATGGAGGCGGAATCGATGACCTTCCCGGCAGTCACTATCAGCAGAGTGGCCAGCAAAATGATGATGCTAATGGAAACAAGAAGTTCGATCAGGGTGAAGCCTGTGAAATTTCCTGACGGCTGAGGGGAGATACGCATAAACCTGAGAAGATGAGAAATGTGGATGGGTGGTATTTTTTATTTTGGCGGAAGCACGTCCTGAGGTGTTGAGCCAATCCGAATTTCATCGATGAGGGAGGAGAAGGTCGTATCGTGGCGTCCCCAGAGGCCGATCACGAGTTGATCCCCCGCTTCGATGACGGCTCCCGTGGCTGTGGCTGAGGCGGTGCTGACTGCCGCCCGCTTCAATTGAGCTTCGATGGTGGAGGCGTCCTGCGAGGCTATTCCCTCGGGCAATTGGGAATCGAGCAACCAAAGCTCACAATCCCTGTCGCTCTCTTCCGCAGATGGAAAACGCGCCACGAGCAGATAGGTTTTTTCTGCTTTGAGAGAAAATTTCCTGCTTCTGCCTTCGTTGGACAGTTCTCCCGAGTGCCGGATTTGAGTTGTTTTGTCGCTGATGCCGCAGCGAAATTTGATCTCTGCCTGAGGGGACAGGATACGAAGGAATGCGGTGGCATTGTTCGCGACGTCATCGTCATCGACGCCGTGGAGCTGGCAGAGAAACGACACCCAGACCGGTTGGTCTTCGGGCAACCCGTCGGTAAAAACGGCTGACACTTCGAGCGTTTCGTTGCCGGCGTTGTTGCTGAAGTCGAGGAGGAGCGCATTGCCCTTTGTCTGCAAACCGGGAAAAGCGAGGCCGTCCCGATGCAGGTTGGCGGTGCCCCGTAAGCCAGTTGTATTATTCCAATTATTTCCTTTGTGGTTTTTGTCGAAGCCAATTCCATCCCGGCTTTCAGTGACAGATTCTCCGGATGGACCGTCGAACGGCTCGTAAATCACGGGTTCGGCATGCAGGGGCAGGACAGACCCCAGAATCAGGATGGTCAGAATGGAATATTTCATGATAATGATAAGTGGGTTAAGTGGATATGCCGCCATGCAGCAATGACATCGGCCGCCCAAACTTGATCCTCGTGGGAGACTGACGCGTCATTCAGAAAACTCAGAGTTTGGATCGGCAGGTTGTGAGCCATTCGGAGTAGCAGCTTGGCGGAGGCGGGGTAACTGCGTCCTTCCACCCACCCATACTCTCGTAGAAAATCCTGAATCCCGGCGGCACGGGCGGGTTGCTCTCGATGGCACTCGAAAAGTTCTACCAGCAAGTCCGGCCAAAAATTTGTTTGCAGGCCACTGAAGCCATGCATGCCGGCATCGAGAGCCTCCAGAAGATTCCCGGAGGCCGCACTAAATATTCTGAGGTGAGGAAGGGCCTCTGACTTCCTCTGCATCTCTGCTATACTGCCCGAGGTGTCTTTAAGAAATCGGAAATTCGGCTTGTCGGACAGATAACTTGTCAGCGCGGGCGTAAGGAAGCGCTGATACGGCACCGGGCATTCGTAGAGTCCCAGGGGCACATCGCCCAACCCGGCGAGATTTGCCTCCATTTCCTCAATCCAGACTTCATCGGGGTCTGTTTCCCCGGCCAGATCGCAGAGAGGGATCACTGCGGCTTTAGCTCCGGCTGCAACCATGGTCGCAGCCGCATCCGTGCGCAGGTTTCGATCAGGCAGGCCAAGGACACCTCCCACCACGGGCACCCGACCTTCGGCGAATTCCACCACGCGACGCACCAGCTCGACCTTGTTGTCGGGTGAAAGGCTCAGAGCCTCGCTGGACAGGCAGGCAGCAAATAATCCATGTGCGCCCTGAGCTATATAAAAATCCGTCAAAGCCTGCACTCCGGCCCAGTCGATCTGGTCAGGACCCAGAAAGGAAGTCAGCATGACAGGCCAGATTCCATCCGTGATTACGGTGTCTGCAGATGGAGGAATTATATTAGGAGGCATTGCAATTAACGTAATTGCGATACGGGAATGTATGCAATAAAAATATTGGGTTTTGTAAAAAGACTCTGGCGAGAGGCTTGACGAAAAGTTTGTTCGGTCGAAGGTTAGGGTCTGTGGACACAAAGCCTTTGTGCCCACAAACCCTAGTCGCCTTCGATAATATGAGGGCTGATGGTTACGTTGACCCGCATGTTGCGGTCCTCTCCTTGTGCGCGGCGACACAGGGAGTGCACGGCCTGTTCCCCGAGAATCTCTGGCCCGATATCGATAGACGCCGGGCGGGGATGAAGACCGAGAAGGTAATTTTCCTCGTTGCCGCAGGAGATCATACGCACCTTTTGGGGATCAAGCAGGCCGTTTTCCTTTAGGAGAGGATGTGCGACAGCCGCGATTCGATCATCGGGCACAAAGATCCCATCGAAGCTGATTTTCTCCATTTGAATGCGGGTGACCAAATCCTGAACCAGTTTGCGTGTCGATGCAGTGCCCTTTTCTGAAGCAGGCGATGCGGCGTTAAGGGACACTACTTTCCGTCCGCGTTGCTCTGCCGAGAGAGCGAAGGCCGCACAGCGACACTGCAGGACAGGGTTTGCAGGAACGGAGTTGAAGGCCAGAAGGGATCGACAGGAGTGACCGATCAGATAATTCGCAGCGGCCTGACCGATCTCGAAATTTCCCGCCAGCACGACATCTCCATGGCTCTCCCGGTGCGAGGTCATCCGGACGACGGGCAGATCGGCAATAAGGGAGTCCAGAGTATCAGGCAGAGCCTCTCCAAAAACAATGATGCCGTCGATTTGCCCACGTTTCACTGCGGGGGGAAGGACGCACGTATTGTCCGAGCCCATGATGAGGATCGGATTTATCTGCTTCTCAAGCAGAGTCCGGGAAATGGCGTCCAGTTGTTTGACCAGCAATTCCGGTGCCTCAAAATGCCCGTGCCCCAGCACAAAGATGGCTACATTGCCGTGTCGGAAACCTGCTGTGGCTCTGGCCAAAGCTGATCGCTGTCGCTGAGCCGGCTGAAAATTCATGCGCCGAATAATGTCCTGAACCTCCGCAGCTTTTTCCTGAGAGACACCCGGCTTTCCATTGATAACCCGGGAGACAGTGGCTGTGGAAACGCCGGCCATCTTTGCCACGACGTCGAGCTTGGTTTTTTGTTTAGACATTATTTAGAGAACCTGAGCGGACAGGATAGCGTTACCGCACTTCTCTGGCCAGATTTTTGCGCGTAATTTCGTAATAAGTCGGTGCTTTTTGCGAATGCAACTCTTAATAACGTGGCGGTTTGTCCACCTCACATATTTTCCTTTTGGTATCAACCGTATTATTTCATGACTTTACGATAGGCCAGAAAGTCGCTGTGCATACGGAGGAAAACCCGGTGTTTCTTTTCATGGTAGTCCGCGACCTTTCCGCGTGTGGGCTGGATGACGGAACCGGCTTTATTCATTTGATTCATGGCCTCAAGAACTGAGGAGGAACGGCGTGCGG
>JBKEBM010000014.1:0-24593 GCA_047973165.1 Chthoniobacterales bacterium
TGAAGCGGCTTGTCGGCGAAGGGGTCAAAGAATTTAACCTTATTAGCCAGGATACAACGTATTTTGGAATGGACCTTTGGGAGCAGAAATCTAATCCCACACAGCCGGTGGATTCCTCGCGCGGACCGACTCTGACTCGACTGCTGGACACGCTTTCGGAAATAGAAGGAGATTTTTGGATACGTCTTCTCTACACACATCCCGCGCACTGGAGTGATGAGCTTATATCCGCGATTGCTGCAAATCCGAGAGTTGTGCCTTACATTGATATTCCGCTTCAGCACATTCATGCAGAGATGCTGAAAACAATGCGACGTGAGACAAGTCGTGAGCATATTGAAAATCTTATTGATCGTCTTCGTCTCGGAATTCCGAATCTTGGAATACGGACAACGTTCATCGTGGGTTTTCCTGGTGAGACGGAGGAACAGTTTGAGTCGCTTCTGGAGTTTATCGAAGAACGGCGTTTTGAGCGCCTGGGAATTTTTACCTATTCCCAGGAAGAGGGTTCACGAGCCGGGAAGATGGAGAATCAGATTTCTTCCAGCGTAAAAAATCGTCGTTACAGAAGAGCGATGAAGTTGCAGCAAAAAATCGCCAGCGAAATTGCGGAAGAGCAGGTTGGTAAAAAAATCCGTATCCTACTCGATCAGCCTCGCGTGGGCAGGACACAGCATGATGCACCGGATGTCGATTGCCGTGTTATTCTGGACCGTGACGAGAAGGTGGGAGATTTTCTCGATGTGGAGATTACCGGAACGCAGGTTTACGACCTGAAAGCCTCGGCTATCTGATGGGGAAGTAGTTTTGCGAGCATTCGTTTGCCGGACTGCGTTGATCTCGTGTGATGTTTGGGTTGATCCCTGAGGTTTGGTTTATAAAAAAAACGGCTCCTGTTTTACCAGGAGCCGCTTTGTGAAAAGGGTGTTTTTTTAATCAGTTGGTTGGCAGACTGAGTGCTTCTTCCTGCGCTGCATTTATGACTTGCGCTGTGGCACGGCTGGGACGAAAGACTTTGCCATTGGTAATCGGAGGACGTTTCAGGCTGCGAGCGATATACTCAGGATTGATGGGGGAAATCATGCTGTAGCCTCCCTTGCCGTCCGGAAGCATCGGAGTGCCCCAGTAGGAGCGGGTAAGAACCTCTTCGGAGGGAACTCTTTCTGCGAGGAGGGTGTAGTTTGTTGTGTCCGTTTTTTCAACTTGAGTGGTGAGGGAGGATAAGGCCATGCCACCTGCGATAAGGAGCCAGTTCATAGACCAACCTTTTTGCAAAAACGGAGGCGGAGGTCAAACTGAATTGAGGGTAAATTACAAAAGGCCTCTTACTGTGGTTTTCGCATGAGCCAGTAAATCTCGCCAGGCCACGCGGGAAAAAGAGCACCCCAGAGGAGGTTCAGGCGCAGCCAGGCAGATGAGTTTTCGAGGCCGGAGCCTTTGCTTCGCATCAGAAAGGCCCCGCTGGCAAACTCGAGAGTCAGGCCGGCATTTTCTGCCATGTGGCGAACCCGCTTCGGAGAAAAAATACTGACATGCCCCATTGGACGCGCTGTTTTGCGGACTTGTTTTTCCCGGGTTTTTACCAGGAAGTCGGGCAGGACGGGGAAGCCGCCTATGATGGATCCGCCCGGCTTAATAGTCTTTGCGAGTTGAACGATTGTATTTTCCGGATCGTGAAGATGCTCCAGGACGTGCAGGCAAACCGCAGTGTCATAGAGTCCGTCGAGTTCGAATTCTTTTGCTTCGAGATTAAGTTCAAAAAAATCTTTGTAGCCTGCTTCTTCCAGACGTTCTTTCTGGAGGATGGCATCCACGGCGAGCCAGCGGTCAAATTCAAATTTGTTACATTCTCCGCGTTGGGAGGCCATGTGTGCGAAGCGAAGCATTTGTCCGCTGTCAACACCGATTTCGGCGACACGGATGGGTTTGCCAGCTCGCCAGTACTCCTCTCGCATGAGATGAAATCCAAACCAGTAACGCAGGAGTCGGATCGGGAAATCGACCGATTTGGCTTCTTTAGTGATTCCGAAGGACTTGGTTCGCAGGACTTCTTTATTGGAAAGAAAGCTGATGTCCCAGGAGCGTGTTTTTTTTGCTGTATTCAAGCTGCTATCCTCTCACTTTTTCGGCTGCTTTTGTCAAACCCGGAACGAGAAAAGGATTTTATAATTTCCGTTTTCGTGCAATTTTTTTGGGGATGAGCGAGCATGTTTATAAAAAAATTGAGTTAGTGGGTTCTTCGACGGTGAGCATTGAGGATGCGGTGCAGAGAGCTGTTGCAAAAGCCAGTGAATCTGTGCGTAACCTGCGTTGGTTTGAAGTCAAAGAAACACGCGGACATATCGAAGAGGGAAAAGTCGCCCACTGGCAGGTGACAGTCCTGATAGGATTTACGCTGGAGGATTAACTCGCGGGTTATTCCCGGAGGGGCTTTTGAGAGAAGGGTTCTCTGCCTTCGTCGGCATCGAGGTAGTCAAACATGGACAGGACGTCGCTGCGCGATGTTAGTCCACTTTCCGCGATGCGCTCCTGGAGCTTTGGAGTCAGTGAGTCCTGCCAGCCGCGCTTGGTCATGAAGCCGTTCCAGAGCATGATTTCAAACTCGGAGGGTTGGTGTCCGTTTTCAAAAGCCCACTGAAGCAGGGCGTCGTAGGAAAGACCTTCGGAAATTTTTTTGGAGAGCTCTTCGTGTTGGATTCCTAAAAACTCACAGCAGTAGGCATCGAAGGCCTGGCCGACATTGGCAATGAGGTCTTCGTGAAGTTCTCCGGCTTGGTGAAGGCGAACCTTGTCAACCATCCGGGTAAAATAGACCAGGTTGCCAGTTTTTCTATATGGGCTGGAAGGGTATTGTCCGGGCATAGCAGTGATTTATTGGTTAGCTTATTCGGTTAGAAAGGTTTCGGTATCAAGCTTCTATAAATCCTGGGAATCCTTGGAATCAGCATCTGTTTTTTCAGGATTTTTTGTATCAGCTCCTTCGGCTCCTTCAGTCCCCTCTGCAGCTTCCGGGTTTTCAGCAGCCTTTGCTGCTGCAGCTTTTGCTTTGAGGGCATCGTCGATACTTTTTTGCAGATGCAATGCAGCCTCATTTTCCGGCCACTCGATGAGGGCTTCCTCAATGGACTCCTGGGCACTTTCAGGTGCTTCGGTGTTCAGAAAATCGGAAGCTTTTTTTGTGGATTTTAAACTCCTTTGCATGCCTTCGATATTCAGTTGACTCAGACGGGTATTTTCACTCTTAGTCAAATCCCGGAGGTCCTCCATGGATTTTTTTGAAATCGTACTAAATGAAGAAAATACGTCGTCGGGAGCTTTGGAGCGTTCGATTTTGGCTTCGGCGAGGGCAATCTCTTTTTCACGAGCTGCACGAATGGAGGCGGCCATGCTCTCACTTTCCAGTTTTATATTTTTTTCGCGCTCTGCCTCTTTATAGTTGAAGGTGCGAATCTGGTGATTCATCGTTGCTTCCAGTTTGGACAAAATATCGCGGGCCTCGATAACAGCCTGGGGAAAGATGGCTGAACCGGGGTATGTTTTTTCAAGTTTGGCAAAGGTATTCAGGCTGGGGATGATCTCAGCACTTCTGTAAAGTTTATTCATTCGCCGCCATTGTTTAATGGCTTCGACTTGGTAGCTTTGGGAGGCAACGTCTGAGCTTTCAATCCAGGAGTGATTTATTTTGATATCTCCGGCTTTGAGGCGTTCCGTGTCGGCCTCCAGGGTTTCAAGAGTTTTCTGAGCTTCAGATAGAGATTCAAATTTTGGATTTTGTCGGATAAAGCGCTTGTAGCGTAAAATGAGTGGTTGCAAATCTTCCTGTGCAAGCAGATTTTCGGGGATGGAAATTGCCTTTAGAGACTGGTAGGCAAGTACGGTAGGATTTGTTTTTTCGATACTGACAATATCTTTTCGCAGGATAATTTTTTCTTCACGAATTCCCTTGGAGAAATCAATACGCATCAAAATCTGGTCGGAATATTCACTGACAACCTGACCTTTGAGAGTCTCACCTGACTTTAAAATCACTTTATCGGCATAGAGACCGGGCAGGAAAAGAATGCAACTGAGAAGGAAGACAGTGAATGAAGACAGACATTTACTGAAGAGTTGATCGATAATTAGCATCTGAAAATCAATTTGTGGGTGGTGGAAAGAGTAATGAGGCGGTAATTAAATCCAATACTGCGTTGTGTGCAAGGATTCTGTCATCCAGAAAGTATTCAGAAGGGGATTCAAGAGTAAAAGTGGTGTTAGTGTTTTCTGTAACAAGCAGGAGTGCTTCGGGCAACTGTTTCCTGAATTTTGGGAGTATTTTAGGCAATATTAAACCGTTTGCACATCTTATTCCATCAATTTCCTTTCTGTTGTCAATCGGAATGTGCCTGGCAGCAGTATTCAGCATTTTTTTTGCAAAGGTACTTTCTGCGTGATTGGTGGCGTAAAGGTAGTATCCACATGCATCGTAGTCCTCGTGGAGGGCGATTGCGAGGTCGAAGCGTTTTCCACACAGGAGCTTTTTGTGGGCGGCGGTTTGTTCGATGGAATTGTCGTGGTAGGAGCGATTTAGATCACGTCCCTGGGAGTCACATCGACAGTTATTGATGAGGCCCCAGGGGTTGAGGCAGGGGAAGATCAGGCAGCGCAGGGCGGCGATGCGTTTTGTGTTTTTTTCAGCCCAATGGATCAGTGCGGCGGGAGCGGCGGGTTCGTCGCCGTGAATGCCTGCCGATAAATAAATGGCAGGTTTATTTTTCTCGGAAAGTTGTTGTGATTTTTTCGGTGCAGGAGATTCGAGATAAAAAATATCCTGTTTTCCGGCACGGGCGAAGCGACGCATTTTGAGACCGGTTTTTGCCGCCACTTTTCGCCAGCGTTTTATCAGTTCCTTGTAGTCGTGTGCTGCCCGAAAGTTCGGGCCGATGCGGCGGTGGGGTGGGGGAGTTGCTTTATTTGCTGGCATTGGCTTTCGGTCGAGTGAACGATTCTGAGAAAAAGTTAATCAATCAGGCGGCGATTGATGTCATCATAGGCATCGATGCGGCGATCCCGAAAGAAGGGCCAGTGCGTGCGCTGGGTTTCGACGGTTTTGCTTTCGATCGGAACGACTAAAACTTCCGGCTGGTCCACCGAAGCCTTCGCAATGATTTGTCCCGAGGGATCGGCGACGAAACTCTGTCCCCAAAATTCTATGCCGTCACCGCCTTCGGGAGTTTCCAGGCCGATGCGGTTGGCGGCGGCGACGTAGCAGCCGTTTGCAATTGCGTGGCTGCGCTGGATGGTTTCCCAGGAGTCGTGCTGACGTTTCCCGTATTTTTCTTTTTCGCCGGGGTGCCAGCCGATGGCCGTTGGGAAAAATAATATCTCGGCACCGCGAAGGGCGGTGAGGCGTGCCGATTCGGGATACCATTGATCCCAGCAAACGCAGACACCGATTTTCCCGTGTGCCGTGTTCCAGGCCAGGAAGCCGAGGTCGCCGGGCGTAAAATAAAATTTCTCGTAAAAAAGCGGATCATCCGGGATGTGCATCTTCCGGTATTTACCCATCAAAGACCCGTCGGCATCGATGATGGCTGCGGTGTTGTGATAGAGACCGGAAGCGCGTTTTTCAAAGAGCGAGGCTACGATGACGACGTTTAACTCTTTGGCGAGTTCGCCGAGACGCTTAGTGCTCGGGCCTGGAATTGTCTCGGCCAGCTCAAAGTATTTGTGATCTTCGGCCTGGCAAAAATAGAGCGAACGAAACAGCTCTTGTAAGCAAATAATATTCGCTCCGCGAGCAGCGGCTTCGCGAATCCCCTCAACGGCACGCTGAAAATTCTCCTCCGGATTTTCGGAGCAGGCGTGCTGAACCAGACCGAGAACGCTTTCTCTTTGTTGATTACTCATGAAGTTGTGCTAATGCTTTGGGCTATGACAAAAAAGAAACTTTTCGTAAATTTTATCGTCGTCGGTTTGACATTTTGCCTTCAAGCGTTCAGCCATGGAGCCGACATGAGCGATTCAAATAAAGACATTCGTATTATTTTTAAAACCGACAAGGGAGATATCAAAGCAACCGTGTTTGCCTCCGAGACACCTCTGACCGCTGCAAGTTTTTTAAATCTTGCCAAACGCGGATACTACAACGGCCTGACTTTTCACCGCGTGATTCCCGATTTCATGATCCAGGGTGGCGACCCGACCGGCACGGGCACAGGCGGTCCGGGCTACAAATTCGGTGACGAGATTCGCCCGAATTTAAAACACAGCAAGCCCGGTATTCTCTCAATGGCAAACGCCGGCCCGGGCACCAATGGCAGTCAGTTTTTTATCACGCATGTTGCCACGCCGTGGCTGGACGGGAAACACACCGTCTTCGGTGAAGTCACTGAAGGGCAGGATGTCGTCAACAAAATCTCCGGCGGAGACAAAATCACCTCGATTGAAATTCTTGATCCGACTGATGAGCTTTTCAAAGCCGAGGCCGATCAGCTCAAGGCATGGAATGCAGTTTTAGATAAAGCGAAGTAATTTTATTTTGCAAAAAAGAAGGGAGCGGCTTCAAAAGTCGCTCCCTTTTTTTGTTTCTGTTTTTTTTAATGGCTGCAGGTGCAGGCGTATTCTGCGTTTTCGCAGGTAGAGCATTTTGCAAGATTCAGGTTGATGCGTTCGGTTACTTTTTTGGCGTCGGAACTGCTTTTGATCTGAATGATTGCCGGAATGTTATCACCGTCGGGCAGGGTATTTTCGGAAATTAAAACACCGTTGTTTTTGGCAAAGCTCAGGCGTGTGGGCGACTGACGATCTCCGCAGATCACGCTGACGCTTTGCTTCTCGACGGGGATTATTTTTCCGTCCTCATCGAGAAAGGTGATCTGAATTTTTCGCTCTTCGGTGACGAAGAGTTCGGCGTGCGGTTCGACAGATGTGAGCAGCTTACCACCGTTTGGTGTTTTAATGCTGTCTTCTTTGGCTCCGGCCTCGTCGTGCTTATGCCCTTCGTGGTCTGCATGTTTGTGACCGTCGTGAGCACCTTGATCGTGGGAGTCGTCACTGTATGCCTGGGAGAGTCCCAAAGATACAAGACTGATGCCGACGAGGAGGAGTTTGCTTTTAGTTGATTTTATCAGAGTTATGTTTTTCATATTTATTTTTGGGTTAGTTTATTGCGTTGCAGGTGACTGATTTTTTACGACACGCTCGGCGGCTTTTCGTCCGAATTGCCAGAAAACAGCCGGCGTAACTCCGAGTCCGAGAACGGTCGAAGTAAAGAGTCCGCCGACGATGACGACGGCCACGGGATGCAGAATCTCTTTGCCGGGAGCTTCTGCGTCCAGGAGTAGTGGGACCAGTGCCAGCCCTGCGGCCAGGGCAGTCATCAGGACCGGAACCATACGTTCGAGTGTTCCCCGCTCGATCATTTCTCGTGAGAAGGATTCGTTTTCGTGGCGCATGAGATGCAGGTAATGGGAGATCATCATGACGCTGTTTCGTGCCGCGATCCCGGCGACAGCGATGAAGCCGACGAGTGTGGCGATGCTGACATTATTGACCAGTAACCAGGACGAAACGAGGCCGCCGATAATTGCCAGCGGGATGTCTGCAAGAACCTGAATCGCAAAAATCGGTGTGCCGAAATACTGGTTCAGCAGGAAGGCGATGACGGTGAGAATGAGCAGAGAGAAGGCAGCGATTCGTTTGGATGCGTCTTCTCGTGCCTTGAATTCGCCCTCGTAGCTCAGGAAGTAACCGTCGGGGATGGAGACTTCTTTGGCCACCCGGGTTTGCAGCGTTTCGATGAGGTTTGTGACGTCGGGGGTCGTTGGGTTGATACTGACAACGAAGCGTCGCTGCGTGTTTTCGCGCTGGATGACGTTTGGTCCCAGAGCCTCGCGTATGTTTGCGATCAGGTTCAGCGGGATGCTTTGTCCTGCCGGAGTTTGGATCAGCATTTCGGAGAGGCGGTCGGGAGATTCGCGCCAGCTTTCGGGCAGGCGCACGACGAGATCGACGGTGCGCTGGCCGATGTAGAGTTCGCTGAGCGTTTCGCCGGCCATGAGGGCGGAGAGCTGGCTGTTGATCTCGCCGGGTGTGATGCCGTAGGCGAGGGCGCGGTCGCGATCGACTTCGATACGAAGCTGCGGGATCATGGCCTGCTGCTCGATACGTGCGGTTTCGAGTCCGGGAATGCTTTGAGCAACACTCTGAATCTCTGTTCCGATTTTGCGGAGTTGCTGGAGGTCGGCACCGTAGATTTTTATGGCGATCTTTGCCGAGACTCCGCTGAGCATGTGGCCGATACGGTCCGCCAGCGGTCCGCTGACGACACCGAAGGCTCCGGGAATAGTTTGTATTTTTTCCCGAATTTCTTTGACGACTTCGGAGCGGGGACGTCCGCCTTTTTTGAAGTCGATATCAAACTCGATGGAGGAGACCGGGACAACATGGTCTCCGCGCTCGGCGCGTCCGATGCGTCGGCCCACGGTCCGAATTTCGGGAATCTTCAGGAGCAGTTTGTCAGCCATATCGGCGACTTCGTTGGTTTGTTTTAAAGAAGTCCCCGGAGCTGTGGTGAGGGCGACGAGTGCTGTTTCTTCCTGAAAGGGCGGTAGAAAATCTTTCCCCATGAGCGGATAGAGCATGAGTGCGCCGATCAACAGGCAGAGAGCAATGGCTATGACGATGAAGGGTTGCGATAGGGCCAGTCGCAACCAGGTATTTTTTAGCACATACTTCATCAGGCGGACCAGGCTCTTGTCGGTGTGCCCGGCTTTGCTTGCTTTTGGGTTGAGCAAAAGCGAGCAGAGAATGGGGATGACGGAGAGTGAGACGATGAAGGATGCTGCCATACTGACCATCGTGGCAATCGCGATGGGTGAGAAAAGACGCCCCTCCACACCCGTCAGGCTGAAGAGTGGAATGAACACCAGAATGATGAAAAGCGTGGCGTAG
This sequence comes from Chthoniobacterales bacterium, assembly GCA_047973165.1. Lineage (GTDB taxonomy): Bacteria > Verrucomicrobiota > Verrucomicrobiia > Chthoniobacterales > JBKEAD01 > JBKEAD01. The sequence continues at coordinate 8,935 of JBKEBM010000014.1, forward strand.
AGGATGGAGTTTCGAACCTCGCCGGAGGCCCGGGCGATGACTTCGAGCTTGGGCAGCGGGGTCGGGCTGAGGTTATTTTCCTGAAGTCTTCGGTAGACATTTTCGACATCGACGATGGCATCATCGACGACCATGCCGATGGCCACGGCCAGTCCGCCCAGGGTCATGGAGTTGACGCTGACGCCGATCACTTTAAAGGTAATGAAGGTGATGGCGAAGGAGATGGGGATGGCAGTGAGGGTGATAAAGGTCGTACGAAAATTCAGTAAAAAGAGGAACAGAATAATCGTGACCATGATGGCACCGTCGCGAATGGCTTCTTCGAGATTTCCGATGGCGTGCTCGATGAAGTCGGCTTGTCGGAAAAGCGGAGTGACGGTGACGCCTTTGGGCAGTGTTTTTCTGAGTTCCTCGATAGCTTCTTCGACTTTTCGGGTGAGCTCCAGTGTATCGAAGCCGGGTGATTTGGTGACGTTGAGCACGACTCCCTTGATGCCGTTTATGGCGGCATCGCCACGCATCGGTTCGATATCCCATTGGACTGTGGCGAGGTCTCCGATGGTGATGGGGCGTTCGTTTACGGACTTAACGACGGTGCGTGCGATGTCGCCTGGCTCGGTGGTCATGGAGAGATTGCGAACCATGATCTCCTGTGGGCCGGAGGTTAAAAAACCGCCGGTGGTATTGGAGGCCGCACGGCTGATGGCGTCTTCGAGTTCGCCGAAGGTGACGTTCAGTGCCAGCATGCGGTCGGGGTCTGGTTGCACCTGGATTTGGGCTACGCCGCCGCCCATGGAAAGCACTTCGGCGACTCCGGGGATGCTTTGGAAGCGACGTCGCACGACCCAGTCTGCGAGGGTGCGGAGTTCGGGCGGGCTCACGCTGCCGTCTTCGCTGCTGAGGCCGACGAGCATGATCTCGCCCATCAGCGATGCGACGGGGGTCATGATGGTGGAGCTGTTTTCGGGCAGGTTGGAGAGGACGCCCTGGAGGCGTTCCCAGACGAATTGCCGGGCCTGGTAGATGTCGGTATTCCAGTCAAACTCGATGAAGATGAGTGATAGTCCAACATCGGATGTGGAGCGCAGGCGGGTGAGGCCGTTGACACCCATGAGGGCACTTTCGAGTGGTACGGTGACGAGTGTCTCGACCTCTTCGGGAGCGAGCCCTTTGGCTTCGGTAAGGATGGTGACGGTTGGTTTTGTCAGGTCGGGCAGGACTTCGACAGGGAGTTCTGTCATCGTCCGGACACCGAGAACAATGACGACAATGGCGCCGATGAGGACGACCAGACGATTGGCGAGAGCGAGGCGAATGAGTTTGTTTAACATTAGTTTTTCCTCCGGCTGAGGGTGGAAAGAAGAGCGACGAGAAGAATGAAGCTCAGTGCTGCAAAGATGATGGTGGGCAGGGTAAAGAAGGCAGCGAGGCTTCCTTTTGCTTCAGCAGCTTCTGCATAATCGTGCTCGTCTCCTTCGGCGTGGTCTTTTTCTTCACCACTTTCGGAGGGTTCGGAGCCGTCTTCGGCGTGACTGTGCCCGTGAGCAGCGTCGAGAGCTTCTTTTAATGAGGCTTTGTCGTTGTTTACAAAGTTGAGGAGGTAGGATCCGGTGGTGACGACTTCGTCACCCGGGAAGAGGCCTTTTTTGATTTCGACGGAGGATTCGTTTCGTTTGCCGAGTTCGACGGGTGTTCGGATGAAGGCATTTTTTAAATCGAAATCTTTGACGAAGACAATGCGGTTTGATGGGTCGCCCTGGACGGCGGAGCGGGGGATGGACAAAATGTTTTCCCGACGTTCGGTGACGATGGAAAACTCTGCCCGCATGTTTGGTCGGAGGGCGAGGTTGGGATTTTCGACACGGAAGACTGCGTCGATCGATGCGCTGGCGCGGTCTGCGCTGGTGCCGATACGCAGCAGCGTGCCCGTGAGGCTGGTGTCTCCGAGAGCGGAGACACGGATGCGGGCGATGGTCTCACCGATTTTCAGGCGGGCCGCGTAGTGCTCGGGCACGCGTGCGATGGCATACATTTCTTTGATGTTTACGATGTCGAGGAGTTCGTTGGATGGCTCCACGGGCTGTCCGAGACTGACGTGGGATTCCACGACGAGTCCGTCGATGGGGGCACTCAGCGGGATGGATGGTGCAGGGTTGCCGGGCTGGCGGGACTCGATGCGGACGAGCTCCTGGCCTTTTGTCACCATGTCGCCGACCTGGGCGTTGATGATGCTGATGCGGCCGGGGATTCGACTGCTGAGGACGGCTTGATTTTTTGGATCGATTTCGATTCGTCCGATACTGAAAATCGTTTCTTCGAAGTCGCTTTCTTCGGCGATGGCGAGTTTGATGTTGAGATTTTTAAGAGCTTCGTCGTTGAGAATAACGGTGTTTTGTGAGCGTTCGCTGGCATTTGCCTGAAGGGTAAAAAAGGCTGACAGCAGCAGTGTGGCGGTTTTTTTTGAAATAGATGAGATGGAAAATAATTTTTTCATGAGAAATAAATGGGTTATCTGATGGGTTTGACCGGAGTGCCGGTGGCGTTTAGCCAGGCAGCACGGGCGCGGTGAAATTCGAGACGTTGCTGAAGTGCGTCGAATTCGATTTCTGCCTTGCGCTGACGGATGCGGAAGAGATTTTCGGAACCGATTTCGCCTCGGTCGTAGGCTGCCTGAGTTTCTGTCAGGAGTTTGCTGACGAGTGGGATGGCTTTATTTTGAAGAATCTCGGCGGCGGCGAAGCGAGCCTGCATTTCCTTCCATGTGGTTTGTGCTTCCTGTGCGCTGATGCGCTCGAGTGCTTCGAGCAAAAGGGCGCGTTGGTCGGCGATGGCCTGGCGCTCCTGGACGGCGGCTTTGGTGCTTTGCCAAAGAGGCAGAGGGAGCGAAACGCTGAGGCCGAGAAGGGTTTCTTTTGCGATGCCGTTGAAGCTTTCGGGGTCGCGTTCGGCTTCGACAAAGAGGGTGAGGGCGATGTCTTCCCAGCGCATGGCGCGTGCCAGCGAGATGTCTTTTTGGGCGGCTTCGAAGGCGATTTCGGCCAGGCGTATCTCGGGGCGTTTTGCCAGTGCTCGTCGAGCTGGGAGGCTTTTTGGAAGCGCGAGACCGACGGGGTTGCCGATGGCTTTCAGATTTTCGGCGGACAGGCCGAGGAGCCGGGCCAGGGTGCTCTCGTAGCTGGCGATTTCTGCTGAGGCGTCTTTGGTCGCAATGAGAAATCCGAGGGCTTCGAGGCTGGCCTGCTCCTGGTCGAGGTGCGAGGTGAAGCCTTCTTTTACGAACTTCTCAAGCGTGTCGGCAAAACTTTGGCTGATTTTATTTTGCTGTTTTCGCAGGGCGACAGTTTCGTGTGCGCTGGCCAGGTCGAGAAAGGCCTGGCGGACCTGGATGCGGAGTTCGCGTTCGGCTTTGGCGATTTCCCAGGAGGCGGCTTCGAGTTCGAGCTGGGAGATTTCTTTCTCCAGGCGAAGTCGGTTTGTGAGCGGGAAGCGTTGGGTCAGCCCCAGCTCGATACGGCCTTCAAATCGGTCGCCTCCGGCAACGGTGGCTCCGAGTTCGGGGTTGCTTAGGCGGCCGGCACCGAGGTGACGTGCTTTTGCAATGTCCACGACCTGGCGGGCTGCCCTGAGGTTGGGATTATTGCTGAGGGCGTATTCGATGGCGGCTTGTTCGGTTCGGATCGTGGCAGTGTGGGCCAGTGTCGATCCGCATGCGAACAGAAGCAGGTAGTTTAATAGTGTGTGAATTTTCATGGTTTGGAGACTTGGTCTCGAAAATGCTTGTGGTGATATTTTAGCGAAAGGATTCGCTGGTTTTTGGGAAAACTGCACAGCCTGAGAAGCTGTGCGGGATGCTTTTCCGAAGCGGACTTTATGGCAAAGAGGGTGGACCTTTTGCGGAGGTCAGTCGCGGAAAGCGATCAGCAGACGAAGTGCAACGAGCAATTCGTTTTTTAAGCGAGGCTTCGGGGAGGAATAAAAAGACTGGAAGCGAAAGCTGCCTCCGATGTTTCATGGGGTGCCTTCAGCCCTTTCGAGGAAGGGTTGAGAGAAGAGAAATTTTGCGGGGAGAGGGTTTCTGCATGCAGACCAGCCGTGCAGCAGTGGTGGTGGGGAAGCTCGGTGTTGCTTTGGGTAGAGGTGGTATCCGGAGAGTAGGGGGTGTCGATACTGAGAGGATGGCTGTCGGTTTGTGTGCTCGTCGAGCAGGAGTGAGCCGGGTCATCTTCGTGAGCAAGGGCGATCTCGCTCAGTTGAAAAAGCAGAGCGAAGATGCTGATGAAGCAAACGAAATATCGAAGAAACGATCCGGACATTGCAGTTCTCAAGCGTTAAGACGTTTTGTTTTACCTTGTCAAATAAAAAAAGCTGACGGCGTAGCGGCCATCAGCTTTTTTTTAAGTTTGTTCAGCTCTTTTTAGTCGAGTAAATCGGCGGGGACTTTGCCACCGTTTTTGGCGAGTTGTTTGACAACTTCTTTGTGCAGCCAGATATTCATGGTTGCGGAGTCGCTTTTGTCGCCGGTGTAGCCGAGTTCGTCAGCAAGTTCTTTTCGGTTGCTGAGGCTGCTGTCCATATCGAGGAGTTTCATGAGATCAACGATGGATTTTTTACAGTCGAGTTTTTCCGAATTGTTGGCAGCGAGTTCGCTGAGGACGGCGTCCACATCGACGGGTTCTGCCGGTGGTTCGGGTGCGGCGGGTGTTGGTGCCGGAGCGCTGGCTTCCGGTGCAGCCGGAGCTGCAGCGGCTGGCGTTTCAGCGGCGGCAGGAGCAGTTGTATCGGCGGGTGTGTCCGCAGAGGAGGTTGGTGCGATGACTTTAGGTGCTGCGGTTCCGAGCACTTTGCCGAAGATAGTTGAGAGTAGTCCCATGATAATTTATTTTCTGATTTATGTTTGAGTTGTTTGAGTTGGGTTTTGTTGTTTTGAGGGGTGATTTTTTTAACGCTTCAGACCGCGAATAATGCGGTAGAGGATCAGGAGGACAATGGCACCAGCGGTTGCGATGATGATGCCTCCAAGGTCGAAGGAGCTTGGTGTGCCAAGGCCGATGAACTGACCGAGAAAGCCTCCGGTGAAGGCTCCGGCAATACCAATGAGGATGGTGACAATAATGCCACCGGGGTCGCGCCCTGGCATGATGAACTTAGCGAGTGCCCCCGCGACGAGGCCGAGTAAAATCCAGGATAGATAGCCCATAATAAAAAGTGGCAGGTGTTTTTAGGTTTTATTTACCCAGAATATCTTTCAGGGCCGGGATTTGTGTAAGGATGTCGTGGATGGCATTTCCTTCGGTTGCGTCTTCGGCCTGCTTCATGAACTCGCCGGCAAATTCACCTGCTTTATCGATTGGGATGCCTGCTTTTTGAAGGGCGCCGAGTGCCTGAGCAGCATCACCGAGATTTCCGCCGAGGAGACTGCCTGCGCTTCCGAGGATGCTGCCCATGAGTCCGCCACCACCTTCGTTGGACTGGCTGGCTCCTTCACCCATGAGTCCGGATGCACCGGGGAGGAGTTTTAAAAGGGTCTCAAACTGTGAGCCTTCGGCTTTTTCTTTGATGAATCGGAGGATGACTCCAACACCGGAACGAACGGCGATTTCGGGTAGTCCCATGCGTTGACTGATTGCTTGAATAATAGCTTCCATAAGTAGTTGTTATTTGGGTTTTAATTAAGGGATAAGCTTCGCGTTATATGCAATTGGTCGCTTTTTGACCAGCATTAAGAATTATCTTTTTATACTTTGCCTGGATACTCATTCGGTTTGCAGAACTTTAGGTGTATTTGCAGGCTCCGGAGGGATAGGTCAGGGATGTGTGGACCATTAAGGTGTGATGGTGATATAGAAAAACCCATGTCGCAACTTTCGGATGACTCTAATGATTTGTTTAAAATGCCTTCGCAGGTGCAGCAGGTTCGTGCTGCGGAACTGCGCAGGGAGATTTTTCGTCATAATGATTTGTATTATCGCGATGCGGATCCGGAGATTTCAGATCGGGAGTTTGATCGGCTTTTGTCGGAGCTGAAGGAGCTGGAAGAGGAATTTCCGGAGCTGGTGACAAAGGATTCTCCGACGCAGCGGGTGGGAGCTGCTCCTCTTGGTGTAAAAAAAGATGCGGCGTCTGCTGTGATCGATGCTTTTCAGACCGTGCAGCATCTCGTGCGGATGGAGAGCCTGGATAATACTTATAATGAGTCGGAGGTGGGGGAGTTTGCGGCGCGTTTGGCAAAACTGTTGCCGGAGGAGGACCTGACTTTGACCGTGGAGCCGAAGGTGGATGGGGTGGCTATTTCGTTGCTTTATGAGGAGGGGCGTCTGGTGCGTGCGGCAACACGGGGGGATGGGGTGAGTGGCGATGATGTGACGCATAATATTCGGACAATCCGGAGTGTGCCGGAGAAATTGCGGGGGACGAATCATCCGAGGCGGGTGGAGATTCGCGGGGAGGTTTTTTTGCCGAAGCGGCAGTTTGCAAAATTGAATGAGGCGAGGGAGGAGGAGGGGCAAGCACTTTTTGCAAATCCGAGAAATGCGGCGGCGGGGTCGCTGAAGCAGTTGGATTCGAGTGTGGCGGCGGCGCGGGGATTGGATGCGGTTTTTTATGGTTATGGGGAGTTTTCGGATGGCTTGCCGGAGACGCAGCGCGAGCTTTTGGGTTTGTATAAAGGGTGGGGGATTGCGGTGGCGGAGCGTTCCTGGGTGGCTCGGGATTCGGAGGAGGTGCTTGGGGCGATTCGGGAGCTTGGCGGGATGCGGTATGATTTTTCGTATGAGTTGGATGGGGCGGTTTTGAAGGTGGATCGGCTTGCGTTGCGGGAGGAGTTGGGTTCGACGGCGAAGGCTCCGCGCTGGGCAATTGCTTATAAGTATGAGGCGGAGCAGGCGGTGACGCGGTTGCTGGATATTACGATTCAGGTTGGGAGGACGGGGGCGTTGACGCCGGTGGCAGAGCTGGAGCCTGTGGTGGTGAGTGGGAGTCGGGTGAGTCGGGCGACCTTGCATAATGAGGAGGAGATTCGGAGGAAGGATATTCGTATCGGGGATCAGGTGGTGATTGAAAAGGCGGGGGAGATTATCCCTGCCGTGGTGGAGGTGAAGGTGGAGTTGCGGACGGGTGGGGAGAGGGAATTTGTGATGCCGGAGCAGTGTCCGGCTTGCGGGAGTCGGGTGGTGCGTTCGCCGGAGCAGGTGGCGATTCGTTGTATGAATCCGAACTGTGAGGCGCAGCTTCGGCGGGGGTTGGTGCATTTTGCTTCGCGGAAGGCGATGGATATCGAGGGACTTGGGAAGAGTGTGGTGGAGCAGCTTGTGGATGAGGGCCTGGTTACAAATCTGGCAGATATTTATACTTTAGAGGCGGAGACTTTGATTAAGCTGGAGCGGAAGGCGGAGAAGAGTGTGAGTAAATTGCTGGTTGCAATCGAGGAGAGTAAGGGGCGGCCTTTTTGGCGTTTGCTTTTTGGTTTGGGAATTTTGCATGTGGGGGAGACGGCTGCCAGAAAGCTGGCGGCGAGGTTTCATACGATGGATGGTTTGCGGTCGGCGACGCCGGAGGAACTGCGGGATACAGATGATATTGGTGAGATCATGGTGGCGAGTATTCGGCTTTGGTTTGAAAATGAGGAGGTGCAAAAACTGTTGGAGCGCTTGCGGGAGCTGGGGTTGAATCTGGGCGAGCGGGATGAGCGTGCTTCGGTGGATGCCGGGGTTTTGACGGGTTCGACATGGGTGCTCACGGGGACGCTGAGTGCGGGACGTTCGGAGGTGGCGGAGATGATTCGTGCTGCTGGTGGAACGGTAACGAGCAGTGTCTCGAAAAAAACAACTTACTTATTGGCGGGAGCTGAGGCCGGGAGTAAACTGGAGAAGGCTAAAAAACTGGGGGTTGAAATTCTCGATGAAGAGGCATTTCGAAACATACTGCAAAAGAAACAATGAAAACTGAAAGTGACTTTTCCTGTCTTGCGAGTCGTTCAACTCGCGAGCTTTGTAATGAAAATATATTAAATACTTACGGTCGTTTCGATCTGGAGATTTCCTGGGGTGAGGGGTGTCGTGTCTGGGATGAGACGGGGAAAAGCTATCTTGATTTTGGTGCGGGGATTGCGGTTTGTTCGCTTGGGCATGCGCACCCTGCGGTGACTCGTGCGGTTGCGGAGCAGGCGGGCTTGCTGGTGCATACTTCGAATTTATATTTTACGCGTCCGCAGGCGGAACTGGCGGCTCGCCTGAATGAAGTCGTCGAATCGGATGGGAGGATTTTCTTTTGCAATAGTGGGGCTGAGGCTAATGAGGGCTTGTATAAGCTGGCACGTCGTTACGGTGCAGCGACGGGGCGGTATGAGATTATTACATTTAAAAATTCTTTTCATGGTCGGACTTTGGGGGGGATTGCAGCGACGGGGCAGGAAAAAGTGAAGCAGGGTTTTGCTCCGATGGTGGAGGGGTTTCGTCATGCTGTTTTTAATGATATCAATTCGGTGCGGGAGCAGTTGTCGGAGAAGACGGTAGCGGTATTGCTGGAGCCGATCCAGGGGGAGAGCGGCGTGCATATCGCACATTATGAGTTTTTGCAGGCTTTGGCGGAGCTTTGTAAGGAGCGTGATTTACTTCTGCTTTTTGATGAGATTCAGTGTGGTCTTGGCCGCACGGGGGATTGGTGCGCATGGAAAAGTTTGGTGGGTACGAGTGTCGAGCCGGATGCCGTGAGCTGGGCAAAGGGAATCGCTAACGGGATGCCGTTGGGTGCTTTTTGGATTCGTAATCGGGAGCTGCGTTCGGAGCAGGGCGGAGAGGCGAAAAGCTTGCCGGAATTGCTCGGGCCGGGTTCGCATGGGACGACTTATGGAGGAAATCCGGTTTCGTGTGCGGCAGCACTGGCCGTTTTGGAGACAATTCAAAAAGAAGAGCTGTTGGCAAATGTGCTTGAGCTTGGAGCTTACCTGCGTGATGCGCTTGGGGATATAAATCATCCCGCTGTGGCGGAGGTGCGGGCGATCGGGCTGATGATCGGGCTGGGGCTGAATAAAGATTTTCTTAGCGGAGTGGCTGGGGGAGTTTCGCCTGCGATTTTTCTGAGTAAGCAGCTCATGGCAGCTGGTCTTTTGGTGATCCCGGCGGGTGAGGAGACGATACGTTTGCTGCCGCCTCTCAATGTGAGGCGTGAGGAGATCGATGAAGCGGTGGGGATTATTTCGGAGTTTTTAGAGAAGCTTTAAAGTTGTAAGGAGATTTTCCGGGGAGTATCGGCCTTTTTTTTGATATAGTATTTATAAGTTGTTCAAAACCCTGGAGACGGCGTTAAAAAGATGCCCGTTGGGACAAGGCCAGCGTGAATTTTTTCGCCTTGTCTCCAAAATTTTGTCCGGCCTCTCTGCCGAAAAGCGGGTTTCCGGATGCGCCCTTTATAAAGCAAAAGAAGACTTCCATACCTGGATGCGGTGTTGCATGTCGGTTTGGAGGCGGATGTATTTTCCGGTGATGCTGCGCTGGATACGCTGAATCCAGGGATCATTGAAATTCTCTTTGTTCAGGCGTTTGTTGAGGCGCTGCATGTCTTCGATTTTTAGACAGCGGCTGGCGTAGATTTTTGGATTGGTGGCGTATTTTGCCACGTCGTTTACGAAGCTCTGGATCATCGCAAGGCTGTTAAATAAATCGGCAATGGTGAGTTGGGAAAATTTTTTCAGGGCTTCTTCCATCTGTGTTTTTTCCTGTCGCCGGGGACGCAGGTCGAGTTCGATAAGGCTGTCGCTTACATTGCGTGCGGCATTTTTTAGTTCACCTGCGACTTGTTCCGATGTGAGAAGTTTTGAGAGGTGACTTTGCAAAATAGTACCGCCGCTCCAGATGGGTAAATCGACATAAACATCGTAAAGATGTTTGTAGATGCCTTCGCCAAGAGTACTTAATTTTTGATTTAAAATCTGCTCGACGCTGATGTTTTCAGTGACAACTTCCTGGGCACCCAGATAGGAGAGGATGGGCTGCATGAGAGTTTCGTATCCGGTGAAGGTGCTGCCTCGTCCGTCGATTTTTGCGGATTCGGAGCGTTTCAGATAAATGTTGACGGCCTGTTCGATGGGATCGTCACTTGCGGCGGCAGTAGTGGGTTTGAGTGCGTAGAGAATGCTGAGTTGATCAAAGCTTGCGAAGGAGAGTGCCCGTGCTCCGAGCTTTTGGATGAGCTGCCAGGTTGCCTGCTGAGCCTCGCGGAGGTCGTTGCCTTTGGGGCGACGGGAGGGGTGTTCGGCACAGATGTCGAGTTGTTGCGCATTGTGATTTTTGAAAAATTCGAGGACCTGGGATGAAGGAGAATGCACGCGGGATTCGGCATCGTATTCTTTCAGCTCGCCGTAGTAACCGAGGATGAGTTTCGCAAAGCGAATGTCGGGATTGGGTTGTCCGTTTCGGTTGAGATAACGCCCGGCCAGGTCGTCGGAGAAAGGTTCTGCGCCGATGGCGAGGTTGGTGATGGCTTGTTTACAGCAAATGTCGGCGGTTGGCGTGACCAGGAGCGGCAGGGCTGCATCGATGCAGACGCGTTTTAACTCATTCAAAAAAAGTGCGACGATGAAAGGGAAGCCGTCTTCGCGTTTGCAGGGCAGGGAGCTTAGTTTGGCTTTAGTGGCGTCGTCGGTTGCATCGTATTTTGCGAGGATGGCGGTGACCTGCTGCTGCAAGTCGGAGATTACAAAAGGCATGGCTCCGCCGGGGACGCCAGCGGCACAGAGTTGCTCCTTGAGCGGGTCGTCGATCTGATGATCCTGGCGTTTGGGTGCTCGTCCCCATAGGCTTTGCAGAGAGCTTTGGTGCTTTGCGTATTGAGGAGATTCGGCCTGTTCCGGAAAAACTTCTGCAAGTGGGTGATGGGCGGAACCGCCGGCGAGCGGGCCTTCCACGGTTTCGATTCTGTCCACTCCGAGTTCGATGGCTTTTTTGATGGCGGCCTGTGAACGTAGTGCGTTTGTCGAGTGGCAGTGCAGGGTGAGGGGAATATTTTGTGGAGCCAGGATTTCCTGGAGTGCGGGGAGCAGGGTCGCGACACGTTTTTCTGTGAGCTGGCCGGACATATCTTTGATTGCAATTGCGTTGTAGCCGGCGGCCAGGAGGATTTTTGAATAGTTGCAATAGTATTCGTCGTTGTAGCGTTCCGGTGCTTCCGGGTAATGCACAAAGCAAAAGGCACCTTCCAGAATCAGGTCTTTATTGGAGCGAATGGACTCGGGGAGCTCAAGGTTTTCAATATCGTTCAGCGCATCGAAGAAGCGGATTTTATTGATTCCTTCTTTGATGAATTCCTTCAGCGTAAACTCGAGGACATCTTTGTCGTAGTGCCGAAATCCGAGTGCGTTTGCTCCGCGGAAGAGCATTTGCAGAGATAGCTGACAGCCTTGTTTTGAGCTGTGGAGAGCCTGGTTTATTGTGCCGACGAGTCGAAAGGGATTGTAGCCGCGCCTGATGGCTGTTTGGAAACTCTGGCCGCCTGCGATTTCGGCTCCTGCGGCTCCGGCACTTTGGGCGGAGAGCAGAGCCTTGACCCAGCCACGGGCTTCAAAGACCCAGTCGGCTGAGTCGAGGGTGGATTGTTGTCCGTCGCGCAGGCTGAGGTCAACCCACTTTGTTGTTTCTGATTTCGTATCGGGCACCATAATTTTCAGGTATTCGGGAATCGGGAATATACTAATTTGGGAGAAATAAACGAAAAATTTTTCAGCATAATGAAATCATACAAATTCCGGAAACAGCTTATTTCATTTTGCTAAGAGTTGTGCGTGCGGTTTTTTGAGCCTGGAGTTCGTCTTTGTTTTTTGCCTTTAAGCGGAGAGCGAGTTCGAATTCTTTTTTCGCTTCCTTCCGGTTTTCTGCGGCCAGGTAAGCTCGCCCGAGCTCGACATGGTGCTGGATACGCCGGGGGGCAAGGGCAACGGCTTTTTTAAAACATTTGATGGAAGTCTTCAGCGAGGCGGGCGGGAGTTTGCCCTGGAGGATGCGGGCAAAGGTACGCAGGACAGGGTTTAGGGTCGCCATTTCGTAATGCCAGCGCCCCTGGATGTGCCAGGCGTAATCGAGTTTTGGGTTTAATCTGGCGGCTTCTTCGGCTTCGCTTTTGATGAGTTCGGAGTAAGTAAGCTGTTTGCGCGGAGGCAAATTTTCGGCCAGACGGCCATAGCTGACAGCGAGGGCGAGGTGGGCTTCGCCGCTTTTTGGATCAGCTTTGATTGCTCTTTGGGCATGATCGATGGCGATTTCGGTGAGCTTTATTCGTCCGTCTTTGGAAATAATGTAGGCGACACTTGCTGCATACTGCTCGGCCAGACGATACAAAATTGCCGCCTGCTCCGGGTCATTTCGGTTGGCCTGCTCCAGGAGAATAATTGCTTCCTGGTGCTTTTGTTGTTCCCGAAGTTGGTCGGCCTTTAAAATAATTTTTTGAGACTCCGGGGAGAGTGTGGAGGCGGCAAAAGTGCAGGCTTGCGACAATATGAAAAAAAGAAAAAAGAGGGCGGGTAAACGCATAGTCAACGCAGGTTTGAAGGCAGAAAAAGCTTCCAGAGCGGGATTCGCTGAATGATAATTCGTGCCTCTACGGTTGAGCCAATGACTAATTCACGGGGAGTTTTATCTACTCTGGCCACCACGCGGTAAAGCGGCCCCTGCGTTTTCGAATCTGATACAGGCTCGGGCCTTGGCTCGGGCTCGAGGGCTACGCGCAGGACGGTGCCTTCGATGTAGCCGTGCCGCAGAGTGTCAAAAGATTTGGACTTCATCACGACGTGTTGTCCGGTGCGAATACGGTCAAACTGATTTTCTCCTGCGAAAATCTCGACGTTGCTGGCTTCACCGTGTGCGATATGTGCGAGCTCTTCGCCACGAGTGATGCGCTGCCCGGGGCGGCGTTTGTTAATCAGTGTCACAAAACCATCTTCGGGTGCACTCAGAGTGCAGCGTTTGATACGCTCACGACGGAGTTTTGCCTCGACTTCCAGTGCACGGAGGGCGGACTGGGCATTTTGGATTTCGGCTCTGGCCTCGCTGAGGATAGTTGCTTCGAGTCCTTGTTCGAGTATCTGAAGTTTTTCCTGGGTTTTGATTTTTTCGGACTCTGCGATCTCGACGGCGAGGCGGGAACGTTCGGTCTCCTGTTTGCTGACGAGTCCCCGGGCCAGGAGATCGCTTGAGCGTTGATATTCCACTTTGCTTTGGAGAAGGCGTTCTTTGGCGATGGTGAGCTCTTCGTGCATGTGCCAGAATTCTTTGGGGAGGGGGAGTTTGGCGGTTCGTTCGAGGCGGGTTCTTTGAAATTCCAGCTCACTGCGAGCTTTTTCGATGTTGGCTTCGATTTGAGCAAGCTCGTCCTGATGCAATGTGTCGTCGAGTTGCAGGACAGGCTGGCCTTTACTGACTTTTTCTCCCTCTCGGGCAAAAATTTCTTTGAGTGTGCCGTCTTCGGGAGAGTGAAGGTAGGTGTCACGCTCGGCACTTACACGACCCTCGGCAATGATGCGTTCGTCCACGGGAATGAAAAGGAGAAGAGCGATGAGGATGACTGTGAAGACAGCCACCAGTCCCAGCACCATGCGTCGCATGGTGCGAATTTGCTTATGGATATTTGGTTGTCGGTCCGGATTCATCACTGGGGCAGGGGAGTTTTATTTTTCTTTGCCCACTTTGGGCTGCTGCAGGTCAAAGTAGGCACCTTTTTTGGCAAGCAATTCTTCGTGATTACCTACTTCAACGATGCGGCCATGGTCGAGCACGACGATGCGTCCGGCTTTACGGATCGTGCTCAGGCGATGTGCTACGATAAACACAGTGCGCCCTTTCATAAGCGTGTCCATGGAGGCCTGAATAAGTGCCTCACTTTGATTGTCCAGCGCACTGGTGGCTTCGTCAAAAATCAGAATGCGCGGATTTTTTAAAATACATCGCGCAATGGCGATACGTTGTCGCTGCCCGCCGGATAGTGCTCCGCCGCCCTGGCCGACCTGCGAATCGAAGCCCTGGGGCATTTCTTCGATAAACTCCAGGGCGTTGGCCTGGCGTGCGGCCTGATGTATTTCCTCTGCCGAGGCATCGGGGCGTCCGTAGCGAATATTTTCCTCGACGCTGCCGGAGAAGAGGAAATTTTCCTGCAAAACAATCCCGAGTTGCTGGCGGTAGGTGTCGTATTTCAGCCTGCGCAGATCGGTTCCATCGATGCTTATTGTTCCGGAGCTGACGTCGTAGAAGCGAGTGAGCAGACTCATTAATGTGGATTTTCCACTGCCACTGTGGCCGACAAGAGCGATGATCTCACCGGGTTCAACGGTGAGATTAAAATCAGAAATAACCGGATTACCTTCGTAGGAAAAGTTAACCTCATCGAAAAGCACTCGCCCCTTTATGTCGTCGATGACCACCGGATTACTATCTTCCTGAATGTTTGGGCGGATGTCCAGGAGGGAGAGGATACGCTCAAACCCTGTGCGTGCATTGGTGCTTGACTGAATGAGTGCAGACAGATTTTCCATCGGACTAAAGAGCATCCAGAGATAGCTTGTAAAGGCCACGTAGGATCCGATGGAGACGTTGTCGTCAATGGCCGCCTGGCCCATAAAAATAACGACGATGGCATAGACAGACATAAATAAAATCCCCAGGACAGCTCGCATGCGTGATCCGATCATGGGGAGTTCCATCTCACTGTAAAAATTGTCTTTGATCGTCAGCACAAAGCGGCGGCGTTCGTGATCTTCCTGGGCAAAGGATTTGACGACGCGGATTCCTGCAAAGGTCTCGCCGAGTTTTCCTGCGAGCACGGACTGGCGTTCTTTGACCTCGTGTTGCTTACTTCTGAGTTTTTTTCGGAAGGAGTGAATAATGATAAAATAAACCGGCAAAGTAGCAGCGCAGAAAAGTGTGAGCTTCCAGTTCAGGAGAAACATGATGAAGAGTGCGACAAAGAGGGAGACCACACTGTTTGCAAGAGAGGTGAAAGCCGTGCTGATGAACTGCTGAATCGCCGTTGCATCGTGTATTACACGGTTTACCAGGCTGGCGGTTCGCTTTCTCTCATAAAAAGAAAGGTGCAGAAGCTGGAGGTGGTGAAACAGTGCGCGACGAATATCAAAGATCGTTCGCTGGCCGATGTAGTTGATCAGATACTCCACGCCGAATCCCACGATAAAGCGCACGACCTGCATGATGAGCAGGCCGGTCGCAAGTCCGATGAGCAGTCCCATGTTTTTTCCTGGAATGGCCTCGTCAATTACCAGCTTGGCGATCAGCGGCACGAGCATGACGAGGAAAACGGTCAGCAGGTTTCCTGCGGCGGCAGTTCCAATCAGATTTTTTTGACGCTTCAGAAAGAACCAGAAACGCCAGGGGGCATCCCCCTTTTTGTATTCTTCCTCTCTTTCTTCTTCCTCTTCAGGGCCTGGCTTTTTTTGTGAAAAGTAGCTGCCGTGACTTTTCTTCTCTGAGCGATTTTCCGTGGGAGAAAGGGTTTTCATCAGGCTTCTCCTTTACGGGGGTTGAGTAAAGTCAGGAAAAAATTACCTCTGCACCACGGGTCAGGGTCGTCGTCGGAATCAGAACTGTGGATTGTCTTCACCGTTTTTCAGAACTGGTTCAAGTCCGTGCAAAAATCAAGAATTTTGTGAAAATCGGTCAAAAAAA
>JBKEBM010000034.1:0-6597 GCA_047973165.1 Chthoniobacterales bacterium
ACGAGCAGACTCATGCGATCCGAAATCGCAAAATTGCGATCTGCCCAGATGGCTGTTTTTTGAGCGGAACACAGAGAAAAAAAACGGACCACACTGTGAAGCAAAACGAGAAATACCAGTATGGTGAGAAGCAGAAGAAAAAAGGAGAAAATGAAGTGTTTCGGTGGAGCTGCAGTATCGGCAAACGCTTTTAAGGACACTAAAAGTGCTGCCAGAAAAAAAGCTGCTCCAAAGATTAGCAGGAAATTTTTTTTTAACTCACCGAGAAGAAAAAGCGTGCGAAAATGATGGACGAGTCTCGCAACGTTTACAGGCCTGCCGAGTGCAGGTGATGTTTTTCCGGAGGTATCCATCTTACTACAGAGGTAACAGCATCGTCGGCTGCCAGTCGATTTGATTCAGTCAAAATTTCAGCTCGCTTTGTTCTGCCTCTGACGGGCCTCCAAAAAAATAAAAAAAACTTTTAGAAATTCGCTTGACGATAAATCGTTCTTACGGCTACTTGGACACTGTTGTATCTATGAAAACATTCTTAACTACTGCATTACTGGGGCTCGCTGTAGCCATAACAAGCGTTCAGGCTGGCCCTGCCGCTAAAACCTTCAAAGAAGAAATCGTTGTCATCGACGACACCTGTCTCTTTAGTGATAACGAATTTCAGATTGACGCCTTCTACTCAGGCTTCGTTGGATCCGGAGGTTCTTACTTCGGAACCGGCTCCGGTGGTGGTTTCGGCCTGAACTACTTCTTCGCAAAATACTTCGGTATTGGATATGAAGCACAATGGTATTCCAACCAAGGCACTGCTCAGCACCTGCCTCTCGGTGGAAACTTCTTCATCCGTTACCCTATCTGCTCCCTGAACCTCGCTCCATACATCATGGTTGGTGGCGGCGGAACATGGAACGGACATGGCTCTGGCTACGGAAACGTAGGTGGCGGTCTTGAATATCGCTTCACCAAAAACATTGGTATCTTCGTTGACGGACGTTATTTCTATGGCGGAACTGACAATGTTGCCAATATCCGCAGTGGCCTTCGCTTCGCATTTTAATAATCGCTTAGCATAACAGAAATTTAACCGGCTCTTTGGTGGCAACACCGGGAGCCGGTTTTTTTTGTCTCCAAAGTCAACAGGGAGTAAAACTATAGACCTCTCCATTATCTCTTACATCCTGCTTTTTACCGGAAGCATCTTTGTGGGTATGAGCAAGGCAGGCTTTGCCGGGACAGGAATCTTTGGCATTATAATTTTTGCAGCGGTATTGCCCGCCCGCGAATCGGTGGGAATGATTCTGCCCCTGTTGATTATAGCCGATCTTTTGGCGATTTTTACATTCGTGAAGTATGTTGACTGGAAGCAGGTTTTCACCCTGGCACCTCCTGCAACCCTGGGCGTTATTGGTGCATGGTTCCTGATGCCACATATTTCAGATGCAAATTTTGCTCCTTTTATAGGAGTTCTGATACTGTGCCTGCTGCTTATGATGCTTTGGTTGCGATTCAGTCCCGCTTTAACAAATTTTACACTCAGGCATCCACATTTTGGTAAAGGTATGGGATTTCTGGCCGGTCTCACCTCCATGCTTGCAAATGCCGGTGGTCCGCCAGCCTCACTTTACCTGCTTACCCGTAAGCTGCCTAAAATGGCTTTTGTTGGAACAGGTGCCTGGTATTTCTTTTTTCTGAATCTCTTCAAAGTTCCCTTCAGCAGCTCCATGGGACTCATCAACAAACAATCCCTGCTCCTGGACTTACAGATTCTACCCTTTATTATTATCGGTTTTTTTACCGGGCTTTGGCTTCTGAATAAAATCAATCAAACCTTGTTTGAATGGTCTGTTATCACATTGATTTTACCCGGCTCTCTTTATCTTATCTTCAGCCCGATATTTTTAAAATGAATGCAGTTTGCAGGAAACGACAAATATCTTCGTCATCAGCTTTCAGCTTTATTGAGCTGCTGGTTGTTCTCTCAATTATCGCAGTTCTGATCACACTGACCGTTACTGCATATATGCAAATAGCCTCCCGAAGAGGAACTCCCCGCCTTCTTCGCAATGCCCGAAGGATTTCTCTGGCCACCCAGCAAATGTCGCTGGATTCTTTTACGGCAGGAAAAGGAGCTGTTTGGATGACCCGTGACGGCACGAATTTTTTCGGATCCGCTCAGGAGTTTTTTGATACACTGATTTCAGAAAATTACCTTACGGCAAATGACGTAAAGGCTCTCATTGCCGCACCAGGAGTGCAGCCTGCCAAAATCATTCCTCCCAACCAAATCATCGCAGGTCCTGATCAGTCGGCATTTGCTTTCTTTCCCGTTAAGGAAGATTCATCTGCAGATGCTGCATTTATCGTAAGCAAAAACTGGTCACACACAGGCCTGACGACCAATGCACCCTACGGAAAAGAAAAATTTGTAGTCTTTCGCAAGAGTGGTGAAGGTGCCATCTACACGCGCCCATCTGACGCCACAAACACCAATCACTTTGGCGAGAGTTTCAGTAAACCTCTCATTAAATAAACATCACACCATCAGCAAACCACTCCCGCTGCGTGTCCGCTTGCCCAGGCCCATTGGAAATTATAGCCGCCGAGCCAGCCCGTTACATCGACCGCCTCACCGATAAAATACAGCCCAGGCACACTTTGCGCCTCCATGGTTTTTGACGAGAGGCTTTTGGTATCCACTCCACCACAGGTCACCTCGGCTTTTGTGTAGCCTTCGCTTCCGTTGAAATTGACAGGCCAGGCATGCAAAAGCTGATCTGTCTTTAGCAGCTCTTCCTGAGAAAACTGAGCCGGATTTTTTTGCGGGGCGTAAAGATCGCTCCATCTTTCTGCAAAACGTCGCGGCCAGTGTTGAGCAAGCAAAGCTGATAATTTCCGTTGTCCCCCACGACGAGAGGCCAGCCAGCCCTTTTCTTTTTCTCCAGGCAAAAGGTCAAAATAAACTTTCTCCCCCGCCTGCCAGTAAGAGGATATTTGCAAAACTGCCGGTCCGCTCATGCCGCGATGAGTGAAAAGTGCCGCCTCTGAAAATTCTCTTTTTCCAAAAACAGTTCTCACTGGCAGGGATACACCGCTCAGACTTTCAAAAAGCCGTTTGTCCTCCTCCGAAAAGCGCAGCGGAACAAGCCCCGGCCGTGGCGAAATAACAGGCAGCTCAAATTGCTTCGCCAGCCGATACGCAAAATCGCTTGCTCCAAGATTTGAAAATGAAAGCCCACCCGTAGCAATAACCAGAGATTGCGCCTGCAGTTCTTCCGACGAAGTCTGAACATAAAATCCATCTGTCCGCTTTACTTCCTGGACGTGACAGGAAGTAAAAATCTGAACACCCGCTTCCTCACATTCCTCCAAAAGCATCTCGAGAATTTGACGTGAACTTTTATCACAAAATAACTGACCCAGCGTTTTTTCATGATACCGAATACCGTGTTTTTCAACGAGAGCAATGAAATCACTCGGTGTAAACCTCGCCATTGCTGAACAACAAAAACGCGGATTTTCAGACAAATAATTTTCCCAGCTTGCCCGCGTATTTGTGAAGTTGCAACGTCCTCCACCCGAAATCAGAATTTTATTGCCCGGTCGCTGATTATGCTCCAGCACGGCAACACGACGCCCACGCTTACCGGCAACACTCGCACAAAAAAGCCCGGCAGCTCCACCGCCGATAACGATAACATCGTAAGCCGCAGAGGTCTTCGACACAGCAATCAGAGACTCTCTTTAAACTCTGCCATACGTTTCATCGCCTCCTTGATCTGATCGAGAGCTGTCGCGTAGCTGCAGCGCACATATCCCTCGCCACTCGGACCAAAAGCTGTCCCGGGCACGACGGCTACATTTTTTTCCTGAAGCAAACGCAGGGAAAATTCCTTGCTGCTCAGGCCGGACGAATCAATTCGCGGAAAAACATAAAATGCTCCTTTGGGACACAGGCACTCAAAGCCCATCTCTCTCAGCGAACTCACAATAAAATTTCGGCGATTTTCATACTGCCTTTTCATTTCGAGCATGGAAGATTTCCCATTTTGCAGTGCCTCCACTGCTGCCTCCTGGCTCATGGTCGAAGCGCACAATATCGAGTATTGATGAATCTTCATCATCGCATCCGTAAGCTCCGCCGGCGCACAGGCAAAGCCAATCCTCCAACCCGTCATCGCAAAAGCCTTTGAAACTCCGTGAAGAAAAACCGTTCGTTCCCGCATTCCCGGACGGCTTGCAATGCTGACATGACTGGCTGCATCCTCAGCTTCATAAGTCAACTCGCTGTAAATCTCATCCGTTAGCACGACAAGGTTGTGCTTCTTACAAAGCGCAGCAATTTTATCCAACTCCTCAATCTCCATTGTGGCGCCCGTGGGATTAGTCGGGAAGTTCAGCATCAGCACCTTCGTGCGCGGAGTGATCGCTGCTTCCACAGCCTCCGCCCGCAGGCTGAATCCCTCCTCGGCCCGGGTTGCCACAGCCACCGCTTTTCCCTGCGCCAGCAAAATACTCGGGCTGTAAGAAACATAGCACGGTTCATGATAGATCACTTCATCCCCCGGATTCAGAATTGCCCGTAAGGCCAGATCAATCGCTTCACTCACTCCGACTGAAACCAGAATCTCATTTTCCGGTGAATACGAAATGCCAAATTCTTCTCTCACATAAGTCGAAATAACCTGGCGCAATCGTGGCAACCCCAGGTTTGAAGTATAGCCGGTATGCCCCTGTTCAAGAGCGTAAATCGCAGCCTCCCGAATATTCCAGGGTGTTACAAAATCCGGCTCTCCAATTCCAAGAGAGATAACATCCTTCATGGACTGAACGACTTCAAAAAAATCGCGAATCCCCGAGCGCGGAATGTTCTTTACTGTCTCAGCAATGGGCAAGCTCATGGCGTTACAGACAGGCGTTCAGAGGTCTCTTCCAGCGCATGGAAGGTGCCGTTTTCCTTATAAGTTTTCAGACGAAAATGTGAGGCTGTGGCCTGCACGGCACCCATTGGACTGAGTTTCTCTGCGACAAAAGTTGCCACCTCACGAAGCGTCTGTCCCTCCACGACGAGCAGCAGATCATAGCCGCCACTTACGAGGTAACAACTCCGCACTTCATCAAACTTTGCAATGCGTGCCGCCAGTCGATCAAAGCCGCCCGCCCGCTCCGGAGTCAGGCGCACTTCAATCATCGCCGTCACTGTATCCGGCTCCCATTTCTCACGATTGATGATGGCCTGGTATCCGATAATCAGCCCACTGGCCTCCAGACGCGCAATCTCTTTGGCAACGTCTTCTTCGCTCAGATTGAGCATCCGTGCGAGGTCAGCATGTGAGGTCGTCGAGTCCTGTTGTAATAAGCGAATTAAGGCGTCCATGGCGTTAAAAAAATGAAGTAGGTTACCATGCTACGCAAACAGCCACTTGGCAAGATCGCAGAAAAAGTCTATTATCTCTTCATGGCAGCTACAAAACGAACAGCAAAATCCGCATCAAAGAAACCCCGTAAATCCACCAGTAAAGCCTCAGCCAAAAAAGCTCCGGCTAAAAAGAAATCTGCAGCCAAAAAAGCCTCGCCAAAAAGCGTTGAAAAAGTCGTGGAAGAATCCGTCATCAGCCTCATCGATCAGGCAGCTTCAATTCTGCGCGATGTTGTAAACAAAGGTTCTAAAACAACTGCTAAAGTGCGCTCCCAGGCCCACAAAAAGGCCCATCAGCTTTTGGACGACGGCACCTTCCAAATCCGCAAAGCCCTGGATAAGCTTCCCAAATAATAAATCACGGCGCGTCAGCGATCGTCTCCCGAAGCAGAAAATCTGACGGGGAAATAAGACTGCTCGTCGGGCTTCCTCCATTGATCCGTATCTGCATCTGCTCTGCCGCAACCCGGGCCATTTTTTCCAGAGAATTTTCCACGCAGGCAATCGGACTGGAGGGAAGCCGCCGCGTGCCAACAAGGGAAATTTCTTTGGGAATCGAAATGTTCATACCGCCCAGAACCCGAAAGACTTCGAGTGCCACCAGCTCGTCCCAGCAATAAAAAAACCGTGGGATGCGACCCAGCGCAAAGACCTCCTCCACTCCGCTTTTAAAATTTTACGTAAAAATCCCCTGTAATCTACCTAAGACCCTTTTTTGTCGCGATATATTTCATGGTGGTCTGGTGTCACTGGCGAATTAGCGTCTCACAGAATGGCACGAAACGTTGCGGACTCCGGGCGGGGTGGCGGGTTGTCACTCCGCCCTCAACTTCACGACCATGAAAATAAAAGTCGAAAAATACAATCGACGTAACTGGGTAACCTACGATTCGGAAAATAATTTGATCGCTGTAACCGTGTATAAAAAAGGCACGCTGTGAGTTGCTGAACTGCTGGGGTCGTATTTTTCTCAGCAGTTACTTGAGAGTAGAAAATCAACTCAGGATCGGAGTATTAAAAAACATTGATTTATACCCTTAAATTTTTTGGAGAAAGAGACATCGAGGAAGTGCTGATGCTCTCTGCGTCTGTGAAATTGAGCCGAGATGGAGAATCATATTTTTTGTCGGCTGCAAGTTATTTTCAGCACACATTCTTGGCACACCCACCCGTGGAGTGGTGCA
>JBKEBM010000035.1:0-17969 GCA_047973165.1 Chthoniobacterales bacterium
CCGTCGCATCCGCCTTCTGCTTTCCAGTGCCTGTCCCACACAGGAAATCTTTGCCTTGGTGGCACGCAGGCTCAGTTCGGCCTGAGAAAACATGGTGCTGTCCCCGGCACCTCAAAAACAAGGGGGGTTGGGGGAAGTGTGTTCACTCCTCCATGAGATCCTCTCAAACCGACTCCAATCCGCCCGTCAACCTCTCGATCTCTAATACGACACGAATATCTTCGCCTGATGATATTTCCGGGCTAGCAAAAAGACAAGCAAATACACGAATGTGGATTACTAACTCGTATGATAGCGACCGCAGCATGGTGCGTTGCTCACACGACGCGGTCGTTTTATCAAAACGACCCTACCGGGGGGGATTGTCATACGAATCAGAGATTCAGGGAAGCTTCAGTTTTTCCTTTGAAGCCGGATCCAGCGATGTGTCGGGACGGACCATCTCGCGATAATCGTTAACCACCCGAGGGGCAATGCGGTATTCGCTTAGCAGCCGGTAGCTTGAAATTCCATCGACAATGGCATCTGCCAGACGATTGCGCCAGGCCGTGGAGGAGACATTTCGCGCATCATGCCTGTTTGACAAAAAGGCCCCTTCCACCAAAACACTCGGTAACGTAGTCAGACGCAAAACCGCAAAACGTGCCCGCTTGACCCCGCGATCCTCCCCACCGAGACGTCCGACCATAGCGTGATGGACTGCATTGGCCAGGGCAAAGCTTTCCATGTCCGATATGTTTCCCTTTTCGTTGGCCATGTCCCGCGAGCGCAGGCGTTCGTAACCCGTCGAGGGAGCACCTCGCGGCGTCGTGCAAAAGACCTCGATTCCTTTTGCTGCGCGATTGTCTGAGGCATTGAAATGAATGCTTACAAAAATGGCATCCTTTTCCCGATTGGCGATTCGTGCGCGTTCTTCGAGAGGCACAAAAGCATCGCGATTGCGTGTCATGAGAACCCGAAAGCCGCGCTTCAGCAGTCGATCCCGGACTCGCCGGGCCAGGTCGAGATTGAAATTTTTTTCGTAGGCATAGCGGCTGTGTGCTCCGCCGTCGTGCCCGCCGTGTCCGGGGTCGAGCACGATGGTTCTTACGGGGCGAAGTTTGATCTGAGCCTCGGGGCGCAAGGCTGGTTCGATCGTTTTTGCAATGTCTGTGCGAGAGACATAAAATGTCCCGTTTTGTTCGACCGTCGGAAAGCACAGCCAGTGGACAACCCCGTTTATATTGGCGGCCCGGCTGTTTGCCTGAAAGGTAATCTCCCTGTTTTTGCCTTTGAGAGTCAGACTTTTCGGGCGCATCGAGGGAACTTTTTTAAGCTGATAAAAAGCTTCTACATTCTTTTGCGGGACATACTCCAGGCCGTTTATTTTCTTAATGCTCCACACATCGGATGCCTGCGATACGGACAAGGCAATACACAAAGGAATGGCCTGAAAAAATCGCGCTAAAAAATGCATCGGCTGTTACCCAGGCAAAGCTGGCAGGGACAAGGAGCTACAATTCTTCGGGAGAATTTAAAAGCTCGCTGATACGCTGCAGAAGCCGACCTGCTGCTCCGCCGTCGAGCACCCTGTGATCAAAACTCAAAGTAAACATCGACTCCGTAACCGGCTCGAAGACTTTCTTTTCCTTGTTCCAGGCTGGTGCCGTGCGTCCCGCGCCCATTCCCAGCAGAACAGTTTGTTCCGGCAAAGGAATCGGCGTGGCAATCGTAAGTCCAAAAACTCCGTAGTTTGTGATGGTCGCAATCGACCCACCCGTTTCTCCCTGCGGAAGACGACGCTGACGCGCCAGATCGACGAGCCTGTTGTAACGCTCAACAAGAGCTGAAAGTGAAAACTGATCAGCGTTGCGGATGACCGGGACCAGCACCCCATCCTCTGCCTCGACCGCAAATCCGATGTCCACCGAACGCGGGTGAATGATTCTCTCCCCAACGAGGCGTCCCGCAGGCGCACGATTTTCTCCGAGGGCGACGGCCAGTGCCCGGAGAGTATAGAGTGCCGGTCCGGCTTTCACCTCGCTGTTGCGGCGGTGCTCCAGAAGTTTATCCAGCTCAATCGGCAAAACAACCGTGGCCAAAGGCCGCGTCCAACTGCGTCGCATCGCATCCGCCACGGCAACACGCATAGTCGATGCGGGAGTATTTTTATTTCGCTCCAGGTCTTCAAGAAAACGCTCCAGGTCTTCGATCGTGACACGCCCGCCAGCACCGCGTCCGGGGACTCCGGCGAGGTCAGCAGCATGCAGCCCAAGCTCCTCCATACGTGCTTTCATCCTTGGCGAGAGATAGCTTGCTCCACCTGCGTGAGCAGGCACGGGCAGCCCACCGGTCACAGTTGGTTTGACCTTTTGTTGTTTTTTTTCGTCTTTCGGATCAGCTGCCTTTGGTGCTGCCTGCGCGGGGACACTTGGTTCATCCCGTCCGACCAGGCCGGCTTTCTCTGCATCTTCTTCCGTCGCTTCCAGGTAGCCAAGCGTAGCACCGACGGGGTAGCTTTCTCCGACTTCGGAGCACCATTCGATCATTTTTCCAACGCAGGGAGCGGTTACCCCCATGACAGCTTTGTTGGTTTCGACTTCAAGCACATCTGCATTTGAGGGGATGTCTTCGCCGGGATTTATAATGTGTCTGACAATGGTGGCCTCGGCGATAGACTCGCCCAGTTGCGGCATGTGAATAGGAAAACGAAGCATGGCTTGAAGGGTGAAGGACTTGTTAAAATACCTGGTTTAAAGTTCGAGAAGATTGTTGATAGCAGCGGTGATCGAAAGAGCTCGCGGGCGGTGAGCCGTCCATAAATTTGAGTGATAGGGCACCGGTGTATCGCGTGCATTGAAACGCTGTGGCGGCGCATCAAGAAGTCCGAAGCCCTCGGCAGTGACCCGTGCAACCACTTCGGCAGTGACTCCGCCCCAGGGCCATTCTTCGCTGACTACGAGCAGGCGGCCTGTGCGTGCGACACTTGCCAGTATGGTATCCGTATCGATTGGTTTTACGGAGCGCAGATCGACGACTTCGATGGCGTAACCGTCTTTTTCAAGTTCCTCCGCAGCTGCCAGAGTTTCGTGAAGCATAGCACCATGTGTCACGACTGTGGCGTCCCGCCCTTCACGGGCGATGCGTGCTTTTCCGATCGGAAGCACTTCCTCGGGAAGCCCGTCTGCTTTCAGGTGATAGTATAAAAATTTGTGTTCACAAAAAATGACGGGGTCGTCCAATTCCACTGAGGCGAGAAGCATTCCATAAACATCTTCCACCGTGGCCGGCGTCAGCACGACGAGGCCTGGGTAGTGAGCATAAAGAGCCTCCATGCTTTGGCTGTGAAAGGGTCCACCGCCATCCGTGCCGCCGGACGGAAGCCGAATGACAATCGGGCAGGGCACGGCGGTACGGTAAAAATGAGTGGCAGCCTGGTTGACGATTTGATTGAAACCACAGGTCGAAAAATCGGCAAACTGCATTTCAATAATGGGACGCATTCCCTCGATGGCTGCTCCAATGGCAACTCCAATAATGGCATCTTCGCTAAGCGGAGCATCGATGACTCGCCCGGGGAATTCTTTGGCCAGGTTTTTGGTTGCTTTAAAGGCACCTCCGAATGTTCCGATATCCTGCCCGTAGATAAAGACGCGAGAGTCTTCCCGCAGAAGGTGTGCCTGAGCTTCACGAATGGCATCAATATAAGTCACACTCATATTTCGCTGTTGGTGTTGAGGGTTTCTTTGCTGGAGAAGGCCGTCCAGTCTTCCTGCTGCGGATCGGGTGCGGGCTCGCGCAAAACTTTTCCGGTTGTGCGGTCGACTTCATCGACACATTCTGTATGCCAGTCGGAGATTTCTTTTTCGGTGGCCCATTTTTTTTGCTGAAGAAAATCTTCGGCAACTTTGAGGCAGTCTTTGCCGAGGTGTTTGGTTTTTAATTTTGAATCCACGTAGCGGGCGTCGTCGTGCTCACCGTGACCTGTGAGACGAAGCAGGTCGGCAACCACCATTTGTGGCCCCTGACCATCGCGGGCATCCTGGACTGCAGCTCCCACGGTCACCAGGCAGGAGCCGAGATCGACACCATCTGCACGGCGAACCTTTACACCGTAGCCGATGGCTTTATCGGTCAGGTCTTCGCAAACGAACTGGCGCGAATTTGGTGTGGAGTATGCGTATTGGTTATTGGCAACCACGAGAACGAGCGGTGCCTTTTCGACAGCGGCAATGTTTATTCCCTCGTGAAAAGCACCTGTCGAAGTCGCACCGTCGCCGATGCAGGTGGCTCCGACCATCCCCGTTTCACCGCGCATCTGACGTGCCATGAGACCGCCAACGACAACCGGAATCATAGCGCCGAGATGGCTGATCATCGCGAGATAGCCCTCATCGGGGCGTCCGCGGTGGATATTTCCGTCGCGTCCGCGCATGCTGCCGAGCTGCGAGCCGAGGTAAGTTCGCAAGGTGTCGAGGACGGTATCGCCAAAAGCCATACGCCCCGCCTGGTCGCGGATGAGTGGTGCAAAAATATCTCCCTTGCGGAGGTTGATCCCGACCGAGACGCTGAGAGCCTCCTGGCCGCGTCCGAGAAAGACACCACCTTTGATTTGCCCGCCGCGATAAAGACTCCCGAGTTTTTCTTCAAGCACGCGGGCAAGCTGCATCGTGCGAAAGGCTTTTAAATACTGCTTTTTGTCGATGAGAGATTCAAGGTCGGCAGAATCAGGCACATCAGGAGCCTTTTTAGATGCAGTTGTGGCGGCAGACATTCGCGAAAGTCTAGAGAGACTTTTCTGATGCTGCAACCGAATCGTTTAAAAATAACCAAAAAGATAATATTGCGTTACAGGTTACTTTTTCGATTTTTTCTGTCCGTTTCAGAAAAAATTTTTCCTGGAAAGAAAAAATACAAAACTTCCGATCAACATGAAAATGGGAAGTCTTTGAGCACAGCTATTGATCAATATTAATCCGCACTTTTTTACGGCGGATTGCATCCGCTAAAAACTCCGCTTGTGCATTAAATGGCGGCAAATTATTTTTCACAACGCCATACGTCCCATCCGAAAACATCACACGGCTTTTCACATTGTCTCGCCAAAACCAATCCAGAATCTCTTCGACATGCTCAAATACTTTCGGAGCCGTAACCGGAAAAGCTGTCTCCACGCGACGAAAAAGATTTCGCTGCATCCAGTCCGCACTCCCCAGAAAAATCTGCGGCTCCCCGGCATTCTCAAAACGAAAGATACGGCTGTGTTCCAAAAATCTCCCCACGATACTGCGCACCTCGATATTTTCACTCACCCCGGGAACTCCTGGGCGAAGCGCACACATCCCGCGAACCAGCAGGCGAACTTTTACCCCTGCACAAGACGCACGATAAAGCGATGCGATAATTCCCTTCTCAATCAGTGAATTAATCTTGGCATAAATCCCGGACGGACGCCCCATCTTGGCATTTCTGATCTCCCGCTCGATCAGCTCCTGAAAGCATCCGTAGAGATCATACGGCGCAACCATCAACTCCTTCATTCCAGGATATTTCGAGATACCGGTGATGAGGTTAAATGTCTCCGCCAGGTCCTGCGTGATCTCCTCCCGACAGGTAAAAAGCCCCAGGTCTGTATAAATCCGCGCCGTCGAGGGATGATAATTTCCCGTGCCCAGATGCGCGTAACGCCGGATCGACTCCCCCTCATTTCGCACCACCAGAATCGCCTTCGCATGCGTCTTCAGACCGGCAACACCATAGACAACATCCACTCCGGCCTCACGCATCGCCCGTGCCCACTTAATGTTTGCAGCCTCATCAAAACGCGCCTTCAGCTCGATACAAACCGTCACCTGCTTCCCGTTTTGTGCCGCCTGAATCAGTGCCTGCACAATCGGCGAATCCGAACTCGTGCGATACAGCGTCTGCTTAATCGCCAGCACCTGCGGGTCCTCTGCCGCCTGTGCCACAAAATCCACCACCGTCTGAAAACTATCATACGGATGGTGCAGCAAAATATCCTCCCGCCTGATATGATAAAAAATATCCGCATCCGCTTCGAGAGTCACAACCCGCAACGGATTAAATCGCTTATACCTCAAATCCGGACGATCAATCTGTATGGCCAGCGGCATCAGCCTTACCAGATTCAGCGGTCCGTCGATACAAAAGACATCCTCCTGCTCCAGGCCAAAAGTATCCACCAGCCGATCAATCATCTCCGGCGGGCAATCCGCATCCACCTCCAGCCGCACGGCAGCCCCTCGATTCACGCGACGCAGTTCGGCCTCGATCGCATTGAGTAAATTATGTATCTCCTCATCATCGACATACAGATTACTGTTTCGAGTAATCCTGAAGAGATGCGCCCCCTTAATTTTCATCCCATGAAAAAGTGTTCCCACATGCTCCTTAATAATATGCCCGAGAAAAACAAAATGCTCCTCACTGGCACCTCCCTGAAAAGGCACCACCCGCGGTAAAATACGCGGCACCTGCACCACGGCCACATCTGTGGCCAGGTCCTCTCCCTCAAACTCCACAAGCACATTCAGACTCTTATTTAAAAGCTGCGGAAAAGGATGAGCCGGATCGATCGCCAGTGGTGTGAGCACGGGATAAACCGAGTCATGAAAAAATTTCTCAAAGTAAGCCCGCTCATCCCTGGAGACATCGGGGTAGTTATGAAAAGTGATCCTGTTCTCTTCAAGCTGCGGAGCGATTAGCTTATTCCAGCACTCATACTGATCTCTCACCATCCGCCGCACACGTTTTGCAATGAGGTCGATCTGCTCGGTCGCGCTCTTCCCGTCCGGCCCAACTTCGCTCGCATGATTTTGCTTCTGCTGCTTCAGCCCCGCAAAACGCACCTCAAAAAACTCATCCAGATTCGAGCTGACGATACAAAGAAACTTCAGTCTCTCCAGCAGCGGATTACTCTCATCCCGAGCCTGCTCAATAACTCGTTGATTAAACTCCAGCCAACTTAGTTCACGATTAATATAATATTGAGGATCATCGAAATTCACAAAAAAGCTCTCCGGTCTTAGAAAAAGATATACAGCAAGCCTCCATGCGGAAACAGGCTTTTTTTAAAAAGACTACAGAGCACCTCCGGAAACCCCAGTTTTATTGTCTGCACCCTCATTCGTTGCGTGATGCAAGAAGCCGCCCCTGATCTACCACGTCGATCTTTATTCTCCGGAAAAAAACCCTCGCGCCGAGTGCTCCGACTACTCCGTGTATTTATTTGGTAGCGTAAGGCCTCTCTCCCTCGGTCCGGGCGATGATGGCTGCACCGCAGGTGTCGCCGAAGACGTTTACGCTCGTTCGACACATATCCAGTATCCTGTCCACAGCCATGACCATGCCGATGGCTTCAGCCGGGAGGCCAACGGCATTCAGAATGATTACAATTGCTACCAGGCTGGCCGAGGGAATTCCGGCAACACCGATGGAGGTCGTCAGGGCCAGCAATACGATCGTGACTTGTGCACTTGCGGACAGATCGATCCCGTAAATCTGAGCAATAAAAAAGACTACCGTGCATTCGTAGAGTGCGGTTCCGTTCATATTCACCGTGGCTCCCAAAGGGATGGTAAAGCTCGAAATGCGTTGCGAGACGCCGCCATTTTTTTGCACACACTCGAGAGAGAGAGGTATGGTCGCTGCGGAGGAAGCTGTGGAAAAAGCCGTCAGCAAGGCCGATGAGACTGCCTGCAAATGGCGAAAGGGTGGGATACCGAACATTTTTAAAACAATCGGCATCACAACAAATGTGTGCAAAAACAGAGCCAGAACCACGCAGAAAAAGAAGCGGATTAACGGCATAAATGCACTCGCACCCGTATCCATAACCGTTGCTGAAACCAGCGCAAAAACACCCCAGGGCGTGAAGCGTATGACCCAGTCAGTCATGGTAATAATCGTTTCGTAAGCGTCGTCCCACCATAAAGCAAAGCGCTCCCGGCGCTCCCGGGGCAGCTTTGTAATGAAAAATCCGAACAGAATACTGAAGCAGATCACACCCAGCATCTGACCGTTGCTGGAAGCCGTCTCGATAATATTTTCCGGAATCATTCGTTGAAAAATGGAGATAATGTCCGCCATACCGCGCCCCTCAGCAGCCTGCAAATGCGGTGCTCCGCCCACACTGGCCGAGGCAATCATTTTTTCAGAAACTTCTTTGGAAACGACGCCCGGCTTTAAAACATTCACACAGATCAGTCCGACCCC
Organism: Chthoniobacterales bacterium; assembly: GCA_047973165.1. Lineage (GTDB taxonomy): Bacteria > Verrucomicrobiota > Verrucomicrobiia > Chthoniobacterales > JBKEAD01 > JBKEAD01. Next base: position 8,215 of record JBKEBM010000035.1, read on the forward strand.
GACAGCAAGAGCCGTCGTCAATCCGTAATATAAAATAGTCTTGATCCCGAGCCGCCCAAAGGCCTTCTCCTCCCCCATTTTGGCAACGGCGGAAATAATGGCCGAAAAAATCAGTGGCACAACCAGCATTTTCAGAGCCTGCAGGAAGAGTTTACCAAAAAAATCCAACGCGTCGCGCGTGCTGAAAGAGGCTATTTTTTCCGGTAAAAAAAGACCGGTCAGAATAGCCAGGACCAAAGCAATAACTATCTGCCAGTGCAGTGCCAGGCGAGGAAATTTACGGGAAGGATTTGTTTCCGGAGACTCAGAAGAAGAATACATTGTGCCCTCCCAGGGTGAGAATAATTTATTCCGCAGTCAAGAACTTGAACTAAAAAGTGAAAAAGGCACACCCGAAAACCTGCTTTTCGGGTGTGCCTATAAAGGAAAACGGATCAGCCAGGCGCGGTAAAAGGCAGAGTTCCTGTCGGCAAAAATTCTCATTTTCGGAAAAATCCTGTTGATTTCTTCCTCGGTATGTCCATTGTGTTCAGCCCATGAGTCAACATCCCACATTGAAAGGCAAGGGTTCGATCCAGGCCAAGCGCAGTGTCCTGAAACGCTTTGAGCGGGTCGAACTTCTCAAAAAGCGTGGCCAGTTTAAAAAAGACGACAACGTGATTGGTCTGCCCAAGACCAAACCCGAGGAGTAATCTTTTCCGAACTTATGCGGCTAAACCGCTACCTGGCAGCCGCAGGTCTGGGCTCTCGCCGCTCGTGCGAAGCCCTGATTCTCGAAGGTGCCGTCCGTATAAATGGCAAGCCTGTCACCGAGTTGGCGACACAGGTGTCTCCCGATTCGATTGTCGAGGTAAACGGTCGCCGTGTGCAGCAAAAGCAAGCCGTTTACCTTGCATTTTACAAGCCGCGTGGCGTGCTGACCACGCGCAGCGATGAGAAGGGACGCGCCACTATTTACGACTCGCTTCCTCCCGAATTTGAAAATCTTTTTTACGTTGGCCGTCTGGACAGGGAAAGTGAGGGTCTGCTTTTGCTCACAAACGACGGGAATCTCGCCCAGAAAGTCGCCCATCCATCCCACCTGATTGATAAGGAATACGAGGTCTGGCTCGATAAAGCATTCCAGCCCGAAGACGGAAAAAAACTCGTGAAGGGCTTTCACATCCCTGGCGGACGGGCGCGGGTGACGAGTGTTTATAAAACGGGATCGAGACGCGTAAAAGTCACGCTGCAACAAGGAATCAAACGGCAGATTCGACTTATGTTTTATGAGATAGGCTATGAGGTGGAGCGTTTGCGCCGCAGCAGAGTGGGCGGTATATTTTTGGATAAAATGCGGCCAGGAGAATACCGCAAACTGACACGCCAGGAGATTCAGCGGCTGGAAAAACCGGGCAAAAACCGGACCAGACCCGGCTCAGGCTCAGGTAAAACTAAGCATTAACAAAATAAGAGAATCCCGTGTTCGATAAATCCAGTGCACATCCTGTCCTTTTTATCAGAGCCTGCTTAATCTCAGGCCGGAGCTTTTAAAAAAAATGAAAACCGTAGTCATCGTGGGTCGTCCGAATGTCGGAAAATCCGCCATTTTTAATCGCCTTGCCGGACGCCGCATTTCCATCGTGCACGATCAGCCAGGGGTGACTCGCGATCGCCTGGCTGCAGTTTGTAAAATCGGGAAATTACCTTATGAACTCATCGATACCGGCGGAATCGGAACAGATTCGGACGCCGATTTTTCCGGTCAGGTGGAGGCAGCCGCTCGGCTCTCCATCGAACTTGCCGACCTGGTTCTTTTCGTCGTGGACGGGCCTGAAGGAATCACTCCGACGGATCGCGAGCTCGCCCGACGCTTTCGCCAAAGCGGACGCCCCATTCTTTTGCTGATAAATAAAATCGATACTGACGGACACGATGACCTGGAGACAGACTTCGCGCAGTTTGCTTTTGAAAACTCGATGTCGATCAGCGCAGCACACGGACGTGGTTTTAGTGAACTAAAAAATTTCATAGGTGAGCATCTCGGCGAAGAAGAAACTCCCGAGCAAAAACGTTCCTGTCGTATAGCCATCGTCGGACGTCCGAATGTCGGAAAATCTTCGCTCATTAACGCCCTTCTCGGCCATGAGCGCACCATCGTCAGCGACCTTGCCGGAACAACCCGGGACGCGGTGGACATAGCGTATCAATATGCCGGACACGAATACATCCTGTGCGACACAGCGGGTATTCGCCATCGCTCCCGACACAATACTTCGGTCGAGGTATTCAGCGTGATGCGTTCGGAGGAATCCATCCGCCGGGCAGACATCTGCGTGCTGGTTCTGGACATCTCGCAGGGCGTCACGACACAGGATAAAAAAATAGCCTCACTCATTCAGCGAGCCAACAAACCGGTTATCATCGTTGCCAACAAATGGGATACTATCCCGGCCAGCGAACGCGACGCCTCCGGACTCCGCCACTACACCGGCGAACTACGGCGTAAACTTTTCTTTTTCGACTTTGCTCCCATCATCCTCACTTCGGCAAAAACCGGCGGCCAGGTCAGCAAGCTTTTGCGCGAGGTCGAAAACGTCCGCGAGGCCGCCAGCCAGCGCATTGGCACCGGCGAGCTCAATCGCCTCCTGCGCGACGCTATCGAAAAAACACCTCCGCCCAGCCGAAACGGGAAACGCTTTAAACTCCTCTACGCCACCCAGCTTCGCGGAGCAGACGAAAAGTATGCCTTTCAGCCACCGGTCATTGTTCTTTTCGTAAATGATCCCCGCGTGCTGATTCCCGCTTACGAAGAGTTTTTGAAAAAGAAAATTCGTGCCCGTCAGCCCTACCCCGGCCTCCCGCTCCAGCTCAAAGCAAAAGGCCGCGAACGGCGCGGAGAGATGCGGGAATAAACCTCTCCGCATTTTCGTCTGAAAGTGACTCGCGGTTTTTCTCGAAAGGACACACCCGAAAACCGCTTCATCCGGAAAGTAAAACTTCCCCAACGGGCATCTTTTCAACGCCGTCTCCGGGATTTCGAACAACTCTGTGCTAAAAATGAGATTTCCGGGTATGCCTAAATTTTGAAAGTCCGCTGATTTTCTTTGTTTGCACCTGAGTCTGCTTTGGCTTTAGTAGTCCGGCTATGGAAAAAGTAATTATTGTAGGCACGGGTTGTGCCGGGCTGACGTCTGCTGTTTATACCGCTCGGGCAAACCTGAATCCACTCGTCCTGGAGGGGCGTCAGCCAGGTGGTCAGCTTACGACCACCACCGATGTCGAAAACTTTCCGGGCTTTCCGGAGGGTATCAATGGCCCGGAACTCATCATGCGGATGCACCAGCAGGCAGAGCGTTTCGGGACACGTTTTAACTACGGATTTGTCGAGGAGTTTGAGCAGGTCAACGGCGTCAATCGACTAAAAATCGGGGAAGAGTGGCTGGAAAGCAAAGCTCTCATTATTGCAAGCGGAGCTTCGGCTCGCTGGCTCGGACTCGATCGCGAAAAGGAACTGGTCGGGCACGGACTCACTTCCTGTGCTACCTGCGACGGTGCTTTTTACCGCGATGTTCCGGTCTGTGTGATTGGCGGCGGCGACTCCGCCTGTGAAGAGGCGATTTTCCTTACTAAATTTGCCTCCAAAGTTTATCTGATCCATCGTCGCGATACGCTGCGGGCATCAAAAATCATGGCAGAACGCGCCATCGCCCATCCCAAAATCGAAGTGATCTGGAATTCCGCCGCTCAGGAATACCTCACCGATGAAGAGGGAAAAATGCGGGCGATTCGTCTCAAAAATTCTCAGACAAATGAAGAAAGTGAGCTGGAGGTAAAGTGTGTTTTTGTTGCCATCGGCCACACGCCAAATACGGCCCCCTTTAAAGGCAAAGTTGATCTCGATGAAAATGGCTACATCATTCAGCACAAGGGAACGGCCACCAATCTGCCGGGAGTTTTTGCTGCGGGTGATGTAGCAGACCATGTTTATCGCCAGGCTATCACTGCTGCGGGCCAGGGATGTGCTGCTGCGATCGAGGCTGAACGCTGGCTTGCGGATAACGGCGTCGAATAAGCCTCTCTCTATCCCATCCGGGCACTTTCATTTTGAAAATCTGCGACCTTACTCAGTTTTATTCCCCGGTCAGCGGCGGGGTGAAGCGTTACATCGAGCAGAAGGTTGCTTACATCGAGCGAAAAAGTCCGGAAGACCGACACATCCTCGTCATCCCAGGCGAAAAGACAGCCTGCCAGGAAAACGGGCTTGCGCGTGTTTATACAATTGAGTCTCCGCTTGTTTCAAAGACATCGCGTTACCGAATGCTTCTGAATCTGAGTGCGGTCGAAGAAATTCTGGAAGCCGAAAAACCGGATATTGCGGAGTCGGGCGACCCCTACCAACTCGCATGGAAGGCCGTGGTTTCGGGACGCGCTTTGGGAATTCCCGTCGTTGGTTTTTATCACTCACATTTTCCCGAGGCGTATATTCGTTCGGTTGCTAAATTTTTTGGATCGATCTCCATCCGGGTTGCTGAGGAAATCTCCAGCCGTTACGTGAAGTCGCTCTACAACCGTTTTGAACGCACGATGGTTCCCAGCCCCGCACTTGCAGAGTTACTTTCTGACTGGGGTGTTGATGGCGTTCAAAACATCGATCTCGGTGTGAATGTGGATTTATTTTATCCCGACGATACCCAGGTAAAGACGACGCGGGAGGAGCTGGGAATCCCGGAAGATGCGTTTTTGCTGATGTATGCGGGCCGACTTGCTCCGGAGAAAAATGTTCGCACACTTTTCGAGGCTTTCAGACTTTTGCCGCACATCCGGAAAAATTTTCATCTGCTTTGTATCGGTGACGGGACGCAACGCTCCCTCCTGCAAAAGCTTCAAAAAAAATCTTCACGCGTTCACTGGCTTCCGTATTGTGCGGACGCGAAGCGACTGGCTAACCTTTACCGAACAGCGGACCTTTTTGTTCATCCGGGAGTGCAGGAGACTTTCGGCCTGGTGTCACTGGAAAGCCAGGCCTGCGGAACTCCCGTAGTTGGCATACGTGGCAGCTACATGGACCGCATTATTTACTGCGGACAAATGGAATGGGCTGCGGAAAATACTCCAGCCGCCCTGGCAACAGCCATCGTGGAAACTTCCGCAACCAACACCGCAGCGGCCGGAGCACGAGCCAGCGAGCTCGTTCGCAACCGCTACTCCTGGGATCATGTTTTTGATCGTCTCTTTAGTGTTTACCGAGAGGTCATTGCCGATTACAAAAATTAGCAGTGTCCAGACCTGCCATTGTCTCCCGAAATTTTGAAGCCCGCGATCGTGAAGCCGTTCGTCGGATTTGCTGCGATACCGGTTTTATCGGAAAACCCATCGATCCGGTTTTTGAAGACCGCGAACTTTTTGCCGATTACCTGACGAGTTACTATACCGACAAGGAGCCGGAAGCCTGCTTCGTGGTCGAACAGGAGGGTTCCGTAAAGGGTTATCTTCTTGGTTCCTGCAGGCCGGACAAACAAAAACGATACGATTTTTTCAATAACCTCCGCCTGTTTTTCAAAGGGATAAGTCGCTACCATCGCTACTCTCAACCCACTCGCTCTTACATTAAGTGGATACTTTTTCAGTCGTGGAAAGAAGTGCCCACAGCACCAAAGTGTCGCTCGCATTTTCATTTCAACCTTCTGCCCGAAGTTCAAAGTGTAAAGGGCACGCGGGACCTGCTGACTCTGTTTTTTGATTTTCTGCGCGCAGCAGGTGAAAGGGAGGTTTTTGGTCAGGTCGTCACTTTTGAAAACCGCCGTGCCGCACGAATCCTGGAGCGGTACGGTTTTGTCGTTCTGGAAAAAAAGGAAATCACCAAATATCGCAAAGCTTTTGACCAACCGGTTTACCTGACAACCGTGTTAAAAGATCTGCATGACGAACGCTTCAAATATTTGTAAAAAAAATTCTGTATGAGCACACCAGAAGAAACCCTGGCTCGCGCACGACGTATCTTTGAAATAGAGCTCAGCGAAGCTGCCCGCGTGGCGGAGCGACTGGATAAATCCTTTGTCCAGGCTATCGATCTCATTCGCGAGGCCATCGAAAAGCACGGAAAAATCGTCGTTCTCGGTATTGGTAAATCAGGGCATATCGGTGAAAAAATCGCAGCCACTCTCACCAGCACCGGCTCCACAGCCATCGTTCTCAACTCCCTCAATGCCATGCACGGCGACCTCGGAATCATCTGCGACGGAGATATCATCCTCGCCCTTAGTTCCAGCGGAGAAACCGAAGAGCTTCTGAACGTCCTGCCGGCACTCGCCCGCTTCGATGTCAGCATCATTGCGCTCACCGGTAACCCTGATTCCACGCTGGGGCGGGCTGCGGCAGTGACAATCAATACAGGCGTCTCGCGCGAAGCCTGTCCGCTGAACCTGGCTCCGACCTCCAGCACCACAGCCGCACTAATCACCGGAGATGCTCTGGCTATGGTCCTGCTCGAAGCGCGCGGATTCAAAAAAGAAGATTTCGCCAGGTTCCATCCGGGTGGTCAGCTCGGCCAGACTCTGCTTTTAAAAGTCTCTCAAATAATGCGGTCGATTGAGCGCCTCCCAATAGTCGATCCAAATACTCTGATTGTCGAAGTCATTAAAAAAATGACCGCTCTGCGTGCCGGAGCCGCAGCAATCATCGACGAAAACGGACAGCTCGCAGGTATTTTTACACACGGAGATTTCGCCAGAAACTTTCCGACAGTCCCGGACCTCGGCAATCGTAAAATCGGAGAATTTATGACGCGCAATCCAGTCACCGTGGACGAAAACAGCCTGGCGGCAAGTGTTTTAAACCTCCTTCGCGAACACCGTATCGATGATCTCATCGTTCTCGATGCAAACAACAAACCGGTTGGCCTTGTGGACTCCCAGGACCTGACACGACTAAAAATTCTTTAAAGAAATCCTTTCTCACGATATTCAATCCAGGAACTTACATTTTCTGACAACACACTAAAAAAAATATGGCACAGGCAAACGATTTAAGAAGAGGAATGGCTATCCGCTACAATAACAACCCGGCGATTATTCTCGACGTGCAGCATCGCACACCGGGAAATCTGCGAGCATTTGTTCAGGTCAGCCTTCGTTACATTGGAACGGGAAAATCAGCGGACGTCCGCTTCGCATCGACTGAAAAAGTAGATATCGTCGAGACCAACCGGGCTAAACTTGAATTCAGCTATTCCGATCCCCAGGGATTCCATTTTATGGACCCGGAGACTTATGAGACAATAACCTTCAACGAAGATTTCGTCGGTGCTGCCAAAGAATATCTGATTGAAAATACGGCGGTTGAGGTGCTCTCCGTCGAGGGAAAACCCGCTACGCTTGAGCTTCCTCAGACCATTGAGGCAAAGGTCATCGAATCCCCCGAAGGACTCAAAGGAGACTCCGCAACCAACGTGACCAAACCAGCCGTTATCGAAGGCGGAAAAATCATCCAGGTCCCGCTTTTTATCAAAGAAGGAGAGACCATCAAAATCGATACCAGCACAGGTAACTATCTGGGCAGAGCGTAAAAGCTGCTAAAAATTCGTGGCGCAATCCAAAAAAAATAAAAAATCAGAGAAGCGCCTCAATACCTCTGTCGCTATCGAACGAAACTCCCGCCCCCGGCAAAACCGGGAAACAAAGTTCGACAGCTACTCCCGCCGCTCGCCTGGTACCATCCCAACCCGTTGGGTAAAACTTATCGTAGGAGCCTTTTTACTGCCGGTTGCCTGGATTCTGACACAAACATTTTTCGGAACACTCGCATGGGTTACTGTGACAAGTTCCTTTTGGGCAACTCCGGTTTTTTGGTTTTTTGCCCTGGGTTGTATTTTGTGGACAGTCATTTTTTTCGGGCTGCCACGCCCGATGTGGATTTATGTCTTAGGGCATGAGCTGACTCATGTGATCTGGGTCTGGCTCATGGGTGGGCGAGTCAGTGCTTTTCGTGTGAGTAAAGACGGAGGCTACATTCTGGCAAATAAAGTAAATACCTGGATCGCCCTGGCCCCTTATTTTTTCCCGCTCTACAGCCTGATCGTCATGGCAGTCTATACCATCGCGGCACAGTTTATCGATGTCTCGCCTTATCAGAATTGGCTTTTCGGAGCACTGGGATTCACCTGGGCTTTTCATTTTACCTTTACGCTGCTGATGATTCCCCGGAGGCAGCCGGACCTGGAATACGGCGGGCACTTTTTTTCTCTGATAGTTATCTACATCGCAAACCTTCTCATTCTGAGCCTCATGCTGATTGTGGCTTCTGAGCACGTTTCTTTTTTCAACTTTGGCTCGGAGTTGTTTCACAATGCTGCAGATTTCAGCACGATACTTTTAAAGCTGACCCGCACGCCGCTGTGAGAGCTCGCGGTCAGGCAATCCTTAATCTTTTAAAGCGGCTTCAGGACGCAAATCAGAATGTTCGCTGGGATCGTTTTATGCAGGCGGCACTCTATGATCCTGAGCTTGGATATTATTCAAAAAACATTTCCGGTATTGGCCATCGCGGCGATTTTACAACCTTCGCCACTCTCAACGACATGCTTGCCCGGACAATTGCACACTGGGGATGCCGCGAACGAAAAAAACTTTCCAAACGCCTGCCGTGGCTGGAGGCCGGTTCCGGAGATGGGAGTCTGGCAAAAGCCGTTTTAGGCTCCACTCCTCTGATCCGCAGATTTTTTACGCTCTTTTTGTTGGTAGAAGTATCACCTGTTTTAAGGAAACTCCAGCAGAGCAAACTTCGCTGGCACAATGCCCGCTGGTTTTCCTCGCCTTTGGAAGCCGCTAAAGCCAGTCCACAGGGGTCTTTGTTTTTCTCAAACGAACTTGTTGATGCTTTTCCCTGCCGAATTTTTCGACGTTGCGAAAGTGGATGGGAGGAGTTATTTTTAAAATTTTCAGAAAACGGACTCGGGGAATGCTTCCTGCCTGTCGGCAAAAATGAACTCCCGGAAAGTTCTGTTTTCGACGGGGAAATTTCAAAAAACCGACAACCCGGCCAGCGTGTTGAAGTCCACGAAAGCTATAAAATCTGGCTGGAAAATTTTATGCCTGCATGGCACGGATCGATGCTGACAATCGACTACGGCGGACCACCCAAAAAAATTTATCATCGGCGTCCCGACGGAACTTTACGAGCTTACTGGAAGCAGGAAAGATTCGTCGGAAGCGAATGCTACGCACGCTTCGGACTGCAGGACCTGACTGCTGACGTAAATTTCCAGGACATCAACAAATGGATGTCACAGCAGGGTGCCGAATTGGTGTGGGAGGGCACCTTACTGGAATTTACGAAATACATTTTCAAAAAAAACCTGCTGCCTTCCGAATTTCAGGAGGCAGCAGAAGCTTTTTACGTAACCTGGCACCGTAAAGGGCACGCCCTGAAACCTGCTTTTCGGTAGAGAGGCCGGACAAAATTTTGGAGATAAGGCGAAAAGATATCCGCTGGTCTTGTTCCAACGGGTATCTTTTCAAAGCCATCTCCGGGATTTTGAACAACTCTGTGTTAAAAATGAGGTTTCCAAATGTGCCCTAAAGAATAATCCGGCAATATAGTATCTGACCGTCCTGGAAGTAGTTGTAAACGTATTTGCATAATGTAAGAGTCCCTACATGCCTTTTTACGATTTTGGAAAAAAAATCACGAAGCCAAGCGAAGCTGTTGAGTTTCTAAAAAGCCCGATTGATCCTGCACCGCGCGGTTTTGAAAATTTCTGGCGCAGGACTTACGAC
>JBKEBM010000056.1:0-3262 GCA_047973165.1 Chthoniobacterales bacterium
GGCAAAACGGCTCCATCCCCTCCAGCGTCTCCCTCTCCATTTCCGGAGCGGCCAACCAGCTCGACGCAACACGCGACTCCCTGCAGGGAAATTTTATCGTAGCCGTGCTTCTAAGCTATCTCCTGCTCGTCGTTATATTTAAACACTGGGGCTACCCCTTCATCATCCTGACCACCGTACCGCTCGGCCTGGCGGGAGGCATCATCGGACTCTGGATTTTAAATTTCGTCGGTGGCCTCTTGCCGCTAATTGGTCTGGCAAAAATAATCCAGCCCTTTGATATGATAACCATGCTCGGCTTCCTCATCCTGCTCGGCACCGTGGTAAATAACCCCATCCTCATCGTTGACCGCACTATGCAAAATATAAAGCAGGGACTCCCATCAGTCGAAGCTGTCCGGGAGGCCGTGGAGACACGCCTGCGCCCGATTCTGATGTCCACCATCACAACCATTTGCGGCCTCGCTCCCCTCGTGCTCATCCCCGGAGCAGGCACCGAACTCTATCGCGGGGTCGGAGCCATCGTACTCTTCGGCCTGCTCTTCAGCACGATTATATCATTAACCTTTTTACCCTGCCTGCTCGTGACCCTCTCTTCTTTTTCGCGGAGACCAGCAACCAACCAATGAAATATTTTCTATGGATAATAGTTTTTATTCTCCTGATTTTTATATCAGGAACCCTTGGACTCTATTATTTCGGCGACTCAATTTTACGCTTTGTGAAAACCCGTCAAACAGAAAAGAAAACTATCGATCAGCTTACCGAAGAACCCGAAGTTTCTGTTCCGGACAAAACTCATAACATCGATGACCTAACCGACGGCAGCCCACTTGCCATTCTCGCATTCAAAGAAGAGCGCATGCTGGAACTCTGGAAAAAACGTGTCGCAGGCTGGGAATATATCCGATCCTATCCCGACACAGGCTACTCCGGAAAGACCGGCCCCCAGCTCAAAGAAGGCGATCTCCAAAGCCCCGAAGGAGAATACCCTGTGGAATACCTTAACCCCAACAGTTCTTATCATCTATCGATGAAGATAAACTATCCCAATGAATTTGACAAAGAAATGGCCGCAGCCGACGGACGCACAGGCCTGGGGTTTGATATATTCATTCACGGTTCCAACCAAACGGTCGGCTGCATCCCGATCGGCAATAAAAATATAGAAGAACTATATAATATCGTTGAAAAAAACGGCTATCAGCAAACACAAATCCTCATAGCTCCCCGCGACTTTCGGGAAGGAAAAAGCGCACCCGTCATTGAGGGGATCGAATGGGAAGACGAGCTCTACGAAACGCTCAGTGAAAGGCTGCACGATTTTCCAAAAGAAAGCCCCTCCCGATGAAGCTTTTCCCCGTTTTACGAATTGCAGGCCAGGCGCAAAATCGCATCGGCTGAGCACGCCGCACCAAAACCGTTGTCTATATTTACAACGCTTATTCCCGAAGCGCAGCTTGTCAGCATTCCCAGCAGGGCTGTTACGCCTCCCAGATTCGCTCCGTAGCCCACGCTGGTCGGCACGGCGATTAGCGGACGCTCCACCAGACCTCCCACCACGCTGGGCAGGGCACCCTCCATTCCCGCAACTACGATCAGCACATCGCATTTGCGCAGTTCATCGACTGCCGCCAGCAGCCGGTGCAAACCTGCGACGCCCACATCCGTAAAACGCCTAACCCGCCAGCCAAAAAACTCCAGGGTTGTCACAGCCTCCTCCTGAACGGGTATATCCGATGTTCCCGCCGCAACAACACCGACACAAAAATCCTGACTGCAGGCGACCTCCGTCCCCCAGGTCAGGCAGCATGCTTCCCGGTGAAATTTCATATCCGGAAAATGTTCCCGCAGCTCGTTAAAACAGGCCTCATCAACCCGTGTCACCAGGAAGCGTCCAAGCTTTTCTTTTAAAACCAGGGCAATTTTACAAATCTGCTCAGGCGTTTTTCCCTGCCCGAAAATGACCTCGGAACGCCCGCAACGCTCGCCGCGCGTGAGATCGACTCTGGCAAAACCAATATCCTCAAACTCGTCAAACATCCTTTGTCTCCGGCAAAAATCTATTTATTCCTTTATATACAGGCGCAGCGGCATCATATCGCTCTCCACAAAACCACGGCTCAGATAAAAACGCGTGGCAGCCTCATTCGGTTTGTCCGTCAGCAAAGTGATACGGAGAAAGTTTTTCTCTTTGGCAAAAGCGACTGCATGCTGAAGCAGCTTATCTCCCAGCCCACAGTTTCTGAAATCCGGTGCCACCACCAGGTCCTCCAGCAAAAGCACAAAGCCTCCCTCCGCCGTGCTGATTGTAATCAGCAGATTGATCATCCCGATGATTCGGTTTTCATTTCGCAGCACAAAGATACGTCCGCGGCTCGGCTCTTCGATGATGAGTTGCAGCCCTCTTTCCTGACGCTCGCGATTTGGTGTAAAGTCGCGCTCGTTAGAAAATAACTCATGAAGCAACTCCACCAACTCGGGCAAATCATCCAAAGTAGCAGGTTCGATACGTAAATTATCGGGCATAAACGGAAGCTACCCAACAAAACAAAAACTGACAAACAATCCCTGCAAAAATGAACTTTCTTTTCGACAAAACACGCATCCTGCCTTACCTCTGCTTGCCTTATGAGTAATACGAATCTGGACGTTCGCTACGTTGCCAATCTCGCACGTATGGAGCTGACCGAAGAAGAAATCACCACCTTCCAGGACCAGCTTGAGCGCGTCCTCAACCATGTGGAAAAACTCAACCAGGTCGACGTCACAAACGTCGAACCAACCGCCCACGCCCGCCCTGTTTTCAATGTCTTCCGCAAAGACACTCCACGGCCCGGACTCGAAAAATCCGCCGCCCTCTCAAATGCACCTCGCCAAAGCAACGGCCTCTTCAGCGTTCCCAAAGTTGTCGAATGAACCCTTCCGAAATCACCTCGCTCTCGCTGTCTGAACTCCAGTCCCAACTCCGCTCGGGCACTCTGCACGCCGTCGATGTTCTCGACGCCCTTGCCGCAGAAATCGACCGCGTCGATCCCTCCATCGACGCCTGCCTGGACTACGATTTAAAAACTGCCCGCAACCTGGCCGAAAAAGCCGACCCATCCCTGCCGCTCGGTGGCCTCCCAATCGGGATCAAAGACAACATCAATGTCAAAGGCCAACCCCTCACCTGCGCCTCAAACATCCTCCAGGGCTACACCGCCCTCTACGACGCCGGGGTCATCTCGCGCCTCCGCACAGCAGGAGCCATCCCCTTCGG
>JBKEBM010000089.1:0-3801 GCA_047973165.1 Chthoniobacterales bacterium
CTCCAGTGGTATCCCGGCGGATCGCCCAAAGCCACCGAGGAACAAAAAGAAGCTCATCGCAAAGCTGCAAAGAAAGATCTGAAAGCAATCAATCCGGATATCTTCATAGCAACCGAAGTTCAGAACTGGCAGGAATTTAACGACCTCGTAAGCACGGTCGGGCTGACGACGAATGTTGTTTCAAGCTATATCTCGCGCTACACGGGAGAATTGTGGCCCCAGCAGGTGGCCATTGCTTCGCGTCTCCCCTGCCAGGCGGTCTGGTCCGAGACCTTTCGTCCGGTGATCCCGACTCTTCCCCGCGGTTTTGTTTGTGCTGCCCTGGAGGTTCCCGACAGTGAAGAACTGCTCATGGTTTATGGCGTCCACCTGAAAAGCAATCGTGCCTATAACGACAAGCAGGCTGCGGAAAACTACGATATACGAAACGAAGGAACCCTTCAAGTTATCGAACATACTGCTCTCATGCAGCGGGTGGTTTTTAAATCTTCAAAAATTCGCGGCTGGATCATCGCCGGAGATATAAATACAAATCACGATGGGATTTTCGGCGACCGGGTCGTCGAGCAGTTTGTCGATGCCGGTTTCGTTAATACCTGGAAAAATGTCCCTGCCTCGAAGCGGCACACCTGGCGCGGCGACGGACAGTATGATCCCGTCACCTTCGACTACATTTTTTTAAAAGGTCTCGGAAAAGTTGATGCGAAACTCCTGAAGACCTCAGAGGAAACCAGCGACCACGAAGCCGTTGAGGTTACGCTTTCTTTGTAAAAGCCAGCCGCAGAATCAAATCTCGATCACTTTTGCCGAGAGGATACTCTTTGTATCAACCAGCCGTGTCAGCATGTCGTCGGACGGACGAGAGTCGAGATTCAAAACGGTCAGAGCCGTACCGCCGATTTCATTTCGACTGAGTGACATGGAGGCGATGTTGACTTTATCCTCCGCCAAGGCCGTGCCCACCTGACCAACGATGCCGGGAGCGTCGGTATTTTCGATGATTAAAACTACCCCCTCTGGTTTTGCCTCGACGAAGCGTTCGTTGATGATCACCACGCGTGGAGTACGGCCAAAGAAAGTTCCACGCACGGAGGCCGTCCCGTTGCCCGATTCAACGGAGGCTTCGATCCATTCGGAAAATTCACCAGGCTCGCTGTGCCGACTCTCCACGATGCTGATCCCCAGGTCACCGGCGCGTGCCGGGGCATTTACCTGATTGATTTCCGCACCACCGATGTGTCTCAAAAATCCGGTGAGCACAGAACGAGTCAGGGGCGTGAGATCACGCTCACCAATTTTTCCGCTGAAACGAACGCGCAGTTTTTCCACGCGTTTCGGCGAGAGCTGCCCCAGAAAGGCACCCAGGCGCTGACAAAAATCGATCCACGGACCGAGTGTCTCAAGCGTTTTTGCATCGATGCTCGGGACATTTACGGCGTTTCGCACCTCACCGAAAAGAAGGATGGCGCGAATGGCTTCTGCAATTTCGATACCCACATTTTCCTGAGCCTCCGTCGTCGAAGCTCCGAGATGTGGTGTAAAAACAGCTCTCTCCTGCTGCAAAATCGGAAGTTCCGCAGTTGGGGGCTCTGTTTCAAAAACATCAAGAGCTGCCCCCGCGACCTGAGTGCTCGCCAGGGCCTCAGCCAGCGCGGTTTCCTCGACCAGTCCTCCGCGTGCGCAGTTGATGATACGCACCCCCTTTTTACAAAGAGCCAGACGACGGGTATCAAGCATGTGCTTTGTCTCTGCAGTGAGCGGCATGTGAAGGGTCAAAAAATCACATTTGGGAAGCAAATCATCCAGGTTTTCGACCAACTCCACCTGCAGAGTCTTTGCCTTGGTCGCACTCAAATACGGATCATAGGCACACACCTTCATCCCAAAAGCAAGTGCCCGACTGGCAATCTCAGAACCAATTCGGCCCATCCCGAGAATACCCAGAGTTTTTCCGTAAAGCTCCACACCCTGATATTTCTTGCGATCCCAGCGGTTTGCTTTGACCGAAGCATCGGCCTGCGGGATGTTTCGCGCCAGGCTCATC
Organism: Chthoniobacterales bacterium; assembly: GCA_047973165.1. Taxonomy (GTDB): domain Bacteria; phylum Verrucomicrobiota; class Verrucomicrobiia; order Chthoniobacterales; family JBKEAD01; genus JBKEAD01. The sequence goes on from JBKEBM010000089.1 coordinate 2,045, forward strand.
ATCAGCGAAAAAGCATGTTCTGCGGTCGAGATCGTATTACCGCCGGGCGTATTCATCACGATCACTCCATGCGAAGTTGCAGACGGAACGTCCACATTATCCACTCCCACACCGGCCCGACCAACGACCTTTAAATTTGGCGCAGCATCAAAAATCTTCGCCGTTATTTTTGTCTGACTCCTGACGACGATTGCGGAAAGCTCCGGTGCTATTTTTATAATCTCGTCCTCGGAGAGGCCGGTCTGCACAAGGACATCCAGCTCTTCGCAATTTTTCAGTTCTTCGATTCCGCGCGGGGCGATTGGGTCGGCTACCAAAACTTTCAATTTCATGAGAGCGGGAGAATAAAAGCCGACTCACACAAAAGTCAAACCACGGAATCAAAATTCCAACTCCGATTCTGTTTTTTTAAGTAAATAGTAACCAGGCAGTTACTGAGTGATATCAAATGCTGATTAAAAGACTTCGACCAGCATATCTTTTGAGTATACTAAGCATAACGAGAAAGTATTTTTCACAACGGGCAGCCCAAAGTAATCTGGCACTCAGTTAAACCAAAAAAATACAACATCATGAAAATCGCATCTCACATCGCTGCCTTCCTTCTCTTCGCAGTCTTTCAATTCGCTGCCTGGAACTTCTTTTTTCAGTTCCAGGAAATGTCACATCCGCCGGAGGGTTCCGCTCCCTATCTTTTTATGGGCGCACTGATTCCCAGTGGTTATTTTACTTTTATAAAAGCACTGGAGATCATCGGCAGCCTGCTCGTGCTGATCCCCCTCACCCGCTCGCTCGGCTTACTCATCATCGGTCCCATCGTTGTAAATATTCTCTGCTTCCACGGTTTTCTCCTGGGCGGCATGGGATTGTTTCCTCTACCCTTTGTTGTCGCAGTGTGCTCGGCCTTTCTTCTTTGGACGGAACGTGATAAATTCCGCCACCTGCTTCCCAAATTTTAACCCCTTATATATGATGAATACCGAAGCCCTGAAAACTCTCGTTCCTGATCTCCGCAATGCACCCCCGCGCAGCCCGCATGAAAAACTCGGCTCCTTTGTCATCGCCGCCCGGGTCGTTGACAAGGCCCGCGCCGACCTGCTCGGGATCAACGGCGAATACAACTACCACCCCTGCGGACTCGCCGCTTTTCTTTGGAAGCTGACCGAAATAAAACCCGAAGACTTTCGTGAATTTGTCGCCACCGGAGCAGACGACGAAGCCTGCGGAAAGTGGCTACTCGAACACTCGAAAGTGCAGGACGAAAAAGAAATCATTCGCTGGAATAATAAAATGCGCTGTCAGCTCATCTGCGACCTGCCCGATCAGTATCAGGAGTATTATGAGACTTATATTCCGGAGTGCTGCCCACATCCTCACCGAATTCGCTTCTTTTTCGACGTTTATGACGACGAAGAAGGTCGGCTTTAGTCCCTTAAAAGTCAAAAGTAGCGCAAAAAGTGCTGGATTTGTTCGGCAGAAGTGCTCGAAGGCGTTTGTTGCTCACTCCGTTGGTTGTAAATTCGCCACGCTGGATGGCGAGCAGCATGATATGGTCAAAACATCCCGAAACCCCTTCTATTTCTTTTGTACATCCCCCACCTCTTGGCACCCGCTTTGCTGGCTTAGGGTGTTTTAAATCAGGAAAAAAATAAAGCCTTCTTTTCTTTCGGTCCTGAAACAATGCGATTTGTTGTCCGGCCTCAGCGGAGGAAATTTCCTTCCAGAATACCTTCAAACGCAACGCATTTATAAACTCC
>JBKEBM010000105.1:0-3148 GCA_047973165.1 Chthoniobacterales bacterium
CTTTGCGAATCCCATGTTGCGGGTGGCATTTTGGACGGATGATGAATCCACGAAGATCAATTTAAATACAGCTTCTGCGACAAATGCGGACAGCTTTGCGGATATAGCGTATTTTAATTTAGTCGGGAGAGGTGCCCATAAGCCGATTGGTAAATATGCGTAAAAAAAACCAGGCTGGCTAAAAATGACCACAAAAAAGCAGCACGCTCCGTTTGGAGCGGCTGCTTTTGTTTTTTGAAAAACAGAAGCTCTCTTTACGAAGTTGGAACTTCGTTGATCGTTTTCAGAATCCGGCTTGCAATTTGATAAGGATCACCCTGGGAGTTGGGGCGTCGATCCTCGATGTAGCCTTTGAAACCGTTATCACGAAAGGCGTGAGGGACACGGATCGATGAGCCGCGGTCTGCAAATCCCCAGGTGAATTTGTCGATGGACTGGGTTTCGTGGAGGCCGGTCAGGCGCAGGTGGTTGTCCGGACCGTAAACGGCGATATGCTCGTCCATGTTGCGCTGAAACTGATTCATGAGATTTTTAAAATATTCCTCACCACCGACTTCACGCAGGTGTTTTGTGGAGAAGTTGGTGTGCATTCCGGAGCCGTTCCAGTCGCCTTTGAGCGGTTTACAGCGGAAATCAACGTCGATGCCGTAGCTTTCGCAGAGACGGAGAAGGATGTAGCGGGCAACCCACATCTGGTCAGCGGCGGTGGCCGATCCTTTTCCAAAAACCTGAAACTCCCACTGCCCTTTGGCGACTTCGGCGTTGATGCCTTCGTGGTTGATTCCGGCATCAAGGCAGAGATCGAGATGCTCTTCCACAATGGTGCGGGCAATGTCACCGACGTTTTTGAATCCAACACCTGTGTAATACTCACCCTGTGGATCGGGAAAACCTTTTTCAGGAAAGCCGAGTGGGCGCTCGCCGTGGGTTAAGAAATATTCCTGTTCGAATCCAAACCAGGCATCGGGATCATCCAGAATGGTTGCACGGGCATTGCTGGGGTGTGGTGTGCCGTCAGGCATGAGGACTTCGCACATGACGAGAACGCCGTTGCGGCGGGTCGTATCTTTAAAGTGAGCGATCGGCTTTAGCAGACAGTCGGAGCTGTGCCCCTCGGCCTGACGGGTCGAACTACCGTCGAAGTTCCACATGGGAAGTTCTTCGAGAGTTGGAAAATCGTCGTAATCTTCGATTTTGGTTTTGCTTCGCAGGTTTGGCACGGGGGTGTAACCGTCGAGCCAGATGTATTCCAGTTTGTATTTAGCCATATAGTTTAATTTTGGTTTGTTGAGTAGATACGCGGACTTGCTTTAGTATTTCAAGTTCACGGAATGTATCTAGCAGGTTCGATGCCAGGTTTTAATAAAAAAAATCAGCGATACATTCCAAGGATACTCAAAGAAAAATGGATTTCCTGAGTCCCCTGTTAGTGCGTATCCGGAGGATTTTTGATAATCCGAATGAAAAATCTTGTTCAGGGGATGCGGGTGGCTAGTGTTACGAACTTCACGAGACTTTTTTGGACAAACAACAACAATTTTAACAAGCAAGTATGGCAAAGAGTGCAAATACAATCCTAATTGGAGCGCAGTGGGGAGATGAGGGAAAAGGAAAAATTATTGATTATCTGACCGAGGATGCGGATGTCGTCGTCCGAAGTCAGGGTGGAAATAATGCGGGGCATACCATTGTCCTGGGCGGCAAAAAATTTGTCCTGCATCTCATTCCAAGCGGAATTTTGCGTTCTAAAAAAGTCTGCGTCATCAGCAACGGAGTGGTTATTGATCCGGTTTCCCTTCTGGGTGAAATCGAAGGGCTGCGCAAGGCCGGGGTGCGGGTCGACAAGAATCTTCTTATCAGTGAATCCGCTCACCTTGTTCTTCCTTTTCATCGCTCTTTGGATGCACTGCGCGAGACCTCGAAGGGCAAAAATAAAATCGGGACGACAAAGCGCGGGATCGGCCCGGCCTATGGTGATAAAATTGCCCGGACAGGCATTCGTGTGGGCGAGATGCAGGATACGGAGCTTTTTAAAAAACGTCTCCAGGAGCGCCTCCGGGAAAATAACGCACTGCTTCGCTCCCACGGTGAAAAACCGCTCAGCCCGACAAAAGTAATAAAGGAATATCTCGCTGCAGCGGAGGCCCTGCGTCCGTTTATCACAAATACGGTGGCGTATTTGCACCGTGCGATTCAGCAGAAAAAGCGGCTTCTTTTTGAGGGCGCCCAGGGGACTTTTCTCGATATCGATCACGGGACTTATCCCTTCGTGACGAGTTCAAACACGACTTCCGGCGGTGCCTGCACCGGTTCCGGCGTGCCGCCTACGGCGATAGGCAGCGTTTTTGGCGTTATGAAAGCATACACGACACGCGTTGGGGAGGGGCCTTTTCCAACGGAGAGTCAGGAGTTGAGTGATACTTTTCACGCGATGGGTCGGGAGTTCGGAGCCACTACCGGACGTGCGAGACGTTGCGGCTGGTTCGACGGAGTTGCGGCGCGTTATTCCAATATGCTCAATGGCTTTAATGAGATTGCTGTGACCAATCTCGACGGCCTGGATGCTGTAAAAAAAATCAAAGTCTGCGTGGCTTACAAACTAAATGGCAAACGTCTTTCCGTGCCGCCAACTCTCGTTAGCGATCTGGAAAAATGTGAACCTGTTTACCGCGTTGTTCCCGGCTGGTGCGAGCCGACGCATGAGGCAAAAAATTTTAAAGACCTGCCAAAAAATGCGCGGGACTACCTTGCTTTACTTTGCGAGCTTACGGGAACAAAACTCGGTATCGCAAGTGTCGGGCCCGATCGGGAACAGACGATTCGTCTTTAATTTGCTGCGACATCTTTTTAAACCTTCGTATGTCTTCGAGTGATTCAGGCAAGGCTCAGGCCCATATTCCGCAGCACGTTGCCATCATCATGGATGGAAACGGACGTTGGGCGCAGCAGCGCGGATTGCCCAGGCTGAAGGGGCACGAAGAGGGGGTGAAATCCATCGGACATTGTCTGAAGGGTTGCAGGAAGGCTGGAATTTCTTACCTCACTCTTTACGCTTTTTCGGCGGAAAACTGGAAGCGTCCGACTGCCGAAATCAATGGCTTGATGGCTCTGCTGGAGAGATTTTTAAAAGAACAGCGGAAGGAAATGC
>JBKEBM010000106.1:0-8796 GCA_047973165.1 Chthoniobacterales bacterium
TACTTATAATCTAACAGCCCGTGATGGGGACCCAATAACCGATTACTTGAAATACAGCGCACCCAGCGGCAATGTAACCACCAACTACACGGGAGCATTTGCGTCTTTGGGTGGCTCATTCACAGTAAGCAGCGCGGTCAGCAACGCCAACCCAAGTGCTTCGACTGGTCCTTCCTGGGCAACACAACTCACCGCAAACAGACTTACTAATACAGACAATGCGATGTATCCTCTTCTTGGTGCCAAGGCCTGGAGTGGTACGGCAGCTGCAGCTGACTTTTCCTTCGCAATGGGGCCGTCAGCTCCTTATTCTTACTTCAATATTGCCTCAACCACTCCGGCTGCCACTAACACAGTCAAGCTCACGTATGACTTCACAGGTCTGGGAGACGGCTATCTGCCTGCCGGTTCGTATTTGTTTTTTCAGGATGTTGATATTGTCGGTGTCGAGGATTATACCTTTGTAGGAACGCTGGCATCTGTTCCTCCGGGAGGAAACCTCTCCTGGCTTAGTAAAGTAGGAGATTATGGAAGCGGGACAGCCGCCACTTTTGTTACAACAAATGCCACAATAGCTGGCGAATATGAACTCAACTCGGCAGGATCGACCGATGAAATGCTAAATATCTTCAAAACAACCCAAAATCTGACAGGTCTCGTAGTAGATACAGGGCATTCCAGCTCTAGTGGTGGAAGTAATTTTGGCATTGCTCTGGAGGTCATTCCCGAACCATCCTCACTGCTTCTTCTCGCTCTGGGAGGAGTTGGTCTTGCTGTAAGACGCAAACTCAGATAATTTTATCCCGCTCCAACAAGGGGGCCAAACATGCCTTTAAAAATGCATGATAATCGTGCTTCCTAAGGTTTCCAGTTTTTAAGTGGATAATCCACGGAGGAGGGGATGAAACCATGCTGCGGTTCGAAGAGTCAGAATCCTTTGAGACTATCACCAGAGAATGTTCTTTGGCGTGTGTCCAAATATCGCTATCAGATACACTTTTGCCAGTATCCGTTGCATGAATGATAGGCAGTGAAGCAGAAAGTGTAATTTGGTGAGGTATATATTCTCGCCGAATAGAAAGCCAGTCACGTTTTAGCTGTAATGCGTGTTCCCCTAATTACAGGCTGACCATTACAGACATCTGGTTGAATTGAGACACATACCCATAAGGTCGAAGATACACAGGATGCTTAATGGTATAATCTTTATTGGCGGACGCTAAAGGAGTTGATCGGGATAAGGGGTTCCAGCCCTTTGTGGCTGACCCGCAAAGCTCATTCTGAAGATTTAGTTCCCGGTTCTGGATTTTCCAAAGGTTCGTCTCCGGCAGCTCGGCTACACATATGTTTTCTCCTTCGTTTTTCAGCAGATGCGGCAACCTTACGTGTCAACCACCGCCAGGTAAAAAAGGCACAGGGATAGGCAATCACTACATTTACAACCCCCATCAGCACTGCCCCGCACAAAATGGCACCTGGAACCTGCCTGAAAACCTCCATCATATTATATCCCGAAGAGAAATCTATCTTCGCATCCATGCCCAGGACCAGACAGCCCAGCACATATTGAAGGTAAAGAAAAAACGGAACCGTAATCGGATTACTCACCCAGCAACCGAGAATAGCAGCCGGAATGTTTGATCGGGTAAACGCCGCCAAAACCGATGCTGGCAACATCTGCATCGGAATCGGAATCATCGAAAAAAACGCTCCTATCGAAAACCCCGCAGCAATCTGCCTCTCCCCCGGATGCCACAGCACAGGGTCCAGCAAAGCATCACCACAACAGCGATGCACCCAGGTCCCTTTAAGCTGCTTGGGCCTGGGTAAATGTCGCAAAAATCGCCCAAATCGCGACCGGCGCCAGTCATATGCTCGCATAGTGAAATACCTTATATAAAATTCGACTTAAATCCATGAGTTCCTTTCTTGCAAAATCCGATTCATGAGGCTAAGCACCTAGCTTGTTTATGAAAAAGATCGAAGCGATCATCAAACCGTTTAAGATGGAAGATGTCAAAGAAGCCTTATCCGAAATCGGTATCGAAGGCATGACCGTAGGTGAAATCAAAGGTTTCGGCAGGCAAAAAGGCCACACCGAAATTTACCGTGGCAGCGAATACACGGTCGATTTTTTACCAAAAGTAAAATTCGAGATCATCATCCCCGACTCCCTCGTCGAAAAAGCAGTTGAAGCCATCAGCCGCTCCGCAAAAACCGGAAAAATCGGTGACGGAAAAATTTTTATTCTTCCCGTTGAAGAGGCCATTCGTATTCGTACCGACGAAAGAGGCGAGTCAGCAATCTGATCTTCAGTCGGTGAAACCAAACCCCGCAAAGCATTTCGATCTGAACCCCGCTCTCGAACTATGAACTGGTGGGAAGCTCTCATTATCGGTATCGTAGAGGGGCTCACCGAATACCTGCCTGTAAGCTCGACCGCACACATCCTGCTGACTCAGCGCATCTTCGGTATTGGCACCAGTGAAGCTGCTGACGCCTACGCCATCAGCATCCAGGGAGGAGCTATCCTTGCCGTCCTGGGGCTCTACTATCGACGTGTCCTGCAAATGGCTCAGGGCACCTTACACTTTGGAAAAGGTGAATATCGTGACGGATTTCGGCTCAGCATGAATATCCTGGCTGCATTTCTCCCCGCAGCATTCATCGGCCTCGCCCTGGATGAGACCATCAAGGAATATCTCTTCGGAAAAAAATGGGGGCTTTGGCCCATTATCATCGCCTGGTTTGTTGGCGGTGTTGCCATTCTCCTTGTATCCTGGATGCGGCGTAACCGTAGAGAGGACAAGCGCACGAGCGGACTTCCCCTGGAAAGTCTGACTTTACGCCTGGCACTCGTCATCGGTTTTGCTCAGTGCATTGCCATGTGGCCCGGAGTCAGTCGCAGCTTGCTTACCATTGTAGGTGGGTTACTTGTAGGCCTGAGCCTGCCGGCATCTGTCGAATTTTCCTTTCTGCTCGGAGTGCTCACCCTGTCGGCAGCCACAGCCTGGGATGCCTGGAATCACGGAGCAGAAATGCTTAGGACATTCGGCCTCACTCCTCTCATTGTCGGGTTCATCGCCGCCTGGGCCTCTGCGCTTATCGCAGTCAAATGGATGGTTTCCTACCTCCAAAAACACGGGCTTTCGATTTTCGGCTATTACCGAATCGGCATTGCCATTCTTACTGCAGCGGCTGTCCTGCTTGGCTGGCTCAGATAATTTTGAGCTTTTCCCGTGCATCCCGGACGGATGTTTCGTAAAGATAGTCGCATGAAAAAACTCCTCTCATTACTAATCGTTTTAAGCTGCACTTTTAATGTCCTTGCCCAGGAAGAAGAGATTCTCGACGCAACTGACCTGGACACACTAAAAGAACGCGCTGAAACCGAAGTCATCGTCGAAGGCTTCGTCACCGAAATCGGAAAAACCAAAAACGACTCCATCACATTCATCAACATCGGTCTTCCCAAAAAACAGGGGTTTGTCGCCCTGATTCGTCAAAAAGACTATTCTGCATTTCCGGATGGCTTTGGCATCTACGATGCCAAAAAAGTGCGAGTCAAAGGGTTTCTGAAACTCTATAAAAACGAAATCCCGCAAATCTCCATGACTTCTCCCGAGCAAATCGAAATCATAGAGATTGAGTAAAACCTTATCTTAAAGGTGCAGCCAGTCGATCTCTTTGCCTTTTTGTCGCCTGGCATCGTCGACCTCACTCCATATATTAAAGATACAATGGAGCTTCGCCCTTCTCCCCAGGCAACAAAAATTCTGTAGAACCTGAGTCCGTTTTTTTCATAGATTTGGTATAACTTGCAAAGCAGTTTCTCCCTGTATAAACCCGTTGCGGCTCAATAAGCCGATATATTATCATGTCTGCCATTACACATTTCGATTTACTCGAGCAGCTCCGCTGGCGCTATGCTACCAAGCAATTTGACGCTTCAAAAAAAATTCCCGCAGAATTGTGGAAAGCCCTGAAACAAGTGCTCGTCCTTTCGCCGTCTTCCTTCGGACTACAACCCTGGAAATTTTTTCTTATTGAAAATCCGGATGTTCGCCGCGAACTACGAGCCGTCTCCTGGAATCAAAGCCAAATAACCGATGCTTCCCATCTTGTCGTCTTTACAGTCAAACATCCACTCACACCCGAAGATGTCAAAGATCACATCACAAACACCTCAGCAACAACCGGTGCTCCTGCTGAACGGCTGGCCGGACTCGAAAAAGCAACCAATGACTTCATCGCACAATTCGCCGATGCAAACGAACGACGTGCCTGGGCCTCGCGCCAGGTGTATATCGCCCTGGGAAATTTCCTGACCTCAGCAGCTCTGCTCGGACTCGATACCTGCCCGATCGAAGGCCTGGAACCCACCTCCTACGATAAAATTCTCGGTCTCGGAGAAGATAATGGATACTTTACACTCGCAGTCTGCGCCGTCGGATACAGGTCTCCCGAAGATAAGTCCGCGCAGGCACCGAAGGTTCGTTTTCCGCATACAAGAGTTTTCCAAACAATCTGACCCGCAGTAAAGTAATACCAAATCTGAGAAATAATTGGATTTTAGCTTCGCGGGATTTTTTTAATCCCTGGCAACATTAAAGCTCGCCAAGCAGGGGGCTGCATTTTCTATCATCGCGAGTAAAGCAATGTCTCTTCCCCGTATTATATACTTTGTAGTGCTGCTTTCTGTAGTTCTCTTTTCTGCAGCTTGCGAACGTCAGAATCAGAACGCTCCAGACATTATCATTTTGCAAACAGGCCGTATTCGAGGAAATGTTTATCCTCTGGATTTGCAGGATATTGCACCGCTGCAGCATTACCCCTACCTGGCAGCCTATATTAAAAAAGTGCGTGCAGAGGCAAAAGAAGTCGGTGCGCAGGTTCTGCTCATTGATACCGGCGACAGCCTGGAGGGTTCCTTTGCAGGCTTTGCAACCGGTGACCGCAATATGGTCACCTTCTTTAACTCACTTGATTACGACGTCGTCGCCCTTGGCAATCTCGACCATGCCATTCCCTCAGAAATTCTTTCCGAGTTGAAGGCCAGCGTTATCACCCCCTTTACAGACTTCGAAGGCAAACCCGTTCCTGCAGGAGCCAGGCTTGCCGCCTCGATTGAAAAAGGTGACATCCCAATCAAAGTATTGGCAAACTTCTACGGCGACACTCGACCCGAGGATTTTCCAACACGCTTTCCCGTATTTTTTGGAAAAAATGCCACCCCCAGCCAGCCACTGCGCGACTATCAATCGCTCGAAATCCTCGCTGAAAAAAATAAAAACGAACTCCGTCTGCTCAGTTGGATGAAGTTTGAATCCCCCAATGAACCGCCTGCCGACTTTCTGTCTCAACTCCGGGCAGCCCAAATCGATGCTATTCTCGCACATCGCATCTACCCCGGCAAGCAAGTGGACGCCTGGAACTCGCAAAGCAACACAGAACTCCAAAACTGGTCTCCACCGGTCACTCAAAACATTCTTAGAAGCAACGCCGGATTCGCTATCGCCCGCACAGACCTCAAACAGGTCAACAACAAATGGAAATTTTTAAATACACAGGTCCTTCCGATGACTGCCAATACCGCCGAAGCCGACCAGGAAATCATCGAAAAAATTAACACCTATAAAAGTGAGATCGCCGAAGCAAATGCTCTCATCGGAATACTTCCCTCCCCGATGGAACCTCACGAAATTCTTAAAATTTACCTCCAGGCACTGACGAGTATTCCAAATACCAATGTTGTCGCCTGCTCACAAAACTCCATTCGTACCGACTGGCCAAAAGGAAACCTTTACTCAAGCACCGTATTCAACAGCTTCCCCTGGACAACCCCGCTGGTTCAGCTAAAGCTCACTCCGCAGGAACTTCAAAAACTCCTTCACAAATTCCCGGAAATAACTTTCTGGGAACGCAAAGAACCTGCTACTGACGAAACAAGTAACATCACTCTTACCAGTTCCAATTTTTATGCCTCACTTTTTCTGCGCACTCTCGGACTCCCGCACGATCGACTTCACATTCTCAAAGAACAACCCGAGTTTGAATTTTTCGCAAAATTTCTGACTGCTGCTCTGAAACAACCCGACTTCGGAGTGCCAAAAAATATTCTCACAGGCTGGAAAGACCTGAACCACCAGGACGGCAGTAAACAATGAATTTACGTTCCTGGATTTTCATCATTCTGATCCTCCTGGCAGCGACTCTCACCATCGTTGCTCTTCGCTACAAGCAAAGTGCTGCGGCTGACCGCGCCGCTTCTCTGCGCAATCTCCAGCAATGGGGTATCGCCCTCACACTCTACCTCATGGAGCACGACAGCCAGCTTCCCGAGGTCGGGTCCCTCCCGCTCTCGCCGGAGCAGACCAATGCCTGGTATAATGCCCTCCCCCCCTACCTCTCCGCAAAGCCACTCACGGCTCTCGACCCCGCCGAACGCAGCCAAACAAAAACGCCATCCATCTGGATTGATCCTGCAAATAAAACACCCGTAAGACCAGATGGCCCTTACCTTTTCCAATACGGGATGAACCATTACCTGCAGCCAGACTCAACTCTGCGCAGCTTCAAAATCAATGAACTTCAGCGTCCTGCCAACGTCATCTTTATGGCTGAAACTTCCAGCAAAGAACCCTTTGCAACACCCGAAAATGTCGCCTACCGTCATGGTTCAAATTCCGCCGCAGCAACTGCCGAAGCTTTTGTAACCTTTGCCGACGGCCACGTCGCCCCCGTCCCGCGCTCCCAACTCAGCGACTCGCCCGACAGCCTGCGAGCCGATGCAGCCGGGGAAGGTAAAGTTTCCTGGTTTAAAGAATAAAGATAAAGGAAAACTGGCCAAAAATGCTTTCGTTCGCCAAGCTGCCACTCACTTTTTTGTTATGGCTATCGGTTTTTTAAAAAATCTCACACGGCGTTTTTCAAGTAAACCCGTTGACTGGGACGAACTCGAAGAAACTCTCGTCCGCGCCGACCTGGGCATTCCTCTCACCCTGCAAATTATGGAGCGCCTCCAGGAACTCCCCACCCCGCCCAAAGCCGATACGATAAATGAAATTGTGCAGCGCGAACTCATCGAACTTTTTCCACCCTTAAACCCGCTACTGCGCCCGCACCCGGCACGCCCCCGCACCATTCTAATGCTCGGCGTCAACGGCACAGGCAAAACGACCACCACAGCAAAACTGGGCTATTCTTTGAAAAAAAACCGGCACACTGTTTTGTTTGCTGCAGCCGATACGTTTCGTGCCGCAGCTATCGAACAACTTGTCAGTTGGGGTGAACGCCTCGATATCGACGTCGTAAAAGGACAATACCAGGGCGACACCGCCGCCCTCTGCTACGACGCCTACGTCAGTGCCCACCGCAGAAATATCGAATATCTCATCTGCGACACCGCCGGTCGCCTGCATACCAAAAGCAACCTCATGCAGGAACTCAATAAAGTTGTGCGCACCCTCGGGAAACATCACGAAAACTGCCCGGACGAAAAATGGCTCGTCATAGACAGCACAACAGGCAGCAACGCGCTGACCCAGGCCAAAGAATTTCATGAAGCCGTCGGACTCACCGGCATCGTCGTTACGAAGCTCGACGGCAGCGGTAAAGGCGGCGTGGCCGCAGCAATTCAGAAAGAATTAAATATCCCGCCCCGCTACATCGGAACAGGCGAGCAACCCGACAATCTGCAAATTTTTGACCGCGAAGTCTTCGTCAAACAAATGCTTTAAGACCCTGAGTAATGCATGCTCAGGACACGGATTTTATTCAGTCCTTCCTCCGCAGTAAAAAGAAACAACTGCAATGAACTGCCCGGCTGCACCCACTGATAGCCGGAGAGACTGGATATAAATCCCTTATTATCAGTTCTTGTGCGAGCAATCAGTTTTCCCGAGCCGTAACGATTATCAAGGTGCCTGCGTGTCTTATCAAAAAAATCGAGATACTTCAGCGGGTCCCAGTTCGGGTCTCCGTAGTTCAGCTCCACTTCTTCCAGTGCGTTATTTTCAAAATAAAAAGTAGTTCGCAGAAGAAGCTTCTGAGGAATGCCGGTTGCCACGATACACAGCCGTCCATCCACAGTTTTTTTCTCGATAATTTTCGCTTTGGATTTCTCTAGAATCCCCTCCAGCCGATTGGCTGACTCTCCCCAATACAGTCCGAAAGGAGGCTTTATCTCCCGGGTCACATCCTCCACTCCGGCAGCGAAAAGCTCCGTAAAAGAGAGCGCAAGCAGAAGGCTGAGGAGGAAAAAGTATTTCATAAAAAATCGGGAAAACTCAGCGTAACTTATTTGTGCTGAGAATGCGAGTGTTCATCGTGTGAATGCTCTGAGTGATCCTGCTCACTTTCACTATGCGGACCAGGCCAGTCTATCTCCACAGCTTCTATCAAAGCGATATTTTCCAGGCCGAAAAGGCGGTAGTTTTCCTGCCAGAAATCCGTATCAAGCTGCAGGTAAAGCTGACCGGCAATACTAAGCAGGCGACTGTTTTTCCAGGAGACGTCCGCCCCGAGTGTGGCAAGCTTGAGTCCGCTTGCATCCAGCATTTCCAGCTCTCCGGACTCCACCTTTGTCGAAAAATAAGCACGGGCTGGATTCCCCGTCATCTCATCCACAAAATCATGCTCCACCAGGGCGATGTGTTTTGGCGAAATATTTTTTGCATCCTGTTTTGATCTGTCATCGGAAATATCCAGGAGCATTTGCCAGTCCTGCTCGTTCTCCGCGCTTTGCAGGCCGCTGAAACGCATTCCTCCATCCGGAGTTTCAGACAACACAAAGAG
>JBKEBM010000119.1:0-40975 GCA_047973165.1 Chthoniobacterales bacterium
TATAGACAGAACCCACGCAGCAGGCACCCCGTGGGAAAAATATTACAAGCCAGGAGTAAGGAACATAGAGATCCCTAACGAAAAAATTTTACAGCATTACAAAGAAGTCCTCTATAAGCTTCTGCAGCCTGCCCCGCTGCATGAGTAACGAGGATTTAAAATCTAAAATACTCGACGCCGATCCCACAGAGTTACGAGGCCGCTCCAAAGACGTAGAACCAGACTACGAGGCCGAAAGTAGAAAACATAACCACGCCTTAAGAAAGGTTGCCAAAGATGAATTTAGTCTATGGATCCCTTGGGTTGTAAAGATTTTGTTGCTGGCAGCTTTACTGGCTTCTGTTGCCCTGTGTCTTTTTGCGGGGAGGTATCTTTGTTTGATTTGGAGCGATACCGCAAAAATTGAACAGCTTTTGATTACTGTAGGCTACTCCATTGTCAGTTTTATCTTTGGCACGCTCCTTACTATCGTTTTTAAAAATAAACATTAACTTTATGACCCGCGGAAAAAAACTATACCCACTCCGCACCGCCTCAAAATACACGCTGGAAGACGTTGCCAGAAAGGGCGGGTTTTCAAAAACTCTCCTTTGGCGGTTTGAACATGGCAAATCTGCTCCCCGCCCGAAGACGCTGGAATCTGTTTTATATGGCCTCGGTGTTAGTAAAAATTCCCCGGACTGGCAGGAGGTTTATGCGCTCTGATGGTAATTGATCACTGCCTGCAGTCAATCCGCAGCAACCAACTGTAAACCCAGCCTTGGGCTGTGGTGTTGTTTTTTGCGTATCGAGAGAGGTTGTCTAAGTCTATGAAGAGTTTGACGGAAAAGGTGTTTTTTTAAGACGCCCCAATTTTGGAATCAAGGCAAAGCGTGTAAATCACACCCCTGCAAATTCGCACAAATTGAAAAGTTTTGTCCTCGTGGGTTTGCCAATATATTGGCATGAAAATCCCGCAAATTTTTGCTACCCTCCTTCTCCTTACGTCTTCAGTCCTCCAGGCCAATCCATACGGCGGCACAGGCATTTAAAGAAGGTGAACTCGGAGAGAAACTCGAAGCTCTCAAACATAAGGACCTTCGCCGCTTTTGGAAAAACTCCTCTGCCATGTTCTCCCTGACTGCACGATAAGGTGCTGCTGCTAAAACCTAATAGCCTGATTGTATTAAAGAGATGATATCAGACATTGTCAGCAGCCACGATATTGAAAAAATCCTTCATCACATTTGGAATCATTGACTTCACGCGGTTCCAGTTTGGAATCATCGGAGCCTCCTGCGGGTCTGCCAGGAAGGCTTCGCCCGCGAGCTGAATGCTGTGCGAAAACGCCTTCACAGCCATCTCTTCTTCGTGTCTGTCGTAGGAGAGTCCATTAATTTCAGCATCTGCCGCGTAAAAGTGCATCGTATCCTCCGCCTTGCGCGTATAGGTGCTTAGGAGGGTATCAAAAATTCCCTTGTCCAGCTTGATCCCGTGACTTGCCAGCGTATGAAAAATACTATTGGCAATATCCGTTGCCATCTTACTCAGCCCCTTTTTCGGATTCTGAATATCCAGTGTCTGGTGTTTGTGATCGTAGCGTTCGCAGAGGTCCACCTGGCAGATACTTTTGGGTGAGGCCACACGAAAAATTTCCGCCAGCACCCCAACCTCGATTCCCCAGTCAAATGGAATTCGACAGCGACGAATGGTATCCATATTGACACTGATCTCACCTGCAAGCGGATAGCGAAATGTATCCAGACAAAGCAAAAAATAATGTGAACCTACGATACTCTCCAGCGAACGCAGCAGTGGTGTCAGCATCAGGCGCATGACCCGCCCGTTCAGTTTATCCGAAAATCGAGCACTGTAGCCCTTGCAAAAATCAAACCCCAGCGTCGGGTGTGCCACGGGATAAACCAACCGTGCCAGCAGCTCGCGACTGTAAGTCAGGATATCACAATCATGCACTACCAACATCTGTGCCCGATCGCAGGCCATCACGTAGCCAAAGCAAAGCCAGAGATTTCGTCCTTTGCCGGGAGGTCCGGTGAAGCAGTCGTTCCGGGCGAGATGCTTCATAAAGTTCTTCATGCGCGGCCCGTCGTTCCAAAGCAAAGCAGGCTTCTGAGGCAGGTCAGTAAAAATTGTTTTCGCACGCTGCCAGTCGTCAGCATCCGCACCATCGATACCGACAACGATCTGCGAGAGGTAATTTACTTTACTCAGTGTTTCGATAATTTTTTTTAAAGCTGGCGTGCCCAGCTCCTTTGCATGGCAGGGCAGCACCAGGGCAACGGGTTTTTCTTTTGAAAAACGAAGCAACTGCGATTCCAACATCGCTAAATCCGGCTTACCCAGGCGATGCAGTGTTGCCATGGAACCGGTTTGAAAAAAATCTGCCATTCTGAGAACTTACGAAACTGTTCAAAGACTACACATCATTTTGAAACAAGCCCGACAAAATTTAATCATCCTCCACTACCACCTGCGCCCAGGTGGTGTGACCCAGGTGATCCGTCGCGCAATCCCCATTCTTACCGCACACGAAAAAAAACTGACGCACCTGTATCTGGCAGGCGGTGAGGAAATCCCCTCGCCGTCCTGGCTGCCTGCCCTACAAAAAAAAGTGGCACCGCTGAGCGTTTTGCAGCGCGTCGATCTCTCACTGAATTATTTTTCTGAGCAAAGATGTTCGCCTGCGAAAATACGCCAGTCGCTGCGCTGTTTTTTTAATCAGCTTTTCGAAGAGGCAGAGGCAACTACCGAAAATACGGTTGTATGGGCTCATAATTTGGGCCTCGCCAGAAATGTTTTGCTGTCCGCCGAAATTTCCAATTTATGTCTCGATAAAAAAATCCCTCTTCTCTCCCAGCATCACGATCTTTGGTTCGACAATCGCTGGCAGCACTGGCGAGCTGCAAAAAAAGCAGGCTGTAAAAGTGAGGCCGCACTCGCTTCCATCATTTTTCCAAATCGTCCCGGCGTCGTGCATGCTGCGATCAATCAGCAGGACGAGAAATTTTTCCATCAGTTCGGCGACAAACGCAGTCTTTGGCTTCCGAATGTAAGCCCCTCTTTTGAAAGACCACCTGAGCAGAAAATCCAACAGACAAGGGCCTGGCTGACAAAAAAAATAAATCTCAAAAAAGGCTCGGAATCTCGCATCTGGCTGAACCCCTGCCGTTTGCTTCGACGAAAGAATCTTTTGGAAGCTCTGCTTCTTATGCGCTGGTTCGATCCCCAGGCAGAACTTATCTCGGCAGGCGAAGCCAGTTCTGAACAGGAGCACCCTTACGCCCGACGAATTGCGGAGACGGCAAAAAAAGAAGGCTGGCCTCTCCACCTGGCTATTCTGAGCGGAACGGACAGCACCGCTCCAGGCATCGAAGAAATGATGGCGGCGTCCGATGTTCTTGCCCTGACATCTTTGCAGGAAGGATTTGGCCTGACGTTTTTGGAGGCTGCTTTTTTTGGTAAACCCATCGTCTGTCGCGAACTGCCCAATGTCGGCCCGGACCTTGCCAAATTTGGATTTCAGTTTCCGTTGGCATACACGGACGTTGCGGTCGCCCGTACCCTCTTTGACGAAGAGCGGGAAATCAGATGCCAGGAAAAACTGTGGCTGCAATGGAAAAATGAGCTTCCTGCTTCCGTGCAGCCCCTGGCTGAAAAACCGGAGCTTTTAATATCACTTGATTCTCCGTCCGTTTCCTTCAGTCGCCTGAGCCTCACTGCCCAGATCGAAGTCCTCATGCACGCTCCGCAAAAGTCCCGCCAGGAGTCCCGGCCCTTTAACCAAAAACTGAACGAAGCGTTTGCTATACCCGTGAATGAATTTCCACCGATAAAATGGCCGACTACGGCAGCAAAGCATCTTTCCGCCGAAGCCTGGGCTGCCAACTTTCAGAGAGGGGTTCATCAGGCGAAAGGATTTTTTGTAACAAGCGAAAAAAAATCTTCCGCTGCTTTACAAAAGGCCTTTATGGCCTCAAACCTTCGTTCCGCTAATATCTTTCCACTCCTTTTGGAAACCGATTTGTAATGATTAACTCCATCGTTTTTTTCGACATTTACCAAACACTTCTTGAAGTTGATTCCAGGAATATCGACCACATCGAACCTGAAGAATATCTCGAAACTATACGTCCGTATTTTGCCTCTCCGGACGGCCTTCCCTCGCTTCCCGAGCTTCTCCGACGAGTGCGCGAACTCATCCGCACAGAGCAAAATGCCGCCCACGGAATCAGCCACCCCGAAGTCCAGTGGGGACATATCCTCCACTCCGCACTGCCGAAAGAATTTGCCGGACAGCTCAGCGAGGAGCAGATTCAGCCATTCGCTGCCGACATCATGCGCCTGCAGCAAAACGTTCGCCTTTTTCCAAATGCAGAAAAAACTCTGGAAGCCATTTTAAAAAAATCCCCTGCAACGAAGCTCGGCCTTCTTTCCAATGCCCAGCACTACACGCTTCTTGAGCTGGAAAACTGCCTCAAACCTGTCGGACTCTCCCTGGAGATCTTCGATCCGGAGTTTACCTTCCTGTCCTTCCGTTTCGGTTTTTCGAAGCCCGGACGCTACCCCTTTCGCATGATGACGGCCCGAGCCACCGAACAGCGCATCCCGCTCTCAAACATCCTGATGGTCGGTGACAAACTCGATAACGATATCGAACCCGCCCGTGCCTCCGGCTGGAAAACCTTTCACCTCCGCCCCGACGCCGCCAGCACACCAGGCGGCAATCATCTCCAGTTGATCAAATTCCTGGAAGCAGAGTTTTTCAAAGAATTGGTTTCAGAGCAGAAAAAATGAGCGCACGTATTCTGCTCGTTGACGGACACAGTGTTATTTTTCAATGGGAAGACCTCAGACGCACACATGCACGAAATACAGCAAATGCTCGTGATAAGCTGATACGAATGCTGACCCGCTACCACGACTGCACGGGCATACACGTAGCCGTCGTTTTTGACGGAAAGGGCCTCCGGGTCGGTCGGGAAGACGAGCCAAACGGCATCCAGGTTTTTTATTCAAAATCCGGTCAGACCGCCGACACCATCATCGAACGCCTCGTCGCAAAATACGGGGAAACTTTCCAGATCGAAGTCGTTACCGACGACAATATGGAACGCCAAACCGTGGCCACCTTTGGAGCGACAACTATGTCCACAAGCCTCTTCCGTCAGTGCCTTATCGACGCCGACAAAGACCTCGAAAAGAGGATAAAAAAGCTGCGTTGAGAGAGTATTGTTTCCGTCAGCCTCGCTCGGGTATCTTCGGCTCCGCTGCCTCCGAAGCTTTTTCCAGAGGACGATCCCAGAAATAGCGGCGCAGCAAAACCTTGAAGGTCGCAGTCAGCGGGACAGCGAGCAGAGCACCCAACAGGCCGCCTAAAACCACACTCCAGCCAATGACCGAAATGATAACCGTCAGCGCATGCAGCCCGACCGATCCGCCGACAATTCGCGGTGCAATAAAAAGTCCGTCGAGCTGATTAACTGCAATAAAAATGACCGTTACCAACAGCGGCATCTGCCAGTTGCCAAACTGAGCTGCCGCGACAATCACCGCAGGTATCCAGCAAATCAATGTGCCTGCATAGGGAATGATGCCGAGGATTCCCACCATCAGACCAATCAGCACGGCATAGTCGATTCCGAAAACTATCAGCAAAATCGCGATGAGGGCGCCATCAATCAGACTCACCAGCATCTGTCCGCGAAAAAACGCAATGAGGTAATCATTGATTTCGTTCAGCAAAGAAACGATCTCCGTCTTTAAGGGTGAGCTTTTAAGCGGGATATAATTGCTCCAGTTTTCAGCAATCGAAGGACCGTCTTTTAAAAAATAAAACAAAAATATCGGCACAAGAACCATGCTCAAAACCACACCAAAAATACCCAAAAATCCTCCGAGGCTGCGGGTCAGAAAGTTACCGACACCGAATGCGATATTTGGAAGTTTTTCCTGAAGCCAGGCCATACTCACACGCATACTATCGGCCACGTATTTCGAAATTTCATCCCGCTCTTCCATCAACTCGCCCTCGGAAGAGTGTTCGGAACCGCTCCATTTCAGAAGGTATTCCCGTGTATTTATAAAAACATTCTGAGCCTTTCGGGAGGTCTCCGGAAATTTATGAACCAACTCAACTCCCTGCCGGTAAACCGGCGGCCCGATCCATAGTCCGATCCCGATGACACCAAGTAAAAAGGCACAAAAAACAAGAATCGTCGCTACCATTCGAGATGCCCCGCGGCTGCAAATCCACTTCACAACCGGGTCCAGCAAATAAGCGAGAATCGCCGAGACCGCCACGGGCAAAAGGACGGGCTGAAGAAACCCAACGATTCGCGTCGAAAGAAAAATCGTTCCTACAATTACAAATACAATAAAGACAAAAGCGAGCAGCGTAAGAGCTGACCAGCAAATGCGTTTTTGAAATGGAGTGGGAAATTTCACGAATGCCCGGAGCATGTCTGAAATGCTTTTATTTGACAACAAATGTATTTACGGCCATGCGGCATATATAGAACCGGCTAAGAGCAGGACTAGTCAGCGATCCAAAAGATTGCCCCAGGTGCAGCTATGCCGCCGCGTTATCGGGAGATGTCCGGGCACAACCTGGATTGGAGCGTATTCCGGATCAGAACTCACCGGGGTCTGAGCGGAGCGTTCAGTGGAAGACTTTATTACAAAAATATTGGCCTGTATTGCTTAACGAACTGAGTTCGCCAAAAAAGTGCCGGGAAATACGGAGTCAGTCAGCCGGCCTGGCGTTCGCGGCGAAGCCAGACGGTAGCGGCACTTTTTATGCGGGTCAGAACATAATAGACGGTCTGGCTTCGGGCGCGGACCAACTGTGCTCCGACCAACTTCGGCACAAAATCAGCCGGGATTTCCAGCACCTCTTCAATCGGGACGCCGTCCAGCCCGCGACAAAGAATACTCGTCATCGCTTTTGTTAAAGTCTGCACCTGCGGACCGAGTGTAATCCGATAATGGACACCGCGAGTCGTCGGATCAACTCGCAGAAAGACGCCAACCTCGTCGGTGCATTCTTCATCTTTACGAACATCTTCCAGATCGAAAATCTCATCCTGCCTGGGAGCCTGCGAGGATGCCTGATTTGCGTAGGAAATGAGAGTCTCCCTTTTTTCATCCTCCGGCAAATGCTCCAGGAGACTGATAATTTTCTGAAGGTTTTCCGGGTAGCCCATATGCGGATACGACAGACTACTACTCGCCTTTTTCGATACGGGCGCGGACGCGGTTTCCCCATTCGGTCCAGGAGCCGTCGTAGTTACGGACTTTTTCAAAGCCCAGTAAGTATTTTAAAACGAACCAAGTGTGGCTGGAGCGTTCGCCGATACGGCAGTAGGCGATCACGTCGTCGTTGGGCCTGAGGCCGAGTTCGGTCTCGTAAATCGCACGAAGTTCATCTGCATTTTTGAAAGTGGCATCATCATTTACTGCTCGTTTCCAGGGTACGCTTTTGGCACCTGGGACGTGTCCTCCGCGTAAAACTCCCTCCTGCGGATACTCGGGCATGTGAGTTACTTCACCGACATACTCACCGGGGGAACGGACGTCGATCAGGGGGAGTTTTGCCTGGCTGTGTGCATCGGTTTCCTCAAAAAAAGCGCGTATCTCATCGTCGCGACGTCTGGCCGGAACCGGATAATTTGTTTCCGGATAATTTGTTTTTTCTTTGGTGAGTTCCCGGTCTTCGCTCACCCACTTGTCGCGTCCACCGTCCATTATTTTTACATTTTCGTGGCCGAAGAGGCGGAAGGCCCAGAGGGCGTAGCAGGACCACCAGTTTGATTTATCGCCGTAAAAAATCACCGTCGTCTCAGGTGAGATGCCGTTTTTTGAACAGAGTGCGGCGAAGGCTTCGGCGGAGATGTAATCGCGAACCACGGAGTCCTGCAGGTCGGAAACCCAGTCAATATGTGCTGCTCCGGGGATGTGACCGGTGTCGTAGAGGAGGACGTCTTCGTTGCTTTCAACGATACGAATTTCCGGATTGTTCAGGTTGTCAGCAACCCATTCGGTGCTGACCAGTGCTTCAGGATGTGCGTAGCTACTCATTTTTGGTTTTATATTAAAAATCGACCGGTGCGGGGGCATCGACGCTGAGGACCGGATTTTCGATCAGGCGTGTTGCGGAGGTTTGCTCTGCTGTGCGAACGAGCGGCTGCCCGTCCGGACCGACAGCCATTTCCACACTTGCGGGTGCGTCGGCAGCGACTGCCACGGCCGTAGCGACAGGCACCCCGTCTTCGGTGACAGTTTCTCCTTCTTCAAGGTTTACAGCGACGGCTCGTGCCACAGGCAGGGCCCCCTCGTCCAGGAGTTTTGCCGCTCCCGGTCGGACAGCGTGATAGACATCGGTCAGCCCAAGCAAAGTTGGGCCCTGGATAGCGACGGGGCGAATTCGTGACAGGTCGATTGCGGCTGCTGCACGCGGCCATTCTTCTTCCTCGTATTGTTTGGCATAGGAGCGGATTCCAACGCTGTGCACGTCGCAGCGAATCGTGGGTTTTTCTTTTTCGGTTGCAAGCTCGACGTAGGCAACGGAGTGCTTGCGCCCACTGCTGTCGGGCTCGATACATTTTGGCGTTGCCATCAGACCACTCACCGAGCAAATCTCGACGGGTTCCAGCGAAGTCGGGCGCGGTATGGGTTTTGCCGGAAAATCCATGTTGGCCTGGGCGATAATTTTTGTCCAGACAGGCAGGGAAAGGTTGCTGCCAAAGGCACCCCGGAAAATGCGTGTGGGTCGGTCAAAGCCTATCCAGACACCACAGGTTACTTCGCTGGTGTATCCGACAAAAAAAGTATCGGTAAAGTTGTAAGCCGTTCCAGGTTTGCCGGCTGTGGGTGTGCTTCCGAGGCCATGTTGTTTATAGGCTGCCGATCCGATCCCGGATGTCATGATGTCTGAAAGGGCGACATGCGTCTGATAAGCTGCTTCGGGGCTGATGCCTTCAACCATCTTGGGCTGAGCTGAGTAGAGAAGCTCATCGTCATGAGGTGCCAGGATTTGCTCTACGATGTAAGTTTTTGAGGGGTGTTTGCCCAGGTTTGGAAAGTTTGTGAAACCTAAAGTAAGTTCTTCGAGTGTGACTTCGCTGGTTCCGAGGTAAGCGTTGTTGTAGTCTCGTATGTTTGAGGTGATTCCCATTTTTTTCAGGGTCTCGCGGAATTTTTTGAGCCCGAGTTGGAGGCCGAGTCGCACGGTGGCCGCATTTTTTCCTTTTATGAGAGCCATGCGTGTTGTCATCGGGCCTTCGTAAGTATTGTCTGCGGTTTCGACGCCCCATTCTCCGAGGATGCCGGTTGCGCCGCCGACCATCACGTAGCGATTATCGATACAGGCGTCGTCCACAATCGATCCTGGAAAAAATCCGTTGTCGTAGGCTGATGCGTAGAGAAACGGGGTAAAAGTGGTGCCCGGAGGGCGTTTGGATTGCAGGGCTCGGTTGTATTCGCTGTGACGATAATTTCTGCCGCCCACGATGGATCGAATCGCTCCCGTTTTATTGTCCAGAACAACAACGGCACCCTGCAGATATTTGGGGGCCGGCATTTTGACGGTTGGGTCGGACTGGTTTACCCGGTCTTCCAGGGTTGAGAATTTTTTTCGATAGTTTGCGTAGGTTTCGTGCTTGTAATCCGGCCTTGCTTCCACCGCATCCAGACCGGCGTAAAGTGCTTTTTCGGAGGTGCGCTGCAAGTCAGAATCCAGGGTTGTATAAACACGCAGGCCGCCGTTCATTGCCCGGTCGAATCCCAGGGCCGCGATGACCTGCTGACGAATCATTTCAATCGCGTAGCTCACTTTGTGAGGGTTCTGGCGGGGGTAAACAATGAGCTTTGTATCGAGCTGTGCGGCCAGCTCGGCACGCGTGAGAAAGCCCTGGTCGCGCATGCGTCCGAGAACAAAGTTTCGCGTCTCCACGGCACGTTCGTAGTTATTCCAGGGCGACAGAGCCTGGGGGCTTTTCAGGAGGCCGGCGAGCATTGCGGATTCGCCGGCGGTCAGATGTTTTGCTGATTTGTGGAAATATCCGCGGGAGGCAGCTTCGGCACCATAGAAACCGCTTCCGAAATAAACACGGTTCAGGTAGTGCTGCATGATTTCGTCCTTGGTATAGACCTCCTCGACCCGCATCGCCAAAAACATTTCGATGAACTTGCGCTCGAAAGTGCGCTCACGCATGTCAAAAGAATTTCGTGCCAACTGCTGCGTAACGGTGGAGGCACCCTGGCGGATTTTTCCGCTGCGATAGTTTTTAATTGCAGCGCGGACGACGCCCATCCAGTCCACCCCTTCATGTTCATAAAAACGATTATCCTCGGCAGCGATGACCGCCTTCACCAGCCAGGGAGAAATTTGATCATAAGGAACCGGATTTCGATTTTGAATAAAAAGTTTACCGATCTGCTTTCCGTTTGAGTCGTAGAGCAGGCTAGCCCCCTCCATTTCCTTAATACCATCGAGATCGAACTGTGCTGCACGCTCCTTGTATTTGCTTTTAAAAACCTCAAAGGTGATCAAGCCCGCTATTCCGACGAGCAGTGCCAGCGCGAAACCAATACCCAGCGTCCACCAAAGGATTTTTTTCCACCGGATACCCCTTTCTTTTTTTTCCCAACTGTAGCGATGCTTACTAATAGAGCGTGTGTTATTTTGCGCTATTTGTTCCCATGATTTCCGCTTCTGCGCAATAGCATTTCGCCTCGAAAATAAATCTCTTCTTTAAAAAACTATAAAAACATCCACCCGCCATCGAATTCTTATTTACTCTGCTCTGCTGATGGCCGTTTTGTTTGGACCTATGTTGCTTCCTCAGTTCAGTTTTCGTAAGCTCATTTTTTTTCCTCCCAGGTTTTCTGAAAAAGAAGCTCTCGTCATTGCTGAGCAAAGTAACCTGACTCCGTGGCGGCACGGCGAAAAACAAATTGGCTGGAAGCGTCTGGTTGCTGAATCATCCGCATCCACCCCGAGAGTGCTGATCCTGCACGGCAATGCCGGGGCAGCAGTTTACTGCTCTTTTCTGGTCGATATTCTTCAGTTGGCTGCTGCACCGGATCCGGTGGACTCTTATATTTTGACATATCCGGGTTATGGTTTCCGAGAGGGAGAGCCGTCGCAGGTCAGCATTGTAAAAGCGGCCACCGAAGCTCTGGACGCTCTTGCTGCCAGCTCCAAATCTCCTATCATCGTAGTCGGCCAATCCATCGGAACGGGTGTGGCCTCCCAGCTCGCTGCTGCGCGGCCCGATGCGATTGCGGGGCTTTTATTGATTACGCCATTTACCAGCCTTGTCGATGTAGGGCAGTCCCACTACCCCTGGGCACCGGTAAGGCTGTTTTGGAAAGGGCGCCCCGACCGCTTTGAGTCCAAGCTTGCTTTAAAGAAATACCACGGCCCTATCAGCTTCCTGGTCGCCGGAAAAGATCGGGTGGTGCCGACAAAATTTGGCAGGCAACTTTACGAGAGTTATTACGGCCCGAAGCATTTGTTCATCGCAACGGATGGCGACCACAACAATCTCACCGAAACCCTTCCGCTCGCAGAGTGGAAAAAAGCCTGGCTGTTTTGCTCACAACCTCACAGCAAGTCCAAAAAATAACCGGAGTATCTTCTGGTCTTTTTGCCGCCTGAGTTCGGCAGACTATTCCGACATGGATATAAAGTGTGCTGCTGCGGCTTTTGCCAGCCCCTGCGGATCATAGCCGCCTTCGAGTATGGAAATCATTTTGCCACCGGCCCAGCGAGCGGCTACTCGTGCCACAGCCCGGGTTAAATTTTTAAAATCTCCCGGCAGCAGCGTAAATCCTCCCAGCGGATCACTTGCCAGAGCATCAAAGCCTGCGGAAATCAACACCAGGCCAGGCCTGAATTTTTCCATCGCAGGCACGAGCTGATCTTCCACTGCGGCCAGCACATCACGACCGCCTGCACCCGCAGGCAGGGGAATATTCATCGTGGTCCCTTTACCGCGCCCGGCTCCGGTCTCCTCCGCAGCTCCGGTAAAAGGAAAAACCCCGGCCTCGTGAACTGAAAAATAAAAAACACTCGGATCAGAAAAAAATAAATCCTGTGTGCCATTACCATGATGCACATCCCAGTCCACAATCAGCACCCGATCCACTCCAAAAACTTCCTGTGCATGCCGGGCCATAAGAGCCACATGGTTATAAATACAAAATCCCATACCTCGATCGGCCGTGGCATGGTGGCCAGGAGGACGCACCGCTACAAAAGCTCTCTGCACGCGCTCATCCATTACTGCTGCCACGGCTTCCAGCCCCGCACCCGTGGCGAGCTTTGCCACCCGCTCACTCTCCGGACAAATCGCCGTATCGCCTGTGCGCAAACGATCCGCCATACTTTCCACATCGATATGAACCAAATCCAGATAATGCGCTGCGTGACAACGCAGCAATTCCTCACGGGTGGCTTCTCTGCCAGGAAGAGCCACCGCTCCAAGCCGCCGGGCTACCGATTTTAATTCCTCCCCCAGGGCAGCGTAACGCGCCGGGGACTCGACCTCGTCCGGCCCTCCGTCATGCGCAAGACATTCCTTCGACCAGAACCAGCCCAAAGATATTTTTGTCTGAGATTTTGCGCTGCTTCGCACTGCGGATTTTTTTAAAAACTCCTTTGTCCGTCGCAGCACGGTGCTCACAGGCATCACATACTCTGCCTCCCCGGCCTCCACAGACCCCTTTTTTTGTTTGCCACCGTATTTTTCAAAAAGACGAATCATGGGGGAGTTTAGAGTAAGCACTGAGGCCCAGAAGTCTCGTATGTTGCGCTTTGCGGCCACGCGTGCAAGTTCGGCAAAAAGTTCTCCCGCCATCCCCATTCGGCGTGTTTCATCGTGCACGACAAAGGCCACCTCTGCCGACGGTTTTCCCTTGTCCCGGTAAAATCTTCCCACAGCTCGCAAAACAGGCTCACGCCCCAATCCGGTTTCCTCAAAAATTCCCAGTGCCAGGTCTACGCTCTGATCCACCGAAACCAATTGGTAGGCCGAGCTCTCCGGCATCGCTTCACGCAGATACCCGTAACGATTCCGCACCGTCTCCTCGCTGTGACTATAAAAAAACTCCTGCAGCCGTCGTATATCCGAAGCATGCAGAGGACGCAGGAAAAAATGACGCCCCTTCGGTCCTGGATGCAAGCGTCGAAAATCCACACCTGAACGCACATCTCCCGGAGCCAGACTACTCGGAACCACAGACACAAACTTCGGAATCCACCCCCGCATATGAGCACCCCGCATCAACTCCTCACGGTGCTCCGGTGCTGCGATATGAATCATCTCCAGTGCCCGTTCGCGAATACTCTTACCTCTTAAATTTGCGACGCCGTGTTCGGTAATAACATACTGCACATCGGTCCGACCGCTGGCCACCACGGTCCCTTTTGGCGGGCTGGCCACGATGCGCGACTCCCCGGTATCTGTATCCAGCGAAGTCAGCACATGCACGCCCCTGCCGCCTGCGCTGCCTGCCGCTCCGCGTAAAAAATCCAACTGCGCACCGATTCCGCCATGAAAGCGATGCCCCGTTGCATCACGAACCACCTGGCCGGTAATGTCGATTTGCCTGGCTCCATTTACCGCCACCATCTTGTGATTCATCGCGATGATCTCGGGATCATTAACCCAGTCGCTTTCGCGAAACTCCAACTCCCGGTATTCTTTTACAAACTCATACAGCTTTCGCGTTCCCATCGCATGGCTTACCATCGCCTTACCAGACATAAAATGTTTACGCGAATGGTCCACTGCACCGCAGCGCACCAGGTCCATCAGCTCATCACAAAACAACCCGCTGTGAATTCCCAGGTGCCTGTGCTTTTGCAAAGCCGCTAACGCTACACGCGGAGTCACCCCCATACCCACCTGCAGGGTCGAGCCATCATCCACCAACTCGGCCAGATAGGCACCGATTCTTTTTCTGAGTCCGTCACGCCGTGCTTTTGGAAAAACCGGTAAGGCCTCATCCCGGCGCAGATACCAGTCCACATCGTTTTTATGCAATCGAGTGTTTCCGCGTGTGCGGGGCATCGAACGATTTACCTGAGCCACCACCACACGCGCCGCTGCAATTGCAGCCTGAACCATATCCACGCTCACCCCCAGAGACATCCAGCCCCTGGAGTCCGGCGGGCTTACGCTGACTAAAGCCACGTCCACGGGCAGCAGAGTCGAACTGAACCACTTTGGAATCTCCGACATCGAGGCCGGCGTATAGTCCGCCCTTCCCTCCAGCACAGCATCTCCGAGTTCCGGAGTCAAAAAAAAGGCG
The DNA here is from genome assembly GCA_047973165.1 of Chthoniobacterales bacterium. Classification (GTDB taxonomy): domain Bacteria; phylum Verrucomicrobiota; class Verrucomicrobiia; order Chthoniobacterales; family JBKEAD01; genus JBKEAD01. The sequence goes on from JBKEBM010000119.1 coordinate 14,317, forward strand.
TTGGTTCGCAGGTTAGTATATTTTTCGGAAACCCAGGATGCTTTTCCCAGGGTGTAGGAGTGCACAAGTTCCACGTCCCGCATTTCTCTGGAAGCTCGCAGAAATCTTCGCAGTAATTCCCGGGGCACCGAGGCACCTCCACCGATGAAAACCCTGCTTCCTGGCCGGACTATTTCATTCCAGATACCTGTTTTGTCGCCGATAGGTTTCATATTATTTTAACGGGCTTCGGAGGATATAATGTATAGTTGTGCCACCGTAGGATTTGCTTTTGAGAAGGCTAAGGCCATCTGCGAGAGGGGGAAGGGTGGAGGGGCCGGACTCCAGAACGAGAGTTGCCCCGGGGCGCAGGCAAGCTACCAGATCGGCTGAGGTGCAGAGGATGGATGTCCAGTCAGGAATTTTTGTTTCCTTGTTTGCCGGAGGCCGGGAAATTTTTTTTTGTTTTTTAAAATACGGAGGATCGGCAAAAATGATGTCGTAGTGCAGGGGGCGGGCAAGCTTTGCCAAAAAATGGAGAGCGTCCAGGCAGTGAACCTGCCCCTGGAGGGAGGCCTTGCGAAGATTGCTTTGGGTGCAGGTGCAGGCAGAGCGGTGGGAGTCCACAAAATCGCAGGAAGCCGCACCGCGACTGAGAGCCTCGATGCCGAGGGCACCACTTCCGCAAAAAAGGTCCAGGCAGTGAGTGCCCGGCACGAGGTCTCCCAGGCTGGAGAAAATGGCTCCGCGAACGCGGTCCATGGTGGGACGGACATTGTTGGACGGTGTTTGGAGATGGATACCTCCGGCACTGCCGGCTACGATTCGCATGGCGACTGGTTAATCTTTCTTTTTACTGGGCAGAGCAAAAATATTTTGGAGGATATTGCCGATCTGTCCACCGATTTTGACCCCGGTGAGTTTGTCGAGAAGGTCCGTTTTTGGATTTGAGAGAGTGCCGTTGACAGCGAAAGAAATTTGCCGGTAGCCCTCCTCAGGAGCGTCTTCGAGAGCCTTTCCGACGAGTGCTTTAAGATTGCGCTGGAGTTCCTGGTTGAGCAGGAGGCGGGAGGGCATGTCCAGATTTCCCTGCAGACCTATTTTACCCTGGGAGAGGATTTGTAAATTTTCAGATTTCATGACCAGTTCGGAGACGAAGATATTTTCATCGCGAAGTTCGAAGGTGGCAAAGGCTTTATCCAGGTCCAGAAGCTGGAGTTCGTCGATTTGAAAGAGTTGTCCGAGCTGCCGGATAAATTCGACCGGCCGGAGCTGAGATTCGATGAGTTCGGCGCGACCGTCTCCCGTCCAGGAACTGCGGTCGTCGATTTTTCCTGAAAAATCAAACATTGCCTGGGCCGTGCCCTTTGAGTCCTGGGAGGGAACGCCAGCGTTCTTAAGCAGAATGGGGACGGAGGCGTTAGTTATGTTCAGATCGGAGTTGAAATTTTTCGTGCTGTTGTCGATACGGGCATTTGCTTCGAGTTTCCCGTCAGCAATTTCTGCAAGGAGGGGGGTAATGTTAAATACTTCGTCTTCGAAGCGGAAAGTGGCTTTGATATTATGAAGATAAAATCGGTTTTGAATGTTGAGTTGCTGGCTTTGCAGGGTGCCGTCAATAACAGGATTTTTCTCGATGTCCTGAATACTCGACCGGAGATTAACTTTGTCTGCCTGGGCAACGAGACGATTCTCTCCGGAGAAAATGCTAATGCTTCCATCAACGATACGGGCACTTTTAATATCAACGGAGTAGGAAGGTCCTTTAAGGCCTGTTTTTTCCGGTGCATCGGGATCAGGGATAGGCTTAGGCTTGCTTTTCGGCGACGGGAATCGCCAGGTGCTGCGCGCGGTGTTCCAGGCAATAGAAGGACTTAGCAGTGTGGCGGATTTTATTTCAATACGCTGAGAGAGAAGGGGCAAAAGCGGAATGCGGAAGCGGAGGCGTTTAGCCTGAAAAAGTGGTTCCTGGGTGCCAGGGTCGCGGAGTTCTATGTCGTAAAGTGAGAAGCCACTCCAGGGAGTGAGGCTGCAGCCACTGATCGTAACCGGCCCGCCCAGGGCTTCCGCTGCAGTTGCCTGAATGCGGGTTTGAACACTCCCGGACTGAATGTAAACGTTAATGATGATATAAACGAGGGCGATCAGGAGCAGAAAAACAGCCGGGACAATCAGAATGGGTCTTGCGAATTTTTTCACAAAAGAAGGCTATGCGACTCTCCGTGTATCTGTGAAGTGCGAATAAGTTCCAGGGTGTTTTATTTTATGTCTGATTTGCTTCGAGTTCGTATTGCTGGCGCAGCAATATGGGAACGTCTCATGCACGCTTTAACTGTTAATAGGGATGCTTTAGCCCTTGTCCGCAGTTTTTAATGTGTGACTGCCACCGTGTTTCCCAAAAACACGAAGAAAAGCGAATCTGTGGAAATCCTGTAATACCAAACCTCTGAAAAATCGGACTCTTTTTTACTTTTCACTGATGTCACTGATGAGTCAGAGGACGTTAACGGCTTATCTGATCCTCGTTTTTTGGAGAATTTCGGATGCCGCTGTTTTTCTCCCCTTTTACCGATCCCTGCTTCTGAATTTCAATAATTCATTGTATTTGGATATTATGGTCGAATACAAAGCCGGACTTATTAAAGCATCTCCTGCCGCCCATTTATTTAAGTGTCCTTTTATGTAAAACTCATTTTTCTTTTCAACAATGCTTAATGGTATGCAGGCTCCTTCCGGTTTTGACATAGCATAAACATCTACTCCAAATATTATCTGATTTTCTTTTCCAATAAAAAGGACACTATACACATCGAAATAATATATAATCGCTTTTTGTTTTTCTGATTTTATCAGTTCAGATGTAATTGCAGAAATAACTTTAGGATCAGTTATTTCTATCATTTTTGAAAATTTTCTACCTATAAACCTGTTATTACGAAATTCTTTTTTATTTTGAGCCCAATCTCCAACAAGTATCTTAGTTGTTTGGTTTGCCTGAATTTTTGAAAAGGGAGCTTCTGATTTGTTCGCTAAGACTATTGAATGTAATAAAAAATATATAGCTGGTATGATGGTTAGTTTTAATTGCATTGCGTAAAAACAATTGAATTATGCCGGAGAATTTATTTTAGACTGACGCCCTTTCTTAATTTTAGGTAGAAGTTTTTTATCGTCTGATCCCGGTTTCTCTTATTTTCCCGCTTCAAAGTTATGAGATGGCCGTGAGAATAAGTAAGAAATTTGCTCGCCTTTGACAGAGAAGTCGAGGAGTTATATCATTAAATGCAATATGACGTAATTGTGATTGGCGGGGGCATTTCAGGATCTTCAACAGCCTTCCTGCTTAAACAAAAAAATCCCGCTCTTAAAATTCTGATCGTTGAGCGGTCTAAGAAATTTAAGCGCGGAGTTGGTGAGGCGACCGTTGAGGTAAGCACCTACTTTTTGTGTCGGGTATTGGGGTTGACTCAATTTTTAAATGAAACCCAGTTTGCTAAGCAGGGCTTGCGATTTTGGTTTGCCAACGAAAAAGCCAGCTCGCTGTCAGAAGCCAGTGAGATCGGACCACGGTATCTTTCCCGGTTACCGTCCTTTTTGATTGATCGTTCTGTCCTTGATGAAGAAATGCTGCGTCGGGCCTGCGCTGAGGGGGTTGATTTGTTGCGCCCCGCAGTGGTGAAAAATGTGGAATTAAATGCTGGCGGGATGCAAAAGGTTAAAATTTCGCAAGGTGAGGAGGATAAAGAAGTAAAAATTTTTGAGGCACGTTGGGTGGTGGATGCTTCGGGCGTAGCTACCTTCATCGCACGTCAGCAGAAATGGAAAAAAAGAAATGAAGAGCACCCAACAACGGCTACCTGGGCGCGGTGGAAAGGTGTCAAATGCTGGGATAGTCTGGAGTTTTCAAAACGTTTCCCGGAGTGTGCAAGTGCGACTTACGGCGTGCGTCAAACCGCCACAAATCACGCAATAGGCGATGGATGGTGGAGCTGGTGGATTCCACTGAAAGGGGGCGATGTAAGTGTGGGGGTTGTTTTTGATTCACGCTTTGTTGACTGGCCAAAAGACGAAAAACATCCGGGGGAAAACTTAAAGTCATTTCTGATGAAACATCCGGTCGCTCGTGAGATGCTGAGAGATGCGGAATATATAGAAGGCGACGTTCACTGGCGAAAACAACTGGCATATCTAAGTTCGACGGTTGCGCAGGACGGAGTTGTTTTGGTCGGAGATGCCGCTGCTTTTATGGACCCTTTTTATAGTCCTGGCCTGGATTGGGTTTCCTACACATCATATGCTGCGGTTCATCTGATTTCAGAAAGCCATTCCGGAAATATAACGAGAGATGATATAGAAAAATATAATATGACTTTGCGCCTGAGTTACAAGAGGTGGTTTAAGGCAATTTACCTGAATAAGTATCAATATATTGGCGAGTATGATTTATTACGTATTGCCTTTTTACTGGACCTTGGACTCTATTATTTAGGGGTGGTTGCAAAACCTTATCGCTTTGGACATGATGCTCTTTTAATGCCTCCGTTTACCCACTGGACTACTAAGGGGGCTTATTGTTTTATTTGTTTCTATAATAAACGCCTTGCAAAAATTGCTGAAAGAAGGCGGCGATTAGGGCTGCTTGGCAAACAGAATAATGGACAACGGTATTTACTTAATAGTTATTCCTTAAAAAGTTCAGATATTTTACTTCTGCGCCATCCCGTGTGGTTATGGATTAAGCTGGAAATCCGGGAAGGTTGGAGAACCTGGTTTTCGAAATAAAAGGTTTATACGATTTATAGTATGTTGATACTAAAATAGCCCCAAAAATAAGATAAGGTTGAGGTAAAAGAGGTAAATAATATCCATCTTGCCATAACGTGTCGCAAGCCTTCTTATCCTCTAAAAAAAGAGTCAAGATACGGAAATAATAATGTTACAGGATACTAGCAGGTGTAGTCCTGTTTTCCTCCGGTTTTGGAGAGTAGGCGCGTGGAGGTGATTTCCAGGCCGTGCCCAAGGGATTTTGACATATCGTAAATGGTCAGTGCGGCAGCGGAGGCTCCGGTTAAAGCTTCCATTTCGACGCCGGTTCGGGCTGTGGTGTTTACCCGGCAGGTGATGATGAGGCGGCAGATTTTTTCTTCAGCGGTAATCGTAAAGTCGCAGCCGTCGATCGGCAGGGTGTGACAAAAGGGAATCCAGTCGGCGGTGTGTTTGACGGCCATTGTGCCGGCAATACGGGCGACATCCAGCAAGGAACCTTTTTTGGTCGCAAAGGCGTTTTGACTGAGGATTTTCCAGATGGTTTCCGGAAAAACGACTTCTGTTCGGGCGATTGCTTCGCGGGTTGTTATCGCTTTTTGTGAGATATCCACCATGCGGGGATGGGCGTCTTTATCAAAATGAGTGAGATCGTTTGTCATTTCTGCCAGCCATAATACGGGACTTCAGTTCCTGCATCCCATTTTTTTTGATTTTTGTTGAGTTCGACAAATCCTGTTGTGCTTGCAAGTCGGGCGTAGTCTCCGGAATTCTGTGTGGGAAGCGGTGAGGCAACTCCGAAGTCATCCAAAATAACAGGAAGAAAAATACTCAGGGGCAGGGGGGTGTTTATTGACTTTTTCAGGATGGCACTTTGGGATTTTTTAAATGCAGCGCGAAGTCCGGAGCAACGCTGCAGATACGGGAGAATGTAGCGATGGACTCCGACGAGAGTTGCCACAGGATTACCGGGAAGTGAGAAAATTAGTTTTTTTGTTTTGCTGACCCAGACTCCCATGGGCTTTCCGGGGCGCTGGGAGATGCCGTGAAAAATACATTCTCCCATATCTGAAAGTGCAGCCGGAAGCCAGTCGCGCGATCCCATGGAGATCGCGCCGGAGGTAATCACAATATCAGAATTTTCCACCGCCTGGATAAGTCGGGGAAGCTCTGTGTCCTGATTGTCGCTCAGGTGTATTTGTGCATGGACGGGAAATCGGGCGAGTCGAAGTGCCGTGGTAATCCCCAGGGCATTTGAGCGGCGAATTTGCCAGGGTTTGGGAGTGGCTTCCACGGGAACGAGTTCGTCTCCTGTGCCGATTACCGTGATGCGTGGATATTGACTTACCTGGAGATGAGCATATCCGCAGGAGGCGGCAATTTCCGATTCTGCCGGACCGAGTAAGGAACCTGACTGCAGGAGAATTTTTCCCTGAGGAAAATCGGATCCCTGGCGGTGAATGGCTTGTCCGCGAGTTACGGTGGCGTCCGGTTTGATACAGACATATCCGGCTTCGGAAATTTCTGTGTCTTCGAAGGGGATCACCGTGTCGGCACCCTTGGGCAGCGAGCTTCCGGTCATGACTTCCAGCATGCAGTCGGTGCGGTCGGGAAGTGTGGCGGTCGGATCGCCTGCAAAAGATTTCCCGACAATCTCGAAGCGGGATTTTTGAAAATGCGGCTCGGGATTTTCCGGCCAGCGTGCGGCGTAGCCATCGAGCATCACGCGGTCGAAAGGCGGTAAGTCGCGGTCTGCCGTTATGTCTTCGCGCAGGATGTGACCGGCACACGAGTCCAGAGGCTGCGTGGTGACTGGAGCAGGCCGCACAAGATTTGTCAGCAGCTGCTCCGCTTCTTCGACTGAAATTAATTCTCTCAATGGCTCAAATTAAATTATAACAAAATGAAAAGAGCATGTCCTCTGTCATTTATCACAAGCGCTCTGTAACATTCACGAAGCAAAGCGTTCGTTGCCTGGAAAAGAACCCAGGAGGGTGAAGGTATTACAGTAGGTTTTGGCTTCTGCGATTGCTTCACTCACATTGGTTTCGCTGCTGCGACCTTCGATTTCGACAAAAAACACGTAGGTCTCAGGATGCCCGACCAGGGGGCGGGAGACGATCATTCGAAGATTTACTCTGCGTCTGGCAAGCGGGCCGAGAAAAGCATGGAGGCTGCCGGTTTCGTTTTTGAGAGAAAAAATAAAAGCAGTTTTGCAGCGTTTGCTCGTATCCTGGAGAAGTATGTCGGGGCAGGGGCGAGTCCCGATAATATAGAAACGAGTGACGTTGATTGCCTCGGGGCGAATGGGAAAAAGCAAAACGTCCAGGCCGTAAAGCTCGCCCGCATCGGGTGCAGCGAGGGCGGCCGCCTCGGGGTCTTCGGCTGCCTGGCGTGCGGCTTCGGCTGTGCTGCTGGCGGTCAGGAGTTGAGCCTGGGGGTAGTTTTTTTCCAGCCAGGAGCGATGATGGTGCAGCGGGGCAAAGTGCGAATGGATACGCAGGGGATTTTTATTTTTGTGCCCGAGGAGGGCGATTCGAACGTCGAGTGTGAGGTCTTCCTGGATGAAAACCTGGCCTGCATTTTTTATCAGCAGGTCGGCTGAGTCGTAGATGGTGCCGCCTGAGGAATTTTCAATTGGGATGAGTGCCTGAGAATCGGGAGTGTTTTTTAAAAACTCAAAGGCTGCGCTAAGGTCCGGGCTGGAGTGCCCCTGGAAGTCGACTCCAAAGCGTTTGCGGGCGAGCAAATGCGAAAAGGTTCCTTCGGGACCGAGGTAGGCGATCGTTGTCATTTAATCCGTTTCTGTTTCTTCGATGAGACTTTGCAGGATGGAGCCATAAAAGTGAATGCGGAGAATGGCAAGGTCGCGTTTGCTTTCGATATGGGTGACCTCATCCCGGGCGATATCTTTTTCTTCGAGGTTGTGTGCAGCAACAATAGCCAGACGGGCCTGGATGAGAGTGCCAATCCAGGCATCAATGTGAGAAAAAGGAATGGTGATAGAAAAGGTGCCCTGCTTTGTTTCCATGCGCTGGATGTCGCTTTCGACAATGCTGCGGTGGCTGCGAAAATGCTCGTCCAGACCAGGCTGAACAAAGGCTTTCCAGTCCGAGATGATGCCGGCTTTGATTTTTGAATTTTGCGGTTTGCCTGAAACAGGGCTCGGAAAAAGACGGTCTTCGGCATCGCTGGAACTGAGCTCTGAACAATGCGTGATCTGTCGAAAAAGCTCAGCAAGATGCAATGGAACTTCGAGAATCTGAAGGGCTCCGTCGGCCTGAGGTTCGATACGCATGGGTCAGTTTTCGACTTGCTCCAGCACGGCCAGGAGGAGGCAGGTATGAAGTTGCTGGACGTAGAGTTCGGCCTGTTCGCGGTTGCCGATCCAGACGATGGAGCGACCTTTTTCGTGGACTTCGAGCATGTGCCTGGTGGCTTGTTCCTTACTGAAGTGAAAGATTTTTCGAAAGACTGCTACAACGTAACTCATCAGGTTCACGGGGTCATTATGCACGACAACCTGCCAGGGATTGTCGCGAAGCGGAGCTTCAGCATCCTGTAAGAGTTCATCGAGTTCGATTTGTGGCGGGTTAAGAGACAAGGTTGGAGACAGGTTTAAAGAGCAACTACTTGCAGGTGGGTATTTTCTTTTGGAGCTGCGAGTTGGCGGGCGATGAGTGTTTGAATAAAAGAATCGGAAAAGCCACTGCACACAGACCGGGCTTCCAGGAAGAGATAGGTCTCCAGAATAATGCGGTCGGAGAGATGAAAAATCGCTCCTCGCAGCGCGTGGAAGAGAAGGTAATTCCCGGGCGTGCGCCCCTGCTGAACTGCAGCATAAAATCGGACGGATGTTTTTTCCGCACGGGGAGGCGAGGAGTGCCTGGCGTGGTGCTGTCCCTGGGCTTTGCTTTGCAGACCCTGCCGAGCGGGGAGGTGCTTTGTAATGTGGTGGTCAAGTTCGCAGAGTTCCCGTACTTTTCCGCTGCGGGTCAGGTGGGCGGCTTCCTGCAGAGCCGGAAAAAGAAGGGGCTGAAAAATTTCCTCCCGCCACTTGAACCACTCGGCATCGATGGATTTTTTGGAAGAAAAAGTTGGCGATCCAAGACTTTTCCAGACCGGGCAGATTTGCCGCGCGTATTGCTTGACAGACAAAAGGTGTCGAGTCTGACGCATGCGCACACGAACGTCCTCAGAATCAGTTGATGTTCCGAAGTCTGCTTCAGAAGGTAATAAATAAACAGAGTCTGTTTCAGATGGATTCATGGACGGAAACAGCCTGGCATAAATTTTTGAAAACGGCTTTTAAAATTTTACTTTGGCGTGCGTGCATTTCTTTGCGCTGGGTTTGCGTGTGGTCGTCGTAACCGTTGAGGTGCAGAAGACCGTGGATAATGTAAAGGGATAACTCCTGCTCCGTCGAGTATCCCGCTTGCTTTGCCTGGTGCTGAGCCGTATCGGCACTGACGACAATTTCTCCGTAGGGAAAAGTGATAACGTCTGTGGGAGTCGGATCGTTTAAAAAGTCTTTATGAACCTGAGCAATTTTTCGGTCAGAAACGATGGCGATGTCAATTTCTTCAAAAGTCCGAAGGAGTCGGGGCGAGCGGTCAGCCTGAGACCCGCAGCAGGAGATGCAAAGAGGCAAAGAGGCAAGGGCTGCTTTACGAATAAGCGAGAGGTCCAGGGCAACTTTTCGCTGGTGATTTTGGAGGTTCAGAGACGGCACAAAACGGGTTAAAATTTACAAAGACTTATTCGGCGACAGGAATACCGGATTGACAAGTCAGAATTCCTGGTAATCCTCTTGAGTTTCTTCTTTTACAGCCCATGTGTTTACAGGTGAGATTTTCCTGTGTAAATAAGCATCTCTCAGATGCTTCCACCGGCTTATCTGAGGTTTCATTTTATGCATAAAATTCAACGAGAGATTAAACGTAGTGCTTTCAGCGAAAAGCTAACCTTTTTTCGACAGTATTTGCGTCAGAGTGCTGAGATTGGTGCGGTTTGTCCGTCGTCTCCGCGGTTGTGCGAGCTGCTTGTGGAGCAGGCAAATGTCAAAGATGCCAGCCTGGTTGTTGAAGTCGGATCGGGCAGTGGAGCAGTAACGCAAATCCTGCTGAAGAAGGCGCCCCCTTCGGCGAGTATTTTTTTGATCGAACAGAACCCTGTCTTTACCGAAATACTTCAAAAAAAATTTCCCTCAGCAAACCTCATTGTGGGTTGTGCGAGTAAGTTGGGTGAGTATCTCAGAGATGCTTCAGCGGGTCCGGTTGGCAGCGTTGTCTCGGGTTTACCCTGGGCGTCTTTACCGGGAAATATTCGTCTGTCGTTACTGGATGCGATCGAGGCAAATCTTGCTCCGAAGGGTATTTTTGCAACCTTTGCTTACTTCGGTCCACACTGGTTACCAAAGGGCAGAGCGTTCAGAAAAGAACTCAGGAAACGTTTTGTGAATGTGAGTTCTTCCCGAGTTGAACTTCTGAATCTGCCTCCCGCTTTTGTCTATCGTGCTGAAAAAGCAGCCTGATTGAAAGGGTATCGTCTTCCGCCCCCTTCTTCTCTCTCCTTTGCAGGAGTTCATGAAATATATTTTTAAAAAATCTGCTGCCTTCCAAACTTCAGGAGGCAGCAGCAGCTTTTTATATGAACGGGCAGCGCAGGAAATTAATTACCGTGCGGGTGGCACTTCCGTTTTATCGCTGACTGTATCAGACGTGCCGAGTGCATCTGCCAGGGGGTCTTTGTTACGATAGACGCGGGGAAGTGCAGGGTCCGGTTTTTCAAGATCGGTTTTCATCAGGAAAATGCGTTTCTGATTTTTTACCAGAGGATCGGCAAAGGTTTCGATATACTGCGTGTCCAGCGCGAGGGCAGCATCGTAGCGAGCGAGGGCGCTGATGTAATCAAACTTGGCCTGCAGCAGAGTTGTTTCGCTGGTAAGGAGTTGAACCTGGGCATTCAGGACATCCAACTGTGTTCCGGCTCCGGCATCAAGACGCTCCCGTGCAAGTCGCAGTGCTTCTTTTGCCTGCTCGACACTGGCCTCCTGGCTGTCCACCGTTTCGCGAGCTTCCTGCAGATCGGAGATTGCTTCCTGCACGACCAGGATGACTTCGCGAACCGAGTTGTCGTAAATGATTTTTGATTGTTCGAGTTCGGCTTTTGCGGTTTTCACACGGCCTGTCGTTTCGAGTCCGTCAAAAATATTCCAGCTTCCGGTGACTCCGAAAAACCATCCTTCGACGGTATCGGTCAGACTGGTTGATGCGCTGTTATTCCTCCACTGATACCCTCCCTGTGCCTGAATCCTGGGCAGGTAACCCGCGATGGCGACATTGATGTTTGCAGCACTTGCAAGAATCTGCCGACGCTGAGCTTTGAGGAGAGGGCTGCGCTCGAGAGCCATACGAATGGAGCGTTCGGTATCGATTTTACGAAGATTGTATTCGAGTTTGCCGATGACGTTGAAAGGCACTTTTCCGAGATTGCCAGCGGGATAATTCATGCCCACCAGGCGGACAAGCTGGAACTGTGAGATGCGCAGGGCATTGCGTGCCTGAATGAGAGGTGGGATTGCATTTGCCAGCGCGACCTCGGCCTGGAGAACATTGAAACGCGGAACCGTTCCCGCTTCAAAACGATTGGTCTGGTCCTGCAACTGACTTTCCAAAAGTTCGACGGATTGTTCCTGTGCCACGATGAGAGCACGATTTAAAATGACCTGGAAAAAATTGATTTTCACCTCGGCGATGACCCGGTCAATCGTCTGTCTCAACTGAAAGTAAGCTGCATCTTCGGTGAAGCGAACGGACTTAATCCCGGAGTAGGCCGCACCACCATCGTAGATCAACTGATTGACTGCGATCTGCACATCCCAGGCCTGATTCTGACGGGACAGCGGAATCGGAGAGCTGGGGTTGCTTGCAAAAAGAGATTTTTCCTGGACGGAGTAAGAAGAGCCGGCAACGACATGCGGCAGAATCTGTGAAGTGACTGTCAGCATCTGCCCGCGAGTGGCATAAATACTCTGAATAGCCGCAAGGATATCCGGGTTATTTTTTAAAGCAAAAGAAACGGCTTCCGTGAGAGTCAGGGGTGATGCATTGGTTGCCACGTCTGAATTTGTGGCGGTTCGACGCAGCACACTGATTGCTTTTTTGGTGCTCTGAACCGTGTGATGAACAATATCCGTCGCGGGTTTCGGAATCGGACTGGTGAGGTTGTCCGGCACAACGGGGTCGTCCGTAACAATCTGCGGCAGAGGCTTTGTGGGAGCGGATAAGGCTTCTTCTACCTCGGCATTACTTGGAACCTGCATGTTTCCCTCTCCTTCAGCAGCAAGGTTTTCATTTGCTCCGATCGTCGCCTCTGTTTGCGTCTGGGCCGACTCATCGGGTGCAGGCTCGTCTGTATCCTGTGCATGCAATGTTACAGGAAATAATAGCACTCCTAATAAAAACAGAATCAGGGAAAAGCGTACAGCAAACGAAAAAAGAACGTGGGTGATATTCATAAAAAATCTTTTGAGACTGAGACTTCAACCCAAGTTACTGTTCAGAACAATAACTAAATAATTTTTCGCTGATTACAGCCCAGGTTTTCTGCTCATGAGGTTCGAGGTGACTCATGAAACGAGCAAGATTTTTTTGCATTTCCTTTTTGATACTGCTTACAAGCTCCTCACCGGAATCAGTGATAGTAACAAAAACTTTTCGACGATCTGCTCCCGCATTTGCACGCCGACGACTGACGTAAGTCAATTTTTCCAGACGATCAATCAAACCGGTTGCAGCGGCTGTTGTGTGAGACATCTTTGAGGCAATCTCCGACATGCTCATTCTTTTGGAGGCACTCAATTGACGAAGCAAAAATAATTGTGAAAATGAAATGGATCCTTTCGAAAGACGCTCCGAAAGCTGTAGAACAAAATTTCGCTGCAAAATCGTAATAATATCTGTCATCCGTGCAATTTCATCCTCGGAAAGAACAAGATCCACACTCTTATCATCTTTCATATCTATTTTTAATGGCAAATCGGACATGAGTATTTAATTACTACTTAATTAAATAGCCTGCAACCAGTCAAGTACCAGCCTGGATTTTCACGAGGAAATATGCTGCTGCGTTAGCAAAGCAGCAGGATAAAAAAGCTGCGGAAATCGCAGGTGTCAGGGTTGTTCAGCCGAAGCCAAATACGGCTCCTGGTCCGCAATGGTCACGGGAGTTCCGATATAAGTTGTTTTAAATAAAGTCCTGGCCGTCTGCGGACGCAGGCGAATGCAGCCGTGCGAAGCACCTCTGCCACCGGGAACATACCCTATGTGAAAACCAACCCCGCTGTTGGTCAGGCGCATCCAGTAGGGCATTTTTGCACCAACATATTTTCCACCCTCGGGAACGGTGTCCACGCGAGTATTTGCGTCTTTAACAACCAGAGCACCCTCTGCATCATAGATAGTTCCGTAAAGATTCGAGGAGTGGTTTTCCTTTTTGGAAATGACCGTGTATTCACCTTTCGGAGTTGGAAAAGAACGGCGCCCGCTTGCCAGCGGAAAGTCGATGGCGATCATATCATCCACCAGAAAAATCCCTCGTTGGCGTTTGAGCCCGACCTCGATGCGCTGGTTATCTTCTCCGGCACGAGCAAGCACGGCGTCATTTCGGTAAGTATCGTTACGGAGATTTGCTGTCTCTATGAACTCTTTGTATTTTGCAGAGTTATCGGCGGCCAGTGTTTCCCGGGCACGCTCCTCCGCAGACTTTGCACGCATTTCAGAAAACGAGGCACATCCACCCATAGCAAATAAGCAAGCCAAAGCGGAGAAACGAAAAATAATTGAAGGGGTCATTGTTTGATAAAAAATATGAGTCTAGGGACATATCGTTTTTACGATTATAGTCTGACTGCTCCTGCGGAGTGTAAGATTTCTTCAAAAGCAGGTGCAAGCTCAGAGTCACCAGTGGTTCATCTTTGTTATCAAAAAGTCACGGACCTGTCAGCATTCACGTAATTTCTGGTCGCAACTCAAAAAATGATGTAAGCTCTCTTTTTTAAATGAAATGGCTCCAGCATCAAAAGCCACAGGTCAGGTTGATCTCTATCACCGTTCTTGCCGGTATCCTGGGGTCTCTCCTGGCCGTTGCTTTTACAAAATCCATCGACTTCATCGCGCTTACAATATGGGAGCCCGTTTTCACTTTCTCAGCCCTTGAGGTCATTCTTTACTCGGGAGGCATTCTGCTTTTGGTCGGACTTATCACCGGCGTCCTGCTTGCATTCATTGCCCCCGAGGCAGCAGGCAGCGGAATCCCGCAGGTCAAGCTCAGCTACTGGCGAGACATGGGACGCATCCCGGCAAGAACCGTTGTCACAAAATTCATAGCCGGAGCAATATCCGTCGGTGGCGGAATGAGCCTGGGCCGGGAGGGTCCGACAGTGCAGCTTGCAGCGGGTGCAGCTTCCGCCCTCGGGCGGCGACTCGGATTTATCGGAAAAGAAATGAGAGCCATAACAGCCAGTGGCGCAGCAGCCGGACTCGCTGCGGCTTTTAATACTCCGATGGCAGCTGTCGCTTTCGTTCTCGAAGAAGTCCTCGAAGACCTCAACAGTCGCTTTATTGGCCGTATGCTCCTGGCATCCGTCGTATCTATAATGGCTCTCTACCTCCTCGCGGGACCTGAGACTACTTTTCACATTCCGGCCACCGAATCTTTTTTCTGGAGAGTTTACATCCTTGTCCTGCCCGTGGGTGCGCTGGCAGCACTCATCGGAGTTGCATTTCAAAAAGCGACTCTCGGCTGGCGAAAACGCGTCAACAGCACTTCCCGGATCCCGATCTGGCTGCGCCCGACCGTCGGAGCGATGATTACCTGGGTTGTTCTCTGCACCGTTTTTTTCTCCACAGAACGCACGGGCATCCAGGGACTCGGATACCACGACCTGAATACTGTCCTGGCCGGAGGCCTGACCATCAGCGTGATCGCCGTCTTATTAGTTGGAAAATGGATTGCCACAACTGCCAGCTACGCCTGGGGAGGCTGCGGTGGAATTTTTGCACCGATGTTGTTTCTCGGAGCAATGCTCGGCAGCCTTTTTGCACAAAGCATCGACTTTTACATCGACCTTCATGAAAATGAATTACAAGTGCTTGCTGTTGCCGGCATGTGTGCCTGCCTGGGTGCTGCCGTGCGTGCACCGGTGACATCCATTCTGATCGTCTTTGAAATGACACACGACTTTGCACTCGTGCCGCCGCTCATGCTCGCGACTCTCGTGAGCCAGGGCGTAAGCCGGGCTCTTTGCTCACATAATTTTTACAATCAACTTCTGCTCGACGACGGTGCACCGATCGACTCCTTTCTCCCCGTCCGGACTTTTGCTGACTGGCAAATGCGCCGCGTAGCCTCCTATGCAAGATTCAATCCGAAAGTCGTCATCGAGCAGGATATAAAAAATGTCGCACAAGTCCTGAAGTCAACTCCCTACGAAGCCTACCCGGTGGTCAGCAAAAAAGATTCACTCGTCGGAATCCTCAGTCGCAGGGAACTGAAAAGTTTTCTCGAAACAGAAACCTGGCCCCAACCTCACGTCGCGGCAGCTCTTCCGATGGATGCGACTCTTTTGGATGCGGAGACAGCCTTTATCGAAGCCCCCCTCCACGTTGTAACCCTGGTTCAGGGAAAAGATCGCCAGGCCGCCGCCATCTTTACCCTCCACGATCTCCTGCGCTGCCAGCTAAAAATGGCAGACGAAAAATAAATTTCTTACGCAAAGGGGCAGGAACTCATGGGCTGCCCTTGCAGAGGCCATCACTTCCCTCTTACTGCTTGCATCAGTAATACCAGGGTATTAACAAAAAGCAGGTGAATCCCCGTGTCCGATAACTCCCGTGCGCATCATTATTTTTTTAAGCAAATGAAGATTGCCCAAGGTATTAACATGTCTTTTTTATTTGTATGCCGGGAGACACAGCCTCCGCAGATAACGAGGACTGCCCGCTAATTGATAACTCTATGAGTAAAGCCGCACCTCCCCCCGTCCCCGGTCGCGTAAAAACCGCCTACGCTCTTGGTGCCTTCGGCCCTGCGATGGCAGGAAGCACCATGATTTTTTTTCTCATGATCTTCCTGACAAATGTAGCCGGCCTCCCCCCCGCGATGGCAGGCTCTGTCCTCTTCATCGCAAAAATCTGGGATGCCATCAACGATCCGCTCATCGGAAGCTTCTCGGACCGAACCAAAACGCCCATCGGACGCCGACTTCCCTGGATCGCCGCAGCCACGCTGCCTTTCGCCATTCTCTTCATCCTCCAGTGGTGGGTCCCGCCCTTCCAGGGCGATTACAGCAATGGGCTTCTTTTCGTTTACTACATCCTTGTCGCCATTGTCTTCAGTGCCATCTATACCGCTCTGACCCTGCCTCACCAGTCCCTCACAGCCGAACTTTCCAAAGACTATGACGAACGAACCCGCATAGCGAGTTTTCGACAATTCGCCGAGCTTGGTGGCAGTGTCGGTGGTCTCATCCTCGCCCTTATTGTTTTCAAAATTCTCGCCGAAAAAAATCAAAGCATCCAATTCCTTGGGCTGGGAGTTTCCATTTCCTTCATCATTCTTATTACAATGCCCGTCTGCCTGGCTGGTATCTGGAAAGCAGCTAAACGCAGCGATCAGTCCGCCAATTTCAAGCCCTCCAAAACTCCCTGGAGTGACTTTCTGACCGCCCTTAAAATCCGTCCTTTCCGGCAGGTCTGCGGCATTTTTTTATTCTCCTGGCTGGCACTGCAGTTCACCGCCACGATTTTACCTTACTACGTCACAAACTGGCTTCATCTCCCCTATGAAGATTTTAATAAACTCGCCCTCACTGTCCAGGGCACCGGCCTCCTGCTCATCCCTGTGTGGGGCTGGCTGGCTGTTCGCCTTGGAAAGCACGCGGTTTATTACCTGGGCATGGCAGTCTGGATCGTCGCCCAGGCGGCCCTGTTTTTACTTCCCGCTACCGGCACCACAGGTATTTACTGGCTTGCTTTTCTGGCCGGATTCGGAGTTTCCGTTTGTTATTTGATCCCTTTTGCCATGCTCCCCGATGTCATTGAACTCGACGAACTCGAGACCGGTCAGCGTCGTGAGGGTATCTTTTACGGCCTTCTTGTTTTTTTGCAAAAAGGAGCACTTGCTCTCGGCACTTTCCTGGTCGGTATTGTCCTCCAAAGTGCCGGATACGTCAGCAGCAAAGCCGGAGAAATCCCTCCAGAACAACCCGAGAGTGCTCTCTTTGCCATTCGTATTGCTATCGGCCCGTTACCGGCTATCGCGCTTATCCTGGGTATCTGGCTCACTACCCGCTATCCCATCACCAAACAACGCCACGCCGAAATCCGAAAAGCCCTCGCCCAACGGCATCGAACACCATAAGATTACACCCGCAAAGCAGGTCTCCGAGTGTGTCCTTAATCCGGATCGACACCGAGTTCTTTTAGCAAACGGTCGAGGTCGTCGCTGCCGTAGTATTCGATAGCGATGCTACCTGTTTTTTCGCCGTGCTTTATGCTGACGCGGGTGGAGAGTTTTTGCTGTAGTTTGTTTTCGATGCGCTGAATTGCCGGGGACTGGCGAGACCCGGATGAGCCGGTTTCGCCGGAGCGATTTTTGGATTTTTCTCCGCTGGAATTTCCTCTTGCGAGATGGGTGCTAACCATTTTTTCAGCCGTGCGGACGGAAGCTGCCTGGCGAATGATCTGCTCGGCAAGATAGCGCTGCTCGGCATGCACTTTAACCCCGAGGAGGACTTTTGCGTGGCCGACGCTGATCTGCTCTTTTCGCAAATAAGCCTGCACCTCGGAGTCCAGGTCCAGGAGCCGTAAAGCATTGGCAACGGCTGCGCGGCTCTTGCCAACTTTTTTGGAAATTTGCTCCTGAGTCATGGAAAACTCGTTTCCCAGCCGCAGGTAGGCCTTTGCTTCCTCGATGGGATTCAGGTCTTCGCGTTGTAAATTTTCGATGAGGGCAAGTTCGAGAACATCCTGGTCGGAGGCTTCGCGTTCGATAACGGGAACTTCTTTGAGACCCAGTTTTTGCGAGGCCCGCCAGCGTCGTTCGCCGGCGATAAGTTCAAATTTTTGACCGACTTTACGAACGATGAGAGGCTGAATAATTCCCTGCTCCCGAATGGACTCCATGAGTTCATTTAAATACTCCTCGCGAAACTCAGTCCGCGGCTGCTGCGGGGAATGCGTAACGAGGTCAATGGAAACCGAGCGCACGGACTCGCCAGGTGCTTCCTGTTGTTTTTTTGGAATGGGTTTTGCAGCTGTGGACTTTTTTTTGGGAGCTATCAAAGCGCTAAGTCCGCGGCCAAGTGCGGGAGCTTTTGCCATAATCGCCGACTGTAGTTCTTTCTCACTCACTTGCAAACAAAAGCAATTCATCCGGCCCGTAGATTTTTTAAAATCACTAACAAATCGACAATGCTGCATCAGCGTTTTATTGGCTGACAGTTCGTAACTTAATAACAGGTATGGCTGAAAAAATAATACTTATCGGATTCGGCGGGACCATCGTCTCAACCCACACGGAACAGGGTGTGCGCCCCGGGCTTTCTTTGGAGAGTCTGCTGGCAGATCACGAGGAAAGCCACGCAAAGCGTGCCGAAGTCGTCTGCGAGGAATTGCTTGTCATCGACAGTTCCAAAATCCTTGCGGAGCATCTGCTGCTTCTGGCTAAAACTGTGGATGCTCACCTGCAGGACCCGGAGGTGCTCGGTATCGTCATCACGCATGGCACCGACACCCTGGAGGAGAGTGCTTATTTTTTGATGCGGACACTTGCTGCAAAAAAGCCGGTGTGCTTCACGGCAGCTCAGCGAACGGCCAGCGAGGCGAACCCCGATGGTCCGGTGAATCTGGCGCATGCGCTGCATTTCGTCTCAGAGCCTGCCGCAGCAAATTTTGGCGTATGCATTTCGATGAACGGAAAATTTTATTCCGTGCAGGGCTTACAAAAAATCCATACGTCCGCACTTGATGCATTTGCAAATCAGGACAACGAAAAAACGGCCTTTGCGCAAATAAGCGACGGGCAACTCCATGTCCATTATACTCCAAAAAATCCTGCTCCGCTTGCTTTGGAGACCCTGCAGCTTCCTCTGCCGCGGGTTGATATTATTTACGATTTTCCCGGCAGTGACGCCGCTCTCATCCGAGCCAGCATTGATGCGGGTTCGCAGGGGCTTGTGATCCAGGCAATGGGGGCAGGAAACGTCAGCGGGTCGACTGCAATCGCAATCGAAGATGCCTTAAAAAAAGGCCTCACCATCATGATTGCAACGC
Organism: Chthoniobacterales bacterium; assembly: GCA_047973165.1. Classification (GTDB taxonomy): domain Bacteria; phylum Verrucomicrobiota; class Verrucomicrobiia; order Chthoniobacterales; family JBKEAD01; genus JBKEAD01. The sequence continues at coordinate 33,396 of JBKEBM010000119.1, forward strand.
GGGTTCCTTTTGGAAAACTGCATCCCAAATATGGTGGTGTGGGTGGTGGGCACACACTACTCGAAGCTGGGTGTCTTTTTCCCGATGAAACGCTTCCAGCCTCACAAGCACGGATCGAACTGCAGCTTTTGCTGGCCCGAAATCAGAATATTTCCAGGTAACCTAATCTAAAAAATAACCGAAGTATCTCCCGGCCTTTTTGTTGCCTGAGTTTATTGATATCAGCCCTCGCAAAGATTAGCTGAAATATAATCGAAGCTCTTCTTAATCGAGTCGAAGGGGTCTCCGGGGCAGGTATCCTGCTCGACGACAAACCACTGGCAGCCCGAGGCCTCAGCCGCCGCGATAATTGCAGGGAAATCAAGGTTGCCGTAGCCGATCTCAGCAAAGCTCGGTCCTGAGTCAGGATAAACCGCATAGTCTTTTAAGTGAATAACAGGGAGACGGTTTTTCGCTTTTTTACACCATTTTACGGGATCACAGCCGCCATTCTGAACCCAGTAGGTATCCAGCTCAAAGCCTAAATATTTCGGATCCACGCAGCGAAAAATATAGTCCATCACGGTCTCATCTCCCAGGCGTATAAATTCATATGCGTGGTTATGATAGAGCAGTTGGCAATCATTTTTGGCAAACAGGCTTCCTGCTTCTTCGAGATCAGAAACCAGGGCCTTCACGGAAGCAGAATCTGAAAAGTCCACGCCCGCCGGAAAAGGATAGGCTGTGATTTTGCAGCCCGCTGCCAACACGCGATCAAGCGCCTCCCGGGGATTCGTACGGATCAGGTTTCCATCTTCATGAGTTGCGCAGACTGTGACTCCGTTTTCTGCACAAATTTTAGCTGCCGTTTCCGGCGAAATATCTTTGCCGATACCGGAGAGCTGAACCGCCTGATAGCCTGTTTGTTTTACACGAGTAATGGTTGATGCTAAGTCTGACTCCGTCTGACATGTATCCCGGAGTGTGTAAAGTTGAACGGCTACCTGGTCAATTTTCATAAGACATCAGCAGTTAACAAATAGCGGGACTACTTTCAAATTTTTCCCCAAAAAATTCACAGTAACTTTATTTGACCGATTGATAAAAACCATCTTATGGTGACGCTCCCTGAGGTGAGGTGGCTGAGTGGTCGAAAGCAGCGCTTTGCTAAAGCGCCGTAGTCCAAAAGGCTACCGGGGGTTCGAATCCCCCCCTCACCGTTTTTTGTTACAACTCTTCCCCAGATGTGGGCAGGGGTGGAGGATTGCCACCGTTCTTGAGTTTTCGGTTTTGTTTAAAAACACGCCTGACCTCTCCCTGTGGAGCTGCGTGAATAAAGTAAGCAATAGCCGCCTTGCCGATACCGTAAGTTCCGGCACCTGCTATAAATCCGGAAACCGCATTGCCGCCAATTGGAACAAATTTTGCAATATTACGTGCCCCTTCTCGCAGGATAAGTCCGGCACCCACATTGATCCCCAGCGCAGAGATAAATTCCCCAACCGTTCGGGCATTGATACGACGCCCGCTTGCGCCGGCGATCATGAGAACCATCAGCGATTGCAGCGATGTCAGAACAGGCATGTCTGCCAGAGGAATCGGCTGAACCGCGATAATGCCTGTGATACCGGCAAAGCTTTTCAGCAAAGTATGCGCAACTCGCTCGCGTCCTGCTGGCGAACCGCTGAGCCGGGCGAACTGCAGGCGTGCCTGGTTTGGCAAAAGGTCACAGATGGCCTCCGAGGCCAAACGAAATCCCTCAGCATCATCTGGTATAACACGCAGAGTAACGCCCTTCATCATTGCGTAGTTTGAAAGAGCGGCACGTGTATTTTCAACATGCTCTTCGGAGGCAGGGTGACACAAAGCCACGAGCGGAGGCAAAGGCGCAGCTTCTTCAGAAGTGCTCGCATCAATCAGATCGGCAAGCATGCCGGACCAGTCACCGGATGAAGCGTGCATCGCATCTGCCCAAAGCAAAACAAGATCGGGCTGGTGACGACAAAGCGCCTGCTGAACAAAATCCGTATCCGCGGCAGCCCGAAGATCAAAAAATTCGATACTTCCAAGATGCGGAGCACGAAGTTTTCGCCAGCCATTATCAACAACCTCGGAGTGAATACGCGCCGGATCCATGTTTGGGGAGGTATTTTCCGCACATAAACGCTGAAGTAGTTGTTCGGGAGAAGGTGAGGCCGGACGCGGGCCAATGATGGCAATACGCGGAGCCCTGTATTCCAGAAAAATTTCTTTGATCGGACCCAGTTCCCGAAGAATGGGCTTTTGCAGTTTCCCGGGAAGTTTGGAGAGAAGACCTTCGAGTTTATCGTAGCCACTAATAAGGATGTCTTTGGTCATATAAAGGAAAAATCAGAACTACAGAGTGCCAGGATGGGGTTATAAATACCGTCAGACTCGCAGCAAACCCAAAAAATAAGTGGCGTATCTTCCGACTTTTTTACTGCCGGATTTCGTTGGTCTCACTCCACGTATCCGGCGGATACTCCCATTACTTTTTTGGGTTTGGTATAAGTCTGTATGAAACCTGCATGAAACTCGGGCAGGCTTCAATGTGAAAGTCGATGGACAGAGTTTCCACAAAGTATTTTTCGAAAGGCGATGTAAAAATACAGTGCGTAGTGCTGTTCAGCCCCCCAGTCGCCACATTTCAGTCTTTGAAGGAGTGGTGGTTTTTGTCTGGGTTGAGCGTTCTTCTGAGTATCGGTCGTTTCGTTGACCCCAGATATTTTTTACCAGATCGGCTAAATCTTTGTCGGAAAAATTTTCCTGACGTATGGCGGATTTCAAGTCGAAACCCGTGCCGGCAAAAAGACAGGTGTAGAGTTTTCCCTCGGCAGAAATTCGGATTCGTGTGCATTCACCACAAAAGGGTTTGGAAATGGAGTTGATGAATCCGATCTCTCCTTTGCCGTCTGCGTAGCGGAAGCGACTGGCAACTTCGCCGGAGTAAGCGGGTGGCTCGGGAAGAAAATCAAAATGTTTGGCGAGACGGGTCTGCACCTCAGCACCTGTGATTACCTTGCTTTTATCCCAGTGGTTGCAGGTTCCCACATCCATAAATTCGATGAAGCGAAGCTTCGCTCCCAACTCGCGGCAGCGGAGTGCGAGCGGGAGAATTTGTGTTTCATTGATCCCGCGCTGGATGACGGCATTTACCTTTACCTCCATGCCGAGCTGTCTGGCAGTTTCAATGCCTTGCCAGACTTTTTCGGGATTGGAATGTTGCCCGGCGATTTTCCGTGCGATCTCAGAATCCAGTGAATCGGAGCTGACGTTGATTCGGGACAGGCCAGCATCAAAAAGTCTTTGCGCCTGAGCTGCGAGAAAAATCCCATTCGTGGTTAGCGCCAGATCGGTGTCGGGGTGTTTTTTTCGCAGGTGCTGAATGAGTTCCGAAACGTCTTTGCGGAGTAGTGGTTCGCCGCCGGTGATACGAATTTTTTGCACACCGAGTGAGACAAAAATTCCGGCAAGGCGGGTCATTTCTTTCAGGCTGAGAAGCTCGTTTTTGTGCGTGAAGGGAAAATTTTCACCAAAAATTTCCTGCGGCAGGCAATAGGAGCATCGCAGGTTGCAATGATCGGTCACCGACAAGCGAAGGTCTCGCAAATGGCGTCCCCGCAGGTCGGAGACAGGCTGCTGTGGTTGGGGAGATTTGTGTGACTCCGGATTGGCTGAGAGCAAGGGGGACTTCATGGATGGGCGCAGCACGTATTATCCACCCAGACAGATTCTTTTTCGGAATAAAATTCGCGTTTCCAGATCGGCACGCGCTTTTTGATTTCGCCAATTGCAAGTTCGCAGACTTCGAAGGCTGCTTTGCGGTGTCGGGAGCATACGCCGATCCAGACGGCAAGTTCTCCGGGTTCGAGACTGCCTGTTCGGTGAATGGCTTTTATGTCGAGCACGGGATATTTTTCGCAAAGTTCGGTGAGGATTTTTTCGCCTTCTTTTACGGCCAGAGCGGTGTAGGCCTCATACTCCAGACGAAGGACGTCTTTGCCGTGGGAGTGATTTCGCACCCAGCCTTCGAAAGAGCAAAAACCTCCTGCATCGGGACGCTGAAGAGTTGGGCGAATCGAAGTGATGTCGATGGGTGTGGCACTCAGTGAAAATCTCATAATAATATCTTAGCCTCCCGACATTGGTGGCATCAAAGCAAGGGTGTCTCCCGAGGTAAAGACGTGGTCGAGCGGGACAAAGTCTTCATTGCAGGCGATGCGGAGGTTAGCGGATTCGAGTGTAAAATGGTGCTGTGTGCGTAATTCATGATACAGGTCGCCGACCGTGGCGGCTCGAGTATGAATCTCCTCCTGCGGGGCGCCGCTTTGCTCGCGCAGAACAGCGAAATACAAAACCGTAATCGTTTTCATAATACAGCACCTTCCGTAACGAGAGCGGATAATCGATCAAAATCTTCCGGTGTATTTGCATTTTCCAAACTGAGCGGATCCGGGAGTTTAAGGAGCGTGACGGAGGAGGATTCCTGAATCAGGACTTTGCGCGGACAAAAGATTTTTTTCGTATAAGCATTTTCCAAATACGGGAGAATAGCGGGCTCATAAATGGCACACAACGGCTCGGGCAGTCCGTCATTGGCACTTAGAAATGCGGTAGCCAAAGATTCCGTATTGCGATGTCGGAGAAGAAAATCGAGGGTTTTTTTATTTAGTAATGGCAGGTCGCAGGCGACGACAAGCCAGGCAGCCTGAGCATCATGTCGAAATGCAGTTAGCAAACCAGCCAGCGGACCGGCGTCGATCAGCGCATCCGGCAGAAAAGGAAACGGAGAGTTTTGGTCTGCGGAAAATGTGGCCGCATCCTGATCCGCACGAATGGAGATGTGGATATCCTGACAGGGATTTTCGAGCAGACGGGCTGTGCGGAGCCACTGAGGTTCGCTGCCGTAGCGCATCAGCGATTTGTCTTTGCCCATACGGCGACTTTTTCCTCCGGCAAGAACGAGACCTCGAAGGGGACGATTTGTTTGAGAATTTTTCACTACGGCTTCTCTGAGTAGGTGTAATCCTGTTTTTCTCCGGTTTTGGAGAGTAGGCGTGTGGAGGTGATTTCCAGGCCGTGCCCAAGGGATTTCGACATATCGTAAATAATTACTACGGCGGAAGTTCCGATGATTTGGCTTCGCAAAAAAACAGGAGACCTGTCCCTTGGTTTTTCTTTACCGTTGGGCCTCCCCATGCGGTGTAGATTTCCAACTCGCCGTGCTACTGTGGGTAGGGGAATGGTTGGAATTAGTCGTGATGTTGTTCCTGCTACTCATATAAAGAGAGTAAATCTGCCGTCTTGTCGTAGGTAAAGTTTAAAAGATTCTTCCATGCGAAGGTGCTAAGAAAAATCAATCTGTGTAAATCTGCAGTCAAAAATAAAGAAGGGCACTTCCCGGTAACTCCTTTTTAAGGCACACCCGGAAACCTCATTTTCAGCATGACCGCAGCTCACGCGAGTGGAACTTTGGTGACACGGTGTGGTTCATTACGACAGACCATGCTGTGCCCCCGCTCGGGAGATCGTGCCCTTGAGATTTTTGATGCGACACCGCAGCGAGTTGGTGGGCGATGCCGCCAAGCAACTCCACCTGATGCAAAAGGTTCTCTCCCGGCGAGATAAACGTTGCCGCAGCAGCCAGAGCGATATTACAGAAGCCCTGCAAGGCGACTACCGGGAGGATATGTCTCTTTGTATTAGCTCAGAGTCAGGAAAGCTACCGCCACCGCACACAAACTGGCTCGAACCGTTTATGGCATGATAAAAAAATGGCTGCCCAAAGCAAATCCCGTCGTCGCAAAATCCTTGAAAAACAAGCAGCCACACTCGGCTTTTACTCTTCAACCTATCACTGGGTAATTATTTAAGTTAGTCGGGAGCACAGATTTGTCCAAAATTTCGTCCGCTCTCTCTGCCGAAAAGCAGGTGTCCGGGTGCGCCCTTAAAATCCTCGTCAACTCCCGACGACACGAAAACCTTCTTTGGTAAAAAAGTTCCGGGCCGCCTCGATTTGCTCACCCTGCAATTCAAGCGAGCGTCCTTTCATCGTGCCACCGCAGCCGCAACTTCGGCGTGCATGCTTTAAAAAACCCATCAGTTCCTTCTCAGAAAAAATTTCCGGAAATTCATCGATTACCGTAACCACCTTTCCGCCTCGCCCGGATTTCTCTCGACGTAAAACAAGCCGCCCGAGTCGAGCCGGACCGGAATTTTTATCATCCGGCAAATCGACAGAGACAGGCTCCGCCGGACCGGGTGGCAAATCTCCCAGGTTCAGACCGGCAAACGGAGAGACGGTCAGAGCTTCGTTCGATTCAGTCGAGACACGAGAGTTCTTTTTTCCCATAGTGCTCTGCTAATAACATCCACTGAAAAAAATTTCGAGATTTTACGACAAATTGAAATCAAAGCAGGGCTTGGTTTGACTTCTGCCAGGATCGACCTAATTTACCCTTTCGCTTATGCCGTCTCAGACACCCATAAATGTTCTCTTCGTTTGCACGGGCAACACCTGCCGCAGTCCGATGGCCGAGGGCCTCCTGCGGGCGGAGATTGAGAACCGTCCGCATATAACGGCCCGGTCAGCAGGCATCAGCGCGGGCACCGGTCAGCAGCCAAGCTCAGGAGCCGTCCTGGCCATGCGGGAAATCGGTATTGATTTAATGAATCACCGCAGCCAGCCCGTATCGCCCGAATTGGTTGCGGAAGCTACGCATATACTCTGTATGACCCGCGATCATCTTTTTATGATGGAGCAATTTTTTCCTGAAAGTGCACCCAAACTTTTTTTGCTGCGCAGTTTTCTGGACGGGGACCTGGATGTCTCGGACCCCATCGGCCAGGGACCGGTCGAATACGAAATTTGCCGTGACAAAATCCACGACGCCATCACAGCTTTTCTAAAAAAATCTGATACAACACCCAAATAATTTTATGTCTGATTCCAACACCACATCTCAATCCTTTCTGGAAAATCTCGCCGACTTCGATCCCGAAATCACAGCAGCCATCCGCGCAGAGGAAGTTCGCCAGGCCGAGCACATCGAGCTGATCGCCTCAGAAAACTACACCTCCAAAGCCGTCATGCAGGCCCAGGGCTCCTGCCTGACCAATAAGTATGCCGAGGGCTATCCCGGCAAGCGCTGGTATGGCGGCTGCGAGCATGTGGACAGCGTCGAAAGCCTCGCCCTGGACCGTGTGCAAAAACTCTTCGGAGCCGAGCACGCCAACGTCCAGCCCCACAGCGGCAGCCAGGCAAATATGGCGGTTTATTTCAGCGTTCTGAAACCGGGCGACCGGATTCTGACCATGGACCTCGCCCACGGCGGACACCTCACGCACGGGCATCGGGCAAATTTTTCCGGCAAGCTCTATGAGGTCACACACTACGGCGTAAATCGCGAGAGCGAAGAAATTGATTACGACGACCTTGCCCGGATGGCGACCGAGAGCAAACCGCAGATGATCACCGCCGGTGCCTCGGCCTATTCGCGCACGATTGATTTTGCAAAGATGCGCGAGATTGCGGATTCCGTGGGTGCTTTTCTCTTCGTCGATATGGCGCACATCGCCGG
>JBKEBM010000129.1:0-3244 GCA_047973165.1 Chthoniobacterales bacterium
TGTGCAGCTTCGATACCGGCATGTCCGGCTCCGATGACCAAAACGTCGTAGTGTTTAGGGTAAATGAAGTCTGCCATTTAAGAAATGTTCCACGTGGAACAAAGCAGGGTTTTTAGAACAAGACAAGTATCAGAAGATGCGAAATAAACCTGGTAGGGTCACTTCGATGAGGAGTTATTTTGAAAAAATGACTGGTAGTGACCGTCACGTGAGACGTTGCTCACACGCCGCAGTCGTTTTGTCAAAACGACCCTACCGGGGGGGGAAGCCGTGGGATGAGGCGTTGCTCATGCGCCGCAGTCGTTACCAGCCATTTCCTCGAAATGGCTCTTTATCAAAACGACCCTACCGGGATATTACAAATCGTATGATGCGGTTCTGATTGTATCAGAAAAGCGGCTCGATGGTTTCGAGTGTTTCGATGTAGAGGGGGTGGTTTCCGCCTCGGTTGAGTTCGTTTAGCAGTATGTCGAGGGTGTTGTTTCGCCCGAGGGGGAGGATTTGCTCAAAGGAGCTGCAGGTTGTGCCTTCGGCTGTTACGTGAAAGGAGTGTCCTTCGGGGTCGTAGGTGAAGGCAAATTGCGCTTCGTCGGACTGGAAGGAGATGTTTCGGATGCCTTTTTCGGCGACTTCGATGAATTCGAAGGAGAGTTCTTTTTTGTCTGTTGTGATGAAGTAGGGTTTTTGCAGCAGGTCGGTGAGTTGCCAGTTTAGTTGTTTGGCGAGCCAGCCGAGGAGCAGGATAGCCGTGCTGCGGCAGCCGGGGCCGTGGTGGATGCGGAGGTTTTTTAGTTTGCTGAGCTGGGAGAGGGCGAAGCTGTTGTCAAAAAAAGTGGCGAGAGCGAAGCGGGTTGGGAGGAGGCGTGCCCAGTTGAGGTCGCAGAGGATGGTGCGGTGGGAGTTGCTGGTGGGGGAGGTCTGGCAAAAGTGTCGGGCGAGTTTTATTTGCTCGGAGAATTTTTTCCAGTCGCGGCTGTCGAAGATGAGGCGATCGACCCAGGACCAGAATTTGATGCTGAGGGTTTGGTGAAAATTTCCCTGCCACCAGAAATATAGAGGTAAATCGGTGTCGAGATGGCTGAAAACGATGTTGGGAAGGGCTTCGCTGATGTCGCCGTCGAGCTGGAAAGTGATTTGTTCGGAGCAGATTTGGCGTTGGTTTTTACCGATTTTTCGGCAGTGCGCACTGATCCATGCATTTGCGGAAGATGTTGATGCAGATGGATTTGCGACTACGAGTATGGCGCGGCAGGCGTGTTCTTCGGCGAGTTGGGCGATGAGTCGGGTATTTTCTTCGGCGGAGTTGAAGTCTTCGGTGTAGATGACGAGGTTGATGAGGGAGGCACGGGTTTTTGTATCGTCGGTTTGTTCCCAGAGCTGGCCGAGGGATTTTTCGATGGCGTCGAGCTGGACGGGGAGGCCGGGGTTGATGTAGTCGCTGAGTTGTGCGCTCATAGTCTCCTCCAGGTTGCGCCGTGGCGTTTTAACAGATTATCGGATTCGGTGGGGCCCCAGGTTCCGGCGGAGTAGAAAGCGAGGTCCTCCGAGTCGTCTTCCCAGGCGGCGCGGATGGAGTCTACGAATTTCCAGGCTTCTTCGACTTCGTCGCGGCGGGCAAAGAGGGTGGCGTCGCCGCTCATGGCGTCGAGCAGGAGGCGTTCGTAAGCTTCGGGGGAGGCTTTTCCGAAGGAGGTGCCGTAGTGGAAGTCCATTTTTACGGGTTCGATGCGGACGCTGGAGCCGGGTTTTTTCGCACACATGCGGAAGGAGATGCCTTCGTCGGGCTGGATGCGGATGACGAGGACATTGTCGTCGAGGACTTCGCCGGTGTTTTTGAAGAGGACGGGTGGGACGCTTTTGAACTGAATGGCGATTTCGGTGCCTGGTTTGGGGAGTCTTTTTCCAACACGAATGAAAAAGGGGACGCCGGCCCAGCGCCAGTTGTCGATGTTTACCTGGAGGGCGACGTAGGTTTCGGTGAGGGATTCGGGGGGGATGTTTTCTTCGTCGCGGTAGGCGGGGACGCGAGATCCGTAGATGGCTCCGGCACCGTATTGGGCGCGGATGGCGTGGGTGCGGGCTTCCTGGCCCCGGAGTGGGCGGATGGAGCGGAGGACTTTTACTTTTTCGTCGCGGATGCTGTCGGCGGTGAGGTCGCTGGGTGGCTCCATGGCGGTGAGGCAGAGGAGCTGGAGAAGGTGGTTTTGGACCATGTCGCGCAGGGCACCGGATTTGTCGTAGTAGCCGGCGCGGCCTTCGACACCGAGGGGTTCGCTGGCGGTGATTTGGACGTGGTCGATGTGTTTGGCGTTCCACATGGTCTCGAAGAGTGCGTTTGCGAAGCGCAGGACCATGATGTTTTGAGCGGTTTCTTTGCCGAGGTAGTGGTCGATGCGGTAGGTGTCGCGTTCGGGAAAGGCTTCCTGGACGAGGGAGTTCAGGTTTTGTGCGGTGGGGAGATCGACGCCGAAGGGTTTTTCGACGATGACGCGGGCCCAGCTTCCATTGGTGGTTTTGTTGAGGCCGCTTTTGCTGAGATTTTTTAAAATAATCTCAAACTGGTCGGGTGCGGCTGCGAGGTAGAAGAGGCGGTTGCCGCGGGTGCCGCGTTCCTGGTCGAGTGTTTCCAGGCGGCGGGCCAGGCTTTCGTAGCCATCGTAATCGTCGAAGGCACTGCGGTGGTAGAAGACGCTGGAGGCAAAGTTTTCCCAGAGTTCTTCGTTGATTTCCTGGCGGGAGTGTTTTTTGGCGGCTTCGTGGAGTTCTTTTCGGAAAAGTGCATCGTCTTTGTCGCGTCGGGCAAATCCGACGACACTGACTGATGGCGGCAGATTTCCGTCAACGGAGAGATTATAAAGTGCGGGGACGAGTTTTCGATGTGTAAGATCGCCGGAAGCTCCAAAAATAACGATGGAGCAGGGCTCGGCCAGGAGGCGACTGGAGAGTCCTTCGCGCAGTGGGTTAGCGGGATTTTCGGTGGATGGCATAAATTTTAAAAAAGTGGTGTGGTGAAAAATTTTTAGCTGCGAAAAAAAAGTGAGGTTTTATGCAGCGTAGCAAAAAAATTTTCAAGGGTCTTGTTTTAATCCACTCAAATTCAGAACAGACTCTGAAGGGGCTAATACCAGAAATTTTCAACTTTCGAGGCCGGCTTGCTTTTACAGATGCTTTTTTACACTATCGAAAAACGGAAAAACTCTTTTTCCTTGTCGGAGTGCTGAAGTCCTTTAATACGATTTAACGA
>JBKEBM010000135.1:0-13211 GCA_047973165.1 Chthoniobacterales bacterium
TAAATTCAAAAACGTAACCCGAAGTATCGACCTGGACCGTGCCGGCTCCCTGACTCGAGGTTCCGAGGCTCACTATATTGGACCCTTCGGAGCCGGCAAACACAGCCGTATCCGAAAGTGAAGGAGGAGAGCCTGGGGTTGCTTTTCCTGGTGCAGTGGTGGACCAGTTGCCCGCTGATGAGGTCCAACTGCCATCTCCACCCTGGGTTGAGTCTGCCCCAAACCAATACAGGGTGCTGGCTTGTGTATTTGCGGAAATTGCAAAAAGGTAAAAAAGAATCGTTAGTCCGGTGGCGGGGAATGATGATTTCATAGTTTTAGTCTTTGGTTGGTGAGAATAAACAGGAGGCAGTCTGACCTTGATCGCCAGGGAATCGAAATGTTTAAACCTGCCATAAAACATGGACATATATGCTGTCGCCGGGACCTTGTTTTTTGTCGAGCCACCCCTTGGGCTACAGCGTGGTCAAAGAAGGATGCCTGAGTGATTATCGCTGGAATAGTGAAAAAATCAGGAGGGTAGCGACGGTAAAGTGGTTTTTACCTCTGTAAAGGGTTCCCCTCGCTCGGGAGACCGGGCGGAGGGATTTTTTACCGAGCTTTTCGGTATTCCTCCATGGCGGCAGGCATGGCTTTCTGCAGTGCTTTGATACGATTTTTATCCATGGGATGAGTTGTTAAAAATTCGGGTATTTTATTTCCCTTACTGGCCTTTTCCATTCGCTGCCAAAAGGCGATGGCTTCGCGTGGGTCGTAACCTGCTCGTGCGGTGTAGAGAAGACCTATTTTGTCTGCTTCGTATTCATGGGTTCGGGAAAAAGGGAGCATGATGCCATATTGTGCTCCGATGCCGTAGGCACCCATGGCGATGCTGCGGGTCACTGCGCCTATACTGCCTCCGAATATACTCAGCCCGAGATCAACTACGTTGCCGCCAATGGAAAGCAGGGTGTTTTGTGAGGCACGTTCGCCCCCATGACGTGCGGTGACGTGGGCGACTTCGTGCCCCAGGACGACGGCCAGGCCGGTATCATTCTGGGTGATGGGCAGGATGCCGGTATTCACTCCGACCTTGCCGCCGGGAAGAGCAAAAGCATTTGGCGTTTTGTCTTCAAAGACGACAAACTCCCACTTGGCGTTGGGGACATTGACGACGGAAGCGATACGTTTTCCCACTCGCTGAACCTGTGCTTTTGCTGCCGAATTTGAGGAAATTTTTTCTGATTTTTTGATTTCCTGAAAGGCCACTGCACCTTGCTGCGCTTCTCCGTCGGGCGAAGTGAAGAGCATGCGATTACGTCCGGTCTCCTGCACGGTCGAGCAGGCGGAAAATCCGAGGAGGAGACTCAGTGCCAGGCCGGAGAGAAGGCTGCTTTTGAGAATTTGTTTCATGTTTTCATCCTAATAGTAAATTCAGAAAAAAAACCAGCCTGTCTTTTCCAATGGACGCTGAAGCAGTAGTTAAAGAGTCAGAATTTTGTATCATTCACTTTGGCGACTCTACTAATTAAATATTCTGCGAAAAGATCATCGATTCATTGCGTCCGCACCTTCTTTTTGTAAAGTGGCGAGCGATGTTACGCACCACGGGCAAAAGAACCCTGCAAACGATTTCCGGTCTGGGCGATTTTGCTCTGTTTACCGCTGCAGCTTTGTGTGGTCTGGGCTCTTCGAAACGCCTGCTCCGTCGTATCATTCGGTCTGTTTACGAGCAAGGGGCCCTTTGCCTTCCCGTCATTTTAATCGTCGGCACTTTTACCGGTCTGGTGCTCGGATTCCAGGGCTACTATGTTCTCAATCGCTTCGGATCAAGCGGACTTCTGGGGACACTTGTTTCCCTGAGTCTCATTCGTGAAATGGGACCTGTGCTCGCTGCTCTCATGCTGGTCGGACAGGCCGGATCGGCTCTCGCTGCAGAGCTGGGAATCCAGCGAAACAGCGAACAAATCGCTGCCCTGGAAACAATGGGGATCAGCAGTCACACTTACTTGGTGGCACCCCGCATCCTCAGTGCAGTGATCGTGTATCCGTTTCAAACCGCACTTTTTGTTGCAGCCGGTCTGTGGGGTGGCAGCCTCTCGGGTTCGTTACTCCTTGGAGTCGAATCCAACATTTACTGGTCCGCTGTCGCAAGTGCCGTCCGTATGGCAGACGTGCGGGAGTGTTTTATCAAAGCCACCATTTTCGGTTTCTTAACTATCAGCATCTGTGCGTATCAGGGATTTAATGCACATCGCAACCGCAACATGACCGGAGCACGCGCCGTGAGTACCTCCACGACACGGGCAGTTGTGTATTCCTCCATTATGGTTCTAATTGCAGATTACGTCATCACCTCTCTTCTTGCCTGAGCATGTCTGAAAGCAACCCACAAAATATTCTGGAGGTTTCTGACCTCAGAAAAAACTTTGGAGAATATGAAGTTCTCAAGGGGCTTAGCCTGAATGTTCCGCGTGGTGGCATCCTCAGCGTCCTGGGACCAAGCGGTGCAGGAAAATCCGTCTTCCTGAAATGCCTGGCCCACATCGTCCAGCCCGACTCCGGAAAAATTTACTTCGATAATCGTCTTCTCAATTTCGAAAAAGCTGCCATCCGAAATGACTTCCGCAAGCGCTGCAGTTTTCTTTTTCAAAGCAACGCTCTCTTTGACTCTCTCACCGCCCTGGAAAATGTTGCCCTGCCGCTGGAGCAAACCAGCGATTTCTCCGACGCAGAAATCAGGACCAAAAGCCTGCAGGCTCTCGACCAACTTGAAATCAAAGACTCTGCCCACCATTACCCCAGCCAGCTCTCCGGCGGCATGCAAAAGCGCGTCGCCCTGGCACGCGCCATCGTCACCCAACCCGAACTCGTCTTCTTCGACGAACCCACCGCTGGCCTCGATCCCCTCCGCTGCAACGCTGTCTTTACCATGATCGCTCAGTATCAGCGACAGTTTAACTTCACCGCCCTCATCGTCACTCACGACGTGCTCGAAGCCACCATCGCCAGCGACCGCGTAGCACTGCTCGAAAAAGGCGAGATATGTTTTGAAGGCACTCCGGATGAATTTTCTTCTTCCCCACATCCCATCGTGGGTAGTTTTCGTGACAACGCTCAGGCTCTGCGCGAAGCTATCAGTTCCATCAGACAATCACCAAAAAACCTTAATCAAACATGAAAAAATCCACCTTCGAGCTGTTGACAGGCATTTTCATGCTTCTCGGGATAGCGGCAACCGCCTACCTGACCATCAAGCTCGGTGCCGGCTCCCTGCTCGGACGCGACACTTATCTCATCGAAGCTCGTTTTGCCAATGTCGGAGGTCTGCGAGCGGGTAGCAACGTCCAGCTCGCCGGAGTCACCGTCGGTCGTGTAGAATCCGTCCGCATCGAAGCCTCCGACTACAGTGCCATTGCCACCCTGCGTGTAGAATCCGACATCCAGCTACCCACCGACTCTATTGCTTCAATTAAAACATCAGGCCTCATCGGCGACAAATATGTCTCTCTCTCACCAGGTGCCGACGAGACCTTGCTGGCAGCAAAAGAACAAATTTTCATGACAGAATCTGCCGTCGACCTTGAATCTTTAATTAGTAAAATAACATTTGGTAATGTAGAAAGTAGCCAGGAAGTATCTTCCGACGAAAACAACACCGCTCCATGAAACGCTCACTTTCACTGTTTATCCTAAGCTTCGCCTTTATTTTTATTGTTGCGAAACCCCTCCACGCGGACTCCGCCGAACAACGCCTCCGCAATGCCGTCGATGAAGTCGTAACCATCGCAAGCAGCCAAACAAACAGCCAAAGTCTGGCAAAAAAACTTCGCCCCGTCCTGCCTCGTTACATCAATTTTGAAGCCATGACCCGCCGCGCCGTCGGAGTAAGCTGGAGACAGTTCACCCAGGAGCAAAAATCAAAAACCATCGATCTCTTCACCACCCTCATCATCGACACCTACAGCAACAAATTTGAGCCCGGAGCAAAACCCGTTATCAACTACAAAAAAGCTAAACCACTCGCCCGCAACCGTCTTGAAATTCCCACCGATCTCCTCTACAAAGGCAGCCGCTACAACGTAGTTTACCGAATGGAAAAAACCAGCGACTGGAAAATCAGCGACATCGTCATCGAAGGAGTCAGCCTTGTCGCAAACTATCGCACGCAATTTAACTCCGAGTTCAAAAAGAACGGGGCCGACGGCATAATCGCCGCACTCACTCGTGCCACTAAATAACAACCCCCGCAACAAACAATGAAACTACAGCACCTCTTCCCCATAGTTATCGCCGGGCTTCTCCTGCCCGTCCTCTCCTCCTGTAGCACCGCATCTTCGCAGAAAAGACAAGCCGACGCCGCCCTGGTCGGCACTTCCCAGGGCGACGGCAAAGAAGAATACGCCGACGAAGATGACTTCGGCAACTACGACTCCGCTACCATCGCTGATCCACTGGAATTTTTGAACCGAGGAACCTTTTGGGTAAACCACCAGCTCTACCGCTATCTCCTGGGCCCGATCTCAAAAACCTACGAAACCATCGTCCCACGCCCCATTCGCAAAGGTCTCTACAATATCTTTGAAAATATCGAATACCCCGTCCGTCTGGTAAACCACACCCTGCAGGGTGAATTCACCGAAGCCGGACAGGAAACCGGCAAGTTTCTGGTAAACTCCACCATCGGCATAGCAGGCATCATGCGCCCCTCCGACAAAATCCCCGCCCTCGCCGATGTCCCCAACACCGACACCACTCAAACCCTGAAAAAATGGGGTATCGGTCACGGCATCTACATCGTTCTCCCACTTGTTGGACCGAGTAGCGTTCGCGATACTGTCGGCTTCGGCGGCGATATTGCCCTCAACCCCGTCACCTGGATCGGATTTTTCTGGGGAAGCTGGGCCTGGACTATCCCGGTCTCCGCTGTTGATACGCTAACTGTCCTGCCGGAAAAATTTGAACAATACGATGCAGCCGAGGCAAACTCCATTGACCGCTACCTCGCCCTGCGCAGTGCCTACGCCCAATACAGTGCCCAGGAAGCAAGCCGCACTCACAGCAGCAGCCTCGACGAACCCGACACAGCAGGAATCGACCACAGCGACAAAGACTAAAAACAGGAGCCTTCCTGAAACCCGTGCCAGAAGCATCCCCGGAGAAAACGTTACCCTTCGCATCACCGAAAGAACTCCGGCAATGGCTGGAGACAAACCATGCCAGCGAAACCGAGCTTTGGATAAAAATATATAAAAAAGCCACCGGAATTCCCAGTGTGACCTGGGAGCAGATAGTAATCGAAGTCCTGTGCTGGGGATGGATCGACGGCATTAAAAAATCACTCGACGAGCAGACCTGGCTCCAGCGAATTACCCCGAGAAAAGCAAAGAGCAACTGGTCCAAACGCAACACTGAACACGTAAAACGTCTGATAAAAGAAGGTCGAATGCAGGAGCCTGGGCTTAGGCAAGTCCGCGCAGCCAAAGCCGACGGACGCTGGAAAAACGCTTATGGCACAGGTGACAGAGCATTACCGTAACAGGTTTCTGATACACGGAATGAGACTGACGTGCTCAGGCGACAAAGAGGCACGGAGATCGTCTGTTTTTTTGCTTCATCCGGGAAGTTCGTGTGTATGGAGATAAAGGGTGAAATTAAAAAATGATGAGGCGAAAACTGAAACACCGATAGGGTCGTTTTGACAAAACGACCACGTAGTGTGACGCTCGCAACATTCTGCGGTTGTTACCAGTCATTTCCCTGAAATAGCTCTTTGTCAAAACGACCCTGCCGGAGCGAAAAAAACAGACCCTGAAGGGGCCATTACCAGAAAATTTTTTTAAAGTTTGCTCTTCTTTTTGCCCGGCAGGATACTCGCACAAATGGACCCTGTTGAACTCGGCCTGCCGCATCGAGAACCCTTTGTTTTTATTGATGAGGTAAAGGAAATAAAGCCTGGCGAGATGGCTCTCGCTTTCAAAAAATTCTTATCGGATGATCCGATTTTTCGAGGTCATTTTCCGGAGAACCCCATTGTTCCGGGTGTTTTATTAAGCGAAGCACTGGCTCAGCTCGCCGGAATTCTGGGAGCTTCTTCGGGTGAGGGGAAACGTTTTCTCCTGTCTGCAATTCGCAGTATGAAGTTTCCTGCTTCGGCTTTGCCGGATGAGTCGATTCGTCTTTGTGCCAGACAGGTAATGGTGATGGAAAAACTGTGGCATTTTGAAGTGGAGGCCAGTGTGTTGCCGAGTGATCGGGTTGTTGCTTCCGGATCGATTATTCTTTCGGAAGTGGGTGTTTAAAACAGGGGGCTGATTGGCTAACTCACTTTTAGCTCCATTAAAAAATCCGCTTTTCCGCGGTTTGTGGCTGGCATCACTTTTTGCTAATGCAGCAATGCATATCGATGGCCTGGCTGCGGCCTGGCTCATGACAGATTTGACCTCATCGCCTTTTTGGATTTCGATGGTCGGTGTAGCGACAGCTTTGCCGGCAACTTTTGTGGCCTTACCCGCGGGGACTCTGGCAGATGCTTTTGGCAAGCGATTGATTTTAAGTTGGGCTTTGATTTGGTCGGGTATTTTTTCAGTTGTTCTTGGTGCAGTTGTTCTTTCAGGATGGATTGCACCGCTGGGGCTGATTGTTTTGCTTGTTATTTTATCTGTCGGGCGTGCTGCCCGGATTCCGACATGGCAGGCGGTGGTGTATGATGTGGTTGGAAAAAAAACTCTCCCGCAGGCGATCTCTCTAAATAGTATCAGCTTTAATGCCTCGCGCACTTTTGCACCTTCTTTCGCGGGCTGGCTGATCGGAATTATCAGCCTGGGAACGGTTTTTTTTATAAATACCTTTGCCTCATTTTTTATGCTCCGAGCGGTTCGCAAATTAAACTATGCGCCTCCGAAAGAGCGCCCGGGTTTGTTGTCGTTATATGCCGGATTGCAGGATGCTTTTACTTATCTTTTGACTGAAAAACGTGCCGTGAGAACGCTGCTGCGTTTAGGAGTATTCGTAGCCGGTGCTTCTACACTGTGGGCTGTTTTGCCCTTGCTTGGACGAGAGCGTTTTGGCCTGGATTCCGGTGAGTATGGTTTGCTTTTGAGTGGTTTTGGGATTGCGGCAATTCTGGGTGCAGCCCTTCTGCCTCGTCTGCAATATATGCTCGGCTACAACGGTATTTTGATTCTGGCAGGTATTTGCAGCAGTGCGGGAATTGCCTGTGTGGCGTTAAGTGAGTCTCTTTGGCTTGCTGCAAGCGGCCTTTATATATGTGGTTTGTTTTTTGTTTTGCAGATGCTGGTTTTCAGTCTGAGCAGCCAGCGTATTTCGCCGGATACTATGAGAAGTCGTGCGATGAGTTTTCATTTTATGTCCATTCAGGGGAGTTGGGCCATCGGTAGTTTTTTCGCCGGAGTAATCGCTTCGAAATTCGGAATATCCATGATGCTGGCAGGCGGTGCTGCTTTTTTGCTAATCGGAACTTTGATAGGTGTGGCATTCCCTCTCGCTTTTTCATCTTCGAAAAATGGATGAGATTTTTTAAAAAGAATCCCTTGTGAATTTTAGATTTTATGAAAATTGAAAAAATCGAATTGCGCCGCCTTCAGCTTCCGCTGAAAGCTCCGTTTGAGACCGCCTTTGGTCGCCTGATTCATCGGGATAGTATTTTGGTTTCAGTGTATTCAGGTGGACTTGTTGGTTATGCAGAGGCCGTGGCATTTTCTCAGCCCTTTTATAATGAAGAAACTTCGGTAACGGCCTGGCATATACTTGAGGATTTTTTGATCCCTCGTGCTCTTGGTGCAGAGTTGAAAAATCCGTGGGATACAGCAAAATGGTTTTCCGGAATCTGTCGTAATTACATGGCAATCTCCGCTCTGGAAAGTGCTCTGTGGGACCTTGCGGCTAAAGAGAAGGGGCAATCTCTTTCAACGATGTTGGGA
Source organism: Chthoniobacterales bacterium (assembly GCA_047973165.1). Classification (GTDB taxonomy): domain Bacteria; phylum Verrucomicrobiota; class Verrucomicrobiia; order Chthoniobacterales; family JBKEAD01; genus JBKEAD01. Next base: position 7,923 of record JBKEBM010000135.1, read on the forward strand.
GGAACCCGCAGGGAAATTGCTGTGGGAGTGAGCATCGGTATCGAAGCTTCGGTGGATAGGGTTCTGGAAAATGTGGAGCACTTTCTCGCGCAGGGATATCAGAAAATCAAAGTAAAAATCAAACCGGGTTTTGATATCGGATTGATTTCAGCAATTCGGGAAAAATTGGGTATGGATTTTCCGCTGATGGCCGATGCAAACTCTGCCTATACATTGGCGGATATTCCTCTTTTGCGGGAGTTGGATGCTTTTAATCTGATGATGATCGAGCAACCTCTGGCGGCAGACGATATCATTGATCACGCGCGACTGCAGCAGGAAATTCAAACGCCGGTCTGTCTGGATGAGAGCATCAATAGTATCGAGAATACTCGCAAAGCTATCGAGCTGGGGAGTTGTAGAATTATCAATCTGAAGGTCGGACGTGTTGGCGGCCTGAGTCGTGCCAAAGCAATTCATGACTTGTGTGAGCAAAATAATATCCCCGTTTGGTGTGGCGGAATGCTGGAGACAGGCGTGGGGCGTGCGCATAATATCGCCATTGCTTCGTTGCCGAATTTTTCAATCGCAGGCGATACTTCGGTATCACAGCGATCTTTTGCTGAGGATATCGTAACGCCTGCGATAGATTTTTGTCGTCCGGGTTTTTTAGCTGTCCCAACGGGTCCAGGGATTGGATACGAGGTTAATCTGGAGGCTTTGAAGAAATTTACTACCACCAAAAAAGATTTTATTGCTCGGTAGTTTTTTCGCTGCTTCGTAATCAAATCATCCCGTTAGCGGCTGGAGTATTTTTATACTTTCGTTTGCTGTGAGTCGGGTGATCGCATGCGGGGAAAGCGTGATATGCAAATCTCCCTCGCAGTGATGTTTTACCGGCTGGAATTTTTCGTCGAAAGTCACTTTCTCCAGTCCGGTCAGTTTTGCACGCACACAGAACTGTGAGTTTCCCATTGTTCCTGTCTCAAGATTGCCCAGCAATACGCCGGTGGTATTCGCTAAGGGATATCTCCAGAAAAGAAAACAAACTGGTTTTTGCAAATCTTCATTTTGAAACTTCAGTGAGGCTTTGCCCCATCCGTTTGCGGCAAAGAGTCCGGCTACCGCCTGCCAGCCTTCAGGACTTCCGGTGCTTCGTGTTGTCAGGTGCAGCTCTGTGGGAGTGCCCCATTCCGGCGGTTCCCAAAAGAAAATATGCGTTTCTTTGAGCTGAGAAAAAACGGGGCCGCCAAGTGCCGATATCTGCGTTTCCCATGCGTCGGAAGTTTCTAAGGACCTGGAAAATTGATTCCATGCCGCTCCCTGTGCATCGACAAGCTCTGCTGCTTCCGGAGAAAAATGAATGGTATCCGGCTTCTGCGCATGTCGAGGAAGCGGAATCGTTTTGAGTTTGAGATCATCTCTTACTTCGGCTTCCAGGCAATCAGGAGACCCGAGCAGGAGAATGCTGTGTCCTGCGGAGGATTCGTTCCGCAGCCATTGCAGCATGGGGCGATCGATTTGGTTCATGGTTGGAATGATCCAGCCGTCCGCTTCGACCTGCATCATATTTTCGCGTCGCACGACGGATAATACTGGCACACCAAATTTCAAAAGCATCGCGCAGTAGTCATCCAGCTCCTCTCCTCGGCTGAAATCGGACGGAGAATTGATCGAGGCGAGCAAGCCGGCACGGTCATATACCAGGCACGGTCCACCCGGTGTGGGGTTGTCTGCCAGGCTGCTTTGCGTGTCGTTTAGCCAGCCACAGACCTGAGAAACTGTTTTTTCAGGAAGCAGTTCCTTTGAACGGTGCAGCCACGAGAGATAAAAACCTGCGACTCTCCGGTTTTGCCCGTCACTTTCTTTCACCGTGGCATGACTATATGCCGAGATTTCCCAGGCTACCTTGCTCGGATATTGGTGAATGCTGTCCCACGGTTCCCAGGCATCGAAGGTTTCGAGCACGAAAAGATGTTTCGTCGGGGATTTCGCCAGCATCGCGGCATGTGTTAATAAAGATGTGAGCTGGAATGTGAATCCCATGCCGTGTGCAGGCCAGTAATCCTGCCATGCGGAGGCCCAGGTTTGGGTAATCCAGAGATCCAGGCATCCTGTGTTGGCGAGTGCCTCCAGATCGAATCCATGACTTCGCCATTCCTCCATCGCGGACGAACCGGAGCTGTATCCGATGGTGATCAGGGAGGGATTTTTTGCCTTCAATCCACGAAATACATTCGCGATCGCCTCATTGAGTTCTTCACGCCACGCCGGTGGCATATACCGTGCTCCTCCAAATCCTCGCACATAGGCCTTTGTAAAAACGTGGTCGCGAAAAAGTACGGCATCGATTTTCAAAGCCGACGCCAGGCTTGAGAACTTTGCCACGAAATAATCTCCGAATATGCAGTCCTCTGGTGAGGCTACGGCCTCGTTTGTTGGAAGAGTGACCTGTGCTCCGAAATGAAATTTTCCGAATCTTTCATCCATTACCTCGGGATGCTCAAAGAACCATTTTCCTTCGATATCGTAGTTTGCCTTTTCTTCGAGTTGTTCGGTGCGCCCGCTCCATCCCTCGCCGGCACTTTCGGGGAAACTCTGTGTCTCGATTCCCATGAGAGGCAATGCGACATGAAAATTCTGTATCCCCCTGCGGGGGCTTCGGCTTTCAATCCGGCATACAATTCCCCGAGCCGTCGATAGGTCCACGTCTCATACTTCGGACTCTGGCAGCAGGGGATCGTTGCATTCAAATCTCCGTTCCAGTAGAGAACAGAATCAAACAACCTCCCCACGCAAATCGATAGTCCCTTTTGTGCATTGGAGTCTCTTTGGAAAAGCGGTTCGATCCTGTCAAAAAGCGTCTCGATTCATTCTCCCTGGAACCAGTAAAGGTTCATTTCAATCCAGCATTCCTGATTCATATAAGTCTAATGCTCGAAGCGGAGGGTGAAGCGAAACAGGGCATCCTCGTCGGTCCACAAAGGAAAATTCGTGTTCCAGATATTGTTGTATAAATTGACAAACACGCCACTTCCGCCTCGTGGGAGTTTGTTGTCGAAATTCAGGAGCTTCGGCGTGTCAATCGCCACAAGGGGAGCATCGAAACTCCTGAGCGAAAAATTTCCCGACGAAATCTCTCCTGTGCTCACATGCAGACTGCGTGCTCCGTTTCTCACCACATCGCTTGTATCGATCTCTCGGCCAAGTTTGTGAATCGTCCAGCGATTCGACTTTGAAAGCGCGGGAGCAAACCCGAGCCAGAAAGCCTCCGGCATTCGGTTGGCGGGTTTGTCAAACCAGTGCAGTTCGATGTCGATCCCGTTGCTGATTGGACGATAAAGAAGCTGCGCTTCAATAGGTGCACCAAAGGTCTTTCCTGCCTCCGGTGCAAAACGGAGAATGGCGGCAACTTGTCTGCCTTTTTCATCTACGAGCACTTTTTGCAATTTGGCGGGAAACCATCCGGTCTTTGCGGAAGCCGGGAGCACGGTTCTTTTGAAATCGAGCTGTGCCCACTCATAATTATTGGTCGCGTATTGTTTGAAAAAGCTTTCATAGTTCGCACCGCTGAAGGTTTGATAAGCCAACTGAGCAAGCTTGTGTGTTCCCCGAGCGGCAAACAACGTCTTGCCTTCCTGTGACAATGTTCGAATCGCTCCGCTCTCCGGATCAAGTGCCAGAGAAAATTTGCCCAGGGATAGATTTGTATCGCTTTCCTTCCATTTACGTCCCTGAATCCGGCGGGGCTTTAGACGACGAAATTCTTCTGTCACATCGCTGCGAAGCTCTGCAGGCAATGTTTCTACAGATGCTTTGAGATAATTTCTTTGCTCGCGCCAGGAGGATGCCACCGCTCGAAAATTTGGCTTTTCGAGTGCTTTCGTCAGGCTTTTACGCGAAAAAATCCGACGGTCGCGAAGGTGTGTTTTGATGTCCATTCCCCATGTATGTTCAGCGAGCAACAGCAGCGGTTCGGTAAAAGCCAGATCGGCACGGTCGCCTTCTTTGAGTTTTCCTTTTTGAATCCACTCAGCACGCAGTCGGCTTAAAGCGAGAAATCGCGAGACTTTCTGCGGATCTGTTCCCACACCGTGAATCCACCTGTCTCCGATCTCCGAAGTGATCACCGGCAACGATTTTCTTCGTTTCCATACCCATGCGGCGGCATTATCCAGACATCCCGCCACGACTTTTGCTTTCGGAAATTTTTTCTCGACGGCAAAATATGCTTGGTCGATTTCTTTCGGACTCTGGGGACCTAAGTTATCGTTGGTGAGATTGACGGAAAGAGCCAGCCCGCCTGGTAGTTTGGTGATGGAGCCGTAAACTTTTTCATACAGCACGACGATCTCTTTTCCGTCCACTCGCCAGACAAAAGCCGGAGGAATCTCGGGAACTGACGAAGCGGGGTTTACCCCGATATGCAGCATGCGGATTCCCGCTTCGGCGAGTATGGGCACCATCGCTCGCGTGTGCCCGGGGACATCGGTCATCTTGGCCGCAATCGTTTTGCGTTCGAAACGTTCATCCAGTGTTGCTGAAAAATAAAGCCCGCGCCGTAGCAGACTCTCGTCGAGCAACTCGGTGTGTGTGGTGAAAGGCATTGCGTGCCAGTGAAAATCTCCGGCAAGGATTGCCTCTTCCATTTGCCGGCGTAAACCTGTCGGGGCATCGTCCAGAAAGCGGTAAATCAGCCACGCGCCCGTTGTCCAAACAAAGCGTTTTTTGTCTTCACGGGTTTCTTTTGCGACTTTGAGCGCGGCAGGAATAAAGTCTCCGAGATATTGCTGCACAACCGTGCGTGCCAGATTTGTGAAGCCGATATCAAGGTGCGTCTTGAAAATAACGAGTGCTTTTTTGGTCTTTTCTCTGTCGGTCATTTAATTCTTTGAATTTAGTAAAAGTCTGTTTCGCAGACCAAGTGCCGCGCGGGGTTTTTTAGCGATTTGAATTTGGATTTCCGACGGGGCGGGCATTGCCTCCCAGTTGCCATCTTTTAAGTGCCAGGATGCCACATCGGTATTTTCCTCGGCCTGGGTAAAAGCTAGGGCTTCGTCGCAGCCGTCCCCATCAATATCCGCTGCGATCCAGAGCGGATTGCCTGTTGCTTCGGGCAGCGGCATCAGAATGTCTTTTGACCTTATCGTGCCTTTTGCCCTCAAGGTGGCTCGCGGACGCACCGCGAGACGAGAGACAATTTCGGTGGGCGAGAGTTCTTTCAGTTCTTCGGGCAACGCATCGTCTCGCAATGGTTTGAAAAGAATCTCTCCTTCTTTCGTCCCCGATTCGATTAAGAGGGTTTTTGCG
>JBKEBM010000141.1:0-9377 GCA_047973165.1 Chthoniobacterales bacterium
TTCAACGGCTGCAAGTGAGGAAGACTCTGTATTCCCATTGTCGTTTTTTACGAATAAACCTTTTAGGATAACTCTCTCCGTTCGTGAGGGCTGGGACGATAATGTCAATGCAAGCCATACTAACCGTGTAAGTAGTTTCTATACAAATTTTGCTGCAGGGGTTAACTACACCTTTGGTTCTCCGCGGCTCAAACTTTCAACAAATTTATCGGGAGGACTTACTTACTACTACAATAACGATGCGGGACGAAAAACCAACCTATCGGGTCTGTGGAATCTATCCGCTGTTTATTCGGTAAGCCCTCGCATGACCCTGTCGATGGGAACCAGTACGGGATATTACTCTCAGCCAACGATTTCGAATCCAGGCACGGCTTTCAGTGGCGACCAAAGCTACTTTTCGAGCAATACATACTTTTCACTTTCCTACCAATGGACGGAGCGCTTTTCAACTACAACGGGCTATCGGATTGGTGCGATCATTTATTCCGGTAACAGGGTAAATGACGGCCTAGGAAACATATCCCAAACGATCAGTCAGTCATTTAACTTTCACCTTTGGCCCACTACCACGCTTGTTGCGGAATACAGGATTAACCCTGTCACTTACTTTTCAGCAGATCAGAATAGTTGGGGAAATTATTTTCTGTTAGGCTTTAATCATACTTTCAATCCACGCTCCACCTGGACATTCAGGGCTGGTGCTGAACTCAGGTTTCTGGATAGGGTTGGAACCGGATCGCAGACTTACATAGGCCCCTATGTCGAGAGTGTGTTCAGATATCAGTTGAATCCTCGTTCCAGCATTGCATGGACCCTGCGTTACGGTACTGAAAATTCCGGGACTTTTAATATTACTCAGAATCAGACTTTCAGGACAGGTATAAATATCAACTATGCACTTACGTCAAAGCTGACTGCCAGTGCGGGGGCCTATTATGCAGTTAGTTACTACAACCAGAAAAATGTAGTGGCTCCGTTTTACCAGAATGCCCTTGAGGCTTTTGTTGGGCTGCGTTATGCGCTGAACCAGAGAGTTTCTTTTTCAGCAGGCTATCGTTATTCGGGAGTTTTAGCACAGAAGCAACAGGATCGCGAGTATTACCGCAATGTAGTTTATGTCGGCGTAAATACTAATTTTTGATATTGCTTCAAAAAATGTTCTTTGTCGTTGGGCCACTTTGCCGGGTCTCTGAGTATCGGGGCTTCAGGGTGGCGGGCGGTGCTTTGCGACGTATTATTTGATTTATTTCCATGGAAAATCCATCTGCAGAGTTAAAGCTCCACTTTCTTGACTATCTGAGGGTATTGCGCATACGCCTGCCCTTCATCGTCCTGATATTTTTCACCGTTGTTATTTTGGCGGGAGTGGCAACCTACCTGAGTCCAAAGAAATATAGTTCTGCGGCGACTATGGAGATTCGGCGTTCAGATTACTTTATGCAGATATTTGGAGGAAAAACCAGGGATCGTTCTGATCCTCGATTTTTGATGACTCAGTTTGAGATATTGCAGCGTAAAGAAGTGCTTTCTCCTGTTGTTCAGCAGATGGATCTTGTGAAACGCTGGTCATCGGATGGTATCACTAATCCGGATCAGGCCTATGCGCGTCTGAAGGGAATGGTTTCGCTAAGGGATGTTCGGAATACTGATCTGGTTGAAGTGGTAGCTGAAGGGACGGAGCCAAAAGAGGCTGCGGAAATTGCAAATGCTGTCGCTGAGCGTTATATCGAAAACCGTAAACAGATCGTTGAAGAGTGGGTTAACAAGTCGCTTTCCTCAATTGAGGAGGAAGTTAGGGAGCGCCAGGCCGAAGCAAAAGCTCTTCAGGCTAAGGCCAAGGCATATCGTGAGAAGCATGACATTATTGACCTTCATGAAGATAATGTGAATGCAGCCGTTCAGCCAGGTAAGGCATCCTATATCAAGGTGGAGCAGCAAGTTGCTGATGCAAAGATTAATATTGCTTCGATGGCAGACCGCCTGAAAGAACTAGATAAGCTAAGTGCAGAGCAAATTATGCTCGGTGCAAATACTCTTGACATACAGGATGCCACTATCAACCGTGTTTTACCTTTATACCAGCAGGCTCATGCTACTGAAACTCGGCTTCTACATTCAGGGTTAGGTCCAAACCACCCTCAGGTTCGCTCCTCTACGGCGGAGCGTGAACTCTACTATAATCAGCTCATTGACCAAATAGGTTCACTTCGTAAAAGCCTTGAGGCGAACCTTACTCTTGCACGCAGTTCTCTTGAGTCAATGCAAGGGCAACTCGAGGAATTGCGCTCCGATCAGCAATTGGATCGTGAGCAGGAAGCAGAATACCTGGATATTAAAAATGAATATATTCGTGCATCAGAACTGCGTAATGCAGCTGAAGTACGCATTGCTACAGAGAGAATGCAGTATGGTATGCCCATGGATCCAGCCAGAATCTGGGAATATGCTGAACCTCGCTCCCGCCCTGTAAGTCCGAACATTTTATTTAACATGATTTTCGGTGTCCTGGGCGGCATAGTTTTGGGTATCGGATTTGCCTTTTTCATGGAATATCTGGATACAAGTGTAAAAACTCTTGAGGAAGTGGAGGCGTATCTCCAAGTTCCTGTTTTGGCTATTGTTCCTAAAGATATTAATCTTTTGCTCACCGCTGGTGATGACTGTGTCGATGCAGAGGCTTATCGAATTTTACGAACAAACATTGAGTTCAACAGGCGCTCTGCTGAGGCAAATAGCATTACTGTAGTCAGCGGTGGTGCCGGTGAGGGTAAATCCACAACGATATGTAACCTTGCCTATATATTTGCCCGGGGTGGATACAATACTCTTATTGTGGATGCTGACTTACGTCGCCCTTCACAGCACCGCCTTTTCAAGGTGGAAAATGATCGTGGACTTACAGATTACCTGAGTGGAGAAATGTCTGTGGAAGAAGTTGTAAGAACAACAGATATTGAAAATTTTTACTTTATCTCCAGTGGTTCACAGGCACGGGATGCCGTTGGCTTATTAAATTCAAAGCAAGCCAGGTCTCTTTTGTCAGAACTGAAAACACGTTTTGATATTGTGCTGATTGATTCTCCGCCGATTCTTGGTGTTAGTGATGGTGCCATTTTGGCCAGTTTTGTTGACCTTACGATGATTGTTGTGCAGCACCGTCGTTTCCCGCGTAGTATGCTTAAGCGGGTAAAACAGTCAGTTCTGAATGCCGGTGGAAAAATTGTGGGAGTCGTTTTAAATAATGTCGATGTTCGGCATGATCGACAGTATGAATACTACACCGGTTACTACAGCTACTATGCAGAAAATCCAGATGGATCCGGTAAAGCCAAAAAACGGCGTAAGCATAAACCCTATTCGGCATTGCCGGGAGAAGAGAAAAGAGAATCCAAACCCGTTCATCAGGATGAAGAATACTAATACATTGTTCTGTATTTTAGCAGGGTTACTTATGGTCCTGCCGGATTTTGTGGTTAAAGCTCAGATTTATCAGGGTGAAGGAGGGTATAACGGAGGGATACCAATGGCTCCGGCGGTACCTGCTTCTTCCGGAGGAGTGCCAGTGGCAGCACCTGTGGCACCAGGAGGTGGTGGGGTAGAGACTGCCATGGCTGGTTTTGATGGAGCAAATGGTTCTGCCGTTCCTTTGCGTGCAGGTGATGTTATTTTCGTGCGCATAGCTGGCGTACCTATGGAGGAGACTCGGTTTTTTACAGGAACTTATACCGTAGATCCAAAGGGATATGTAAATATGCCATATATTGGAAATGTGAAGGCGGCCGGATTGCTTCAGCATGAGCTTCAGGTTTTGATGCAAAAAACCTACAAGGAGCGTGGAATTTACACGAATCCGTCGATCATGATCAATTTTCCGGGAGTTTCACGTTTTGTGAATGTGGAGGGAGAGGTGCGTCGATCAGCTCGGGTTCCTTTTACACCGGATATGACTTTGACAACGGCTATTATTGCTGCAGGTGGTCTGAACGATTTTGCCGATAAGAAAAAAATCCAACTCATCCGTGACGGAGAGAGCAAGTTCTACGATATCCGAAAAATTCGCCGAAACCCTAAATTAGACGTTCCTGTAAAACCAGGTGATACAATTTTTGTTCCGCGAAGCTTTTTCTGAGCCTCGCCTGATTGCTGGTTCTACCTGACTCAAAGTGCGTTGAGTAGGTCTTCATTCGACACAGTGGCTGTTCCCAGTTTTCCGACGGCGATTCCGCTGGCCAGATTGGCTATTTCTGCGGCTTCGATGTTTGTCGCTCCGGCACAGAGCGCGATTGTAAAAAGTGCGATTGCTGTGTCTCCCGCACCGGAAACGTCGAATACTTCCTTTGCGCGGGTTGGCGTATGGTGAGCAGCCTGGCCTTCCTGAAAAAGCAGCATACCCTGCTCTCCCAGTGTCAGCAGAAGAGCTTTGCATTCACTTTTTTTTAAAAAATTCTGCCCGACTTTTAAAAGAATCTCATCTTCCGACGCGAGTTTATCGGGAGTTTCATCAAGCTGATTTAATTCTTCAAAAGCTTCTTTACGGTTAGGCTTAATGGCTGAAACCCCCCTCCATGAAAGTTTATTTGTCGGATTGGGGTCCACAGTAACGATATTACATGCGGGAAGAGCACGCCGAATGCTGTCAACAAGCTCCTGCGTCAAGAATCCCTTGGCGTAGTCCTCAAAAATAACACCGTCAAAGGGTTTTTCCTCATTCGCTGCAGAGATGGCTTTAACGATATCCTGAATATCTGTCGTATTTGGTGAGGAACGTTTCTCACGATCCACTCGGACGACCTGCTGTTGCCGTGCTATGATGCGTGTTTTGACGATTGTTGGATGACTTTTGTGTGCCAGCAGGCAGGAGGTATCCATGCCACTTTTTTGAAGCATTCGGTTAAGCTCTTGTCCCGAAGTATCAGTGCCGACCAGACCGCAAATAGAGACCTGTGCAGAAAAAGGGGTAAGATTTCGCGCCACGTTTGCGGCACCTCCCGGATAGCTGCTCTCACTTGTTACCTCCACAACCGGAATGGGTGCTTCGGGAGAAATTCTGGAAACTCGCCCGTAAATAAACTGGTCCAGCATCACGTCGCCGATGACGAGGATGCGTTTTGTAAGCGCAGCTTCAAGAATGTGTTGTAATCTTTTTTTGTTCATCTCAGTATGCCACCATCACCGATGTCTGACTGTTTAAGCAAGAAACGAATTTGTAAGAAAACCTTAAAAATTTTTACGGTTTTTTTATTCCTGTCCTGCGCAAGCATTAGTTTTGCCGAGGAGGTGCAGCCACCTCCGATGCATGTCGATCTCAGCAGCTTTCCGGCGACGGCTGTGGATGATGTTGTCGTTCCGGTTCCCAGCGAAGTTTTTGGGATTCTGGACAAGCTGGGAACTCCAAACTGGAATGCGGAAATCAGTAAATCTTTTGGAAAAAATACCGGCAACCGCGCCCAGGTCGCTCTTTTACTCGGAACTGTGATTGCCGACGGTTTTATTGCCGTGCAGGCTCACGACAGCGAGAAAATCAAAGATATCGGTCGCGAAATTCTTGTGCTGGCCGAAGCAGTTGGAATCAAAGATGCCGTGGTTGCCCGAAGTAAAAGTATCATGGACAAGGCCAACTCTAAAAACTGGCCTGCCGTGCGCATCGAGTTCGACGGTGCCCTGCAGGACGTTCGGACAGCAATGGATGAACTGAATGACGGCGACCTGGCTCAGTTGGTGAGCCTCGGCGGATGGCTTCGCGGCACGCAGGTTTTAACGTCTATTGTTAGCAAAGATTATTCAAGACAGGCGGCGGAGCTTCTTCACCAGCCGGAGCTTATTAACTTTTTTATTCGCAGGATTGATGAAATGAACTCCCGCCTGGCTCGCGAAAATATCGTTTTGCAGGTAAAAAAGACCCTCCAGCGCATCCGTCCGTTAATTGGAAGAAACGACGGCAGTAATATCTCAGAGAAAAATATCGGTAGAATTTTAACTCTGACGACAGACGCCATCAACAGCATCAGGGGGGAGGAAGAATGAAAAAACTTAATATTTTTTTCACTCTCCTGTTTTTGTTAGGAGCATCCCTTCCTGCGTCTGCGACTGTCGATGACGCGCTCTCATTTGCTTATGAAGCAGCCACTCCCTTTGTGAAAAAAGGATTCACTTTTCGCGAAGATGCCTGGGGAGGTGATTTGGGAGAAAAAGATCAAAAAGCTGTCTCTGCCCAGCTTTTTAAAGGCAACCAGTATTGGTTTGTCCTCGCGTCTGATATCAAGGGAGCTGTTGTGACGGTTCATGTTTACGACTCTGACGGAACAATAGCCGAATCGAAATATTGGAACAAAGGCTCCTTCGCCGGTGCCCTCGTCACACCTTCCAAAACGGGAACCTACTGGGCCATTATAACTGTAGAAAAATCCCCGGATGAACGAACTCCGTGGGCACTGGTTTACGGATTCAAGTAACAAAAGCAGCATCTTCATTTCACAGGGTTCCATGGAAACAGCTACTTTAGAGTATGGGGACGCCCAGGAGGCACGGGCGCTTTTTGTGCATGATGAAAGCTTACTCCGTGAGCTCGAAAAAGCCTTCAATATTGAAATAACCACCCGGGATGCCTGGATAAAACTCGAAGGCAAAGCCAAAGACCTCCGACGAGCTGAAACCTTTTTTAAAATTTTGCAGGATGCAAATACTCATGGCTTTGCCGTTCGCAAACAGGAGTTTCATTATGTGATGCACGCAATACTGCAGGGCCAGACTCCTGATCTACTGGCTTTTTTCAAAGCAGGAATTCAGGTTGCTCCTGGTCGCCCCCCGGTTGTGCCTCGCACCGACGGCCAACGAGCCTATTTACAGGCAATGAAAACCCATGATATTACTTTCGGAGTCGGTCCTGCCGGAACCGGAAAAACCTATCTCGCAATGGCCCTGGCCCTGAGCGAACTCAAACGAGAAAAAGTCAGCCGGATCATCCTGACGCGCCCCGCCGTGGAGGCCGGAGAAGCCCTTGGGTTCCTGCCCGGAGATTTACAGGAGAAAATTTTGCCCTACCTGCGCCCTCTGTATGATGCTTTGTATGACCTGCTCGATACGGCTGAAATTCGGAGGTATGTGGACGGTGGAGTAATAGAAATTGCCCCCTTAGCCTACATGCGTGGACGCACTTTGAGCGATTCTTTTGTAATACTGGACGAAGCACAAAACACGACCACGGAGCAAATGTTTATGTTTTTGACCCGGCTGGGCATCGACTCCCGTTGCGTTGTCACGGGGGATCGCACACAAATCGACTTGCCAAACAGCAAACGAAGCGGTCTCATTGAGGTTGTCGATGTCCTAAGGGACACAGACGGTATAGCATTTCAAAATTTTACAGAAACCGACGTCGTGCGCCACCCATTGGTCCAGTCTATCATTCATGCTTACAAGGAGCATCGCGGCCTTCAGGACAGCCGAATTTAAATCCTCTTGCAGGGGCGCTCTCCCTCGCTCCTCTTTTTTCTGCATCGCTATGTTTTCATTTTTCTCTCGAAAAAAATCCAAAAAAGTCCGCCTGAAAGGCGAAAAAAACCCCTTTATAAACAGCATTGCCAATAGTAGTTGGGGGCGGCTTCTTATTTTTGTCGCCTTTGCTGTGGGACTTACTTTTCTGATCTTCAGCGGCAACACCGCAGAGCCACTGAAAACAAGCCTGATTGCCTTACTGATTTTTGGTGCTGCTCTGGTCCAGCTTCGTATCAACCAGGCAGAGATATTTGCCTGCAACCGCCGACTGATTTTGATTTTCAGCGTCATTTTTGTTCATCTCGCAGTGGTCAAATACATCATGAGTCATGCGACACAGGGGGGGGAGATTCTTGCTCAACTCGCTCCTTTACTGATTCCTTATGCTCTTGCACCCTTGGTTTTATCGGTGCTTTTGGGCGGGCAGTTGGGCCTCTGGGGAGCCTTCATATGTAGCTTGTGGAGTTCCATGTTATTCGGACACATAGACTCATACATACTGATTGTTTCTCTGATTTCGGGTAGTGTCGTCGTTTATGTGACGCAGCAGGTCCGTCGTCGCGGTCGTCTGATTCGTGCAGGTATCTATGTGGCAGTGACCATCCTGCTTTTGGCAGCAGTTTTTGGAAAAATAGGTCCGATCCATCTGCCGAATATAGCCGCAACAAACTGGAATTTAATTTTGTGGGAGTGCATGGCTGCCATTGGCGTTGGAATCGGAACAGCGATTCTGGTGAGCGGTTTTATTCCTGCACTGGAAAGTATTTTTGGAATTACGACGGATATTTCCTGGCTGGAAATGTCAGACCTCAATCACCCTCTGCTCAAGCGTCTGAGCATGGAGGCTCCGGGCACTTATCATCACAGCCTGGCAGTTGCAAATCTCGCTGAAGCCGCTGCCGAGAAAGTCGGAGCTAACCCGACAATCTGCCGGGTTGCAGCTTACTTTCACGATATAGGCAAACTGGTGAAGCCAAATTATTTTACGGAAAATATCCCGCGCGGTGAGAACCCCCACGATGAGCTGACGCCGACAATGAGTGCGCTGATTATCATCGCCCATGTCAAAGAAGGTATCGATCTTGCCATAAAAAATCACCTGAATCCGCGTATCGTGGATGCGATTCGTGAGCACCATGGCACTTCGCTGGTCAGTTATTTTTATAATCGGGCTCTAAAACAAAAAGAAGACGCCGAGCTTGGAGGTAAGATCATGAATCTGCGTCCCGAAGATGTTCCGCAGGTCCATGAAGAAAATTATCGCTACCCTGGCCCTCGTCCCAGGAGTAAGGAGACAGCAATTCTTTCGCTGGCGGATTCAGTGGAGAGTGCTTCCCGCAGTTTGGAGCATCCAACACCACAAAAAATAGAGGATTTGATTGAGGGGATCGTGAGCAGCCGCCTGGCAGATCATCAGCTCGATGAAGCTCCGCTGACTCTTGATGAGATTCGACGGATTGTAGCAAGCTTCCGATTCACTCTGCAAAGTATGTTGCACTCCAGAATCGCCTATCCGAAGAAACAGGATACAGAGAAAAAGCAAAAAAAATCTGCTCCCTCCGATTCGCAGATTGTGAGTGTGGCTTAGGTGGGGCGTATGACAGCAAGGTTTCGTATTCTTCTCGTTGCCTGCCTGAGTTTTATTTTTATTTATCCAGGCTTAGCCGAGGAAAAAATTCGCGCATTTTATATTGGTCACAGTCTGAGCAGCGACATTCCCTCCATGGTAAAGGGGCTGGCGGATGCCAACGGGAAGGTAAATTTTTCTTTCCGATATCAGGATATTCCCGGAGCACCTCTGCGCTGGCAATGGGGGGAAAAAGATCGCAATAGTGAATTCGAGCCGCACTACGGCGGACAATACCATACGCATCTGCCGA
>JBKEBM010000198.1:0-3650 GCA_047973165.1 Chthoniobacterales bacterium
CCCAGGTAGTAGGGTTCGCCTGGTTTGAAACGGTGTAGCGGAAGGGTGTCTTTTGTATCCTGCAAGTCGAAAAATTTTCTTACTTTGCCGTCTTAGTCGCAGGTGATATAGACGATGAAGCCAAAGCGTTCCTGTTTTTCATTGAGTCGATGAATCGGCATCACGGGAAAAATTTTCCCCAGCGCCCAGTGATCGAGAAGGGACTGGAAGACGGAGTAGTTGCAAATAAACTGATCTCCAAGGGCGGTTTCAACGTCTTTGATTTCTTCGGGAACGTAACCCATGTCGCGTGACATCTCGACGATGCGCTCGGCAATGTGCCAGTAGAGCGTGTCAATTTTTGCTTTCTCGGGAAGCTCCAGCATGCCGAGATCAAACATGGATTGAGCCTGATCCCGAAGCTGCTGAGCGTCGTGCAGATCTTCCATGCGATGCGTTTTTCCAACGCCGGCGAGGATTTCCGCCATGTCCTGCAGGACCTTGGGGTCATTTTCTGAAACTTGTATTTGTTCCGTATTGATATCGCGATGTTTTTCGATGGAGCCGAAAGCCTCGACGATCAAAATCGAATGATGTGCAACCAGGGCGCGACCACTTTCACTACAAATAATCGGATGCGGGACCTGCTCGGCATCGAGCACGTCTTTTATATTATGAACGATGTCGCGCGTGTATTCCTCCAGACTGTAGTTTGTGGAGCTGTCGAAATTTGTGCGGCTTCCGTCGTAATCCACGCCAAGTCCGCCACCGACATCGATGATACCGATCTCGTGTCCCATTTTTTGAAGCTTGGCATAGAAGCGAGCGGCCTCGCGGGTAGCGCGTTTGACCGTTCCAATGTCTGGAATTTGCGAACCCACATGAAAATGAATGAGCCGTAAACAGTGGCCGAGATTTCTTTCTTTGAGCAGCTTACTGGCAGCCACCAGGTCCGTAGTCGAAAGGCCGAACTTGGCATTCTCTCCGCCGCTTGTAGCCCACTTTCCTGCTCCTTTTGAAAGTAAGCGAACCCGTAGTCCGATAAGCGGTTCGACTTTCTCTTTTTCTGCTAAAGCTAAAATTTGATACAGCTCCTCCAGCTTCTCCACGACCAGGATGACCTGCTTTTCCAGTTTGCGTCCGAGCAGCGCAAGGCGGATAAATTCGCTGTCCTTGTAGCCATTGCAAATGATGAGACTTTCGTCGTCTTCATGCACGGACAAGGCAGCCATCAACTCCGGTTTACTCCCGGCTTCGATTCCAAAGTGATACGGTTTTCCTGCATCAAGAATCTCCTCAACCACTTCGCGCAACTGATTGACTTTTATCGGAAAAACTCCCCGGTAGTTTGATTGGTAGCCGAGTTCCTTAATCGCAGATGCAAATGCTTCGTTGAGAGTCTCTACACGCTGTCTGAGTAAGTCCTGAAAGCGAACCACCAGCGGAAAATCAAGGTTACGATTTTTTGCCTCCTCGACGACATCCATCAGGTCGATATTTTCCAAATCCCGTTTGCGCCTTCGCGGGTGAACCACGATATTTCCAGCCTCTCCGACGGAAAAATATCCCCCGCCCCAGCGGTTCACATTGTAAAGCGAAACAGCAGATTCAGAGTTAAGCGCAGCCATTAAGGCAGTCTCTTAGCAGAGCGCACGGCGATTACAATACGCAGATTCACCTTTCTGATTTTTTGTCAGATTTCAATAATGTAAAATTCGCCCTGGCTGACCGCATCGGCCTCCTCGACCGTTATCCAGCGCTCCGCAAACGCCGGTCCCCATGAGTCGGACACCGCAATTTCATCCGTCTCCTTGTTGTAGCCGACGATCATGCAAACATGGCCTCTTTCCTTATCGATTTTTAACTTACGAGTCGATTTCCGATAGGGATCCAGGGACTTTTTCCATCCCTCCCAGTCCGTCGTCGATTCTCGCTGCGCCTTACGATGCTTCAGACGCTCGTTTATTTCATCCAGCGAATACATTGTCCACATGAGCGGTTTCCCATCATCGATCGCTTTGGCCACGCTGCGGATACTTACCTTTCCGCGCTGCTTAGTCAGACGTCGCCCGCCGCTGCGCACAAGCTCGTCTGCACTTGCCGCAATCGATGCGGTGGAAGTCCCGCCCCCCACATTAGTGCCTCCCGCCATCGCCAGAATATACATGTCTGCCGGGATTCCCATGTAACGCAAAACGCGCTCCCAAGTCGCCGGCACACAGTAGCCTTTAGGCCCCTGGTCCACCATCGGCACATCCGTTAAAATGACATCGCCGTTATCACGTTTTTCGATGCGTTTGGAAAGTGTGGCACGCATTTCATCATTGGACACACGCGCCGTTCCCTGCGTTTCCAGACTTTCGGTTGGCACGATTCGAACCGCAACATATTCATCGCGTGGTGCTGCCAGCAAAATGGAAGAGTCTTTCCAGTCCCAGCGCAGAACACGTTCGCGCGTCTGCCTCGTCGCACCCACGCGATCAGTCGAAGGTTCTCCCAGCACTTCGGTCAGTCTTTTCTCAATTGCCTGCCTGTCATTACGAATAAAGCGTCCGTAGTCCCGCAAAATTTGCTTTGTTTGTTGTTCGATCCGAGCCTTTGAAGCCGAGAAATCAATCTCCCCCTTAGCAAGTGCCTCCACATCGCCCTTGTTTGCAAAGACCATCGATATCGACCCCGGCTTGCCGTTATCGCCATAAAGAACCAGGGAAAACGGACGTGCCCCCAGCACCTGGATCGGCTGGCGAGGATAAAGCCGATAGCTGTCCCCGTAAGAAGTTTTCGATTCCTGCGGCCATTGCAGGCGATCCCCCACAGTTGAGGTATCTTCCGACCACAGACTTTCCTCGCTCCAGATTGGTATCTCGAAGACCTGATTAACTTCGTCTGCCGACAGAGCTGAAAAAGCGTCCGATAAAAATAAACAACTCGCAAAAAGGGGGAAAAACAAAATGCGTTTCACCCGACAAATGTCACCCACCACAGATACTGAGTCAAGCCTTGCAAAGGTTTTGCCAGCCAGCAAAGAAAGCACTAAACTCCCGACCACAATGAAACGTATTCTTTACCTGGACTGCCTCTCGGGAATCAGCGGCGACATGTTTCTTGCTGCCCTCCTCGATCTCGGACTGCCGGAAGATCATTTAAAAAAAGAGCTGAGCAAGCTCGGCTGCGATGCGGAATTTCACCTCCACATTCACCGTGCTCAACGCCAGCACATCAGTGGAGTGAAGTTCGATGTGCATACCACGCACAAGCATACGCGTGATGAGCACGAACACTCACACGAACACTCACACGGGCATACACACGGACATACACACTCCCACGATCACGAGCACGGGCGCAGCTTTGCGGAGATTCGCGACATGATCGAAAAGAGTGAATTATCGACGACCGTAAAACAACGTGCCGTCGCGATGTTTCACCGCATCGCGGTCGCCGAAGGAAAAATCCACGGTCAGCCACCAGAGACAGTGACCTTTCACGAAGTCGGTGCCATAGATTCCATCGTCGATATTGTCGGAGCCGCCATCGCCATCGAATGGGCCACCGTCGATTCTGTGCACTGCTCCGCACTCTTTGAAGGCAGCGGATTCATTCAGTGCGCCCACGGACGTTTCCCGATCCCGGCACCAGCAACTCAGGAAATTCTCACCGGCATCCCGCTT
>JBKEBM010000202.1:0-6771 GCA_047973165.1 Chthoniobacterales bacterium
TTTTTTCCGGATTTTGGTATAAGATCAAGACAAGGACTTGACGCCTTTAACGAAGTGTATTTACTCCTTGGATAGCCTAACTGATTACCCCTTTGTATTATGAAAATAATGAGCTTTATCCGCCCTCTTCTTTTGATTGTTAGTGCAGGACTTCTGGTTGCCTGTGCGAGTCATGATACGCGTCTGACAAGTTCGGCAACACAGTATCTAGGAGCGGATGGTTCCATTGTTACTCGAAATTCAGTTTCTTCAAACTACGCTGAAAAAATCTCTTACTGGGATGGCGATGGAGTGAGCGGCAGCCCTTCCATCGTGATTAACCTGTCCAAGCAAACCGCATCTTTTTACAAAGCTGGACAGTTGGTGGGGGTCTCGGCGATTTCAAGTGGACGCGAGGGATACCGGACGCCAACAGGCAGCTTTAAAATAACTCAGAAAAACAAAAATCATGCCTCAAACCTCTACGGCGATTATGTTAACCCAACGACAGGGCAGGTCGTGGTCGCAAATGTGGGTGTAAAGGATGATCCAAAGCCGGCGGGAACAGTTTTCAAAGGTGCACCGATGCCATATTTTATGCGCTTTACGGGTGGCGTCGGTATGCACGCGGGCTTTTTGCCTGGGGTCCCCGACTCGCATGGATGTATTCGCATGCCTGAAAATATGGCGGAGACATTTTTTGCCAATGTTGCCTACGGCACTCCCGTTCGCGTGACTTATTAAGCCTTTGCCTGAGTCTCTCCAGTTAAAAAACGGGGAGCTTTTTTGTCGCAGCCTGCCGGTTTGTGGTGAGTGGCGGGCGACAGGGGAGGCGGGGGTTGATTTGATCCGCAATCCTGCAAGCAGAGAATTGCTTGCAAAGCTGCCTGCACTTTCGGAGCAGGAGGTTGAAGAGTCTTTACAATTTTCTTACGATGCAATGCAGCCGTGGCGTCATATATCGGCTGCTGAGCGAGCGCAGAGTCTGTTAAAGTGGCACGCACTGCTGCTGGAAAACCAGGATGATCTTGCTGCAATCCTGACAGCGGAATGTGGAAAGCCGCTTACCGAAGCCCGTGCGGAAATCGCTTACGGAGCTGCTTACGTGCAGTGGTTTGCCGAAGAGGCACGGAGGATTTACGGCGACGTAATTCCGGGGAACGGTGGGAAGAACCGGATTTTTGTTTTTAAAGAACCCGTCGGCTTATGCTGTGCGATTACGCCCTGGAATTTTCCTAATGCGATGATCGCACGGAAGGTTGCACCAGCTCTCGCTGCGGGTTGTGCGATAGTCGTGAAGCCGGCACCGCAGACTCCTCTCTCGGCTCTGGCAATGGCCTTTCTCGCTGAACAGGCAGGAATCCCCAAAGGACTTTTCAGCGTTGTGGCGGGGGATGCCGTTGCCATCGGAAAAGTTTTTTGTAAAAGCCCGCTTGTTCGCAAATTGACTTTTACGGGATCGACGGCAACAGGCAAAATTTTGCTTTCGCAGTGCGTTCATGATTTAAAACGTGTCTCGCTTGAGCTGGGTGGAAATGCTCCTTTCATTGTTTTTGAAGACGCGGATTTGGATGCGGCTGTGGCGGGATGCATTACTTCGAAATTTCGCAATGCGGGACAGACCTGTGTTTGCGTAAATCGTATTTATGTCCATGACCGACTCCACGATTCATTTGTAAAAAAATTGTCAAATGCTGTGAAAAAATTGCGAGTGGGAAATCCGATGGACACCGGAGTAGAAATCGGCCCGCTGATCGACAAGGCCGCTGTTGAAAAAGTTGAAACTTTACTTTCAGATGCGCTAAATTCCGGTGCACAGGTCTCCTGCGGAGGCAGGCGACACGCGCTGGGAGGGCAATTTTTTGAACCCACCGTTCTGACGGATTGTCAGGCCGGAATGCGCCTGGCTGATGAAGAGATTTTCGGTCCGGTGGCAGCAGTTTTTCGTTTTAAGTCGGAAGAAGAAGTCATTGCGCTGGCAAATGCGACAAGGGTTGGTCTGGCCGGGTATTTTTACACCCAAAATACGGATAGAGTCTGGCGTGTGGCCGAGGCTCTGGAGTGTGGTATGGTGGGTATAAATACCGGCACCGTCTCAAACCCGGCTGCTCCGTTTGGTGGGATCAAAGAATCCGGAATGGGTCGCGAAGGCTCCAAATACGGCATCAACGATTACGTAAATATCAAGTATGTGAATCTCGCCTGAGCACGACCAGGCAAATTTTCGTACCTTTGTCGGGTCGACCTGAGAGTCAGACTGATACCAAATCCAAAAAAGAATTGGATTTGGTATTATTCGGAATGGGTTAAAACCTGCAAACTTCAGGCGCGACCGATGCTGCTGTAGGTGAAACCGAACTGACGTGCGGTTTCGGGATCGAGGAGATTACGCCCGTCGAAAATGAGTGGGGTGTGCATGACCTCTTTAAGCTTTTCCAGATCGACATTCTGAAATTCTTTCCACTCGGTGGCGATGATAAGTGCCTCAGCATTTTCTGCAGCTTCGAGCGGGCTGCTGCAAACACGTGCACCCTCAATGAGCTTGTATTCCACGGCCTTTTCGGCACCTTTCGGATCGTAAACAGTTACAAGAGCACCTTCGGCAATGAGGTCCTGCACGACGCTGATGGCGACCGAGGAGCGGACGTCATCGGTGTCGGGTTTGAAGGTCAGTCCCCAGACGGCAATGTGTTTGTCTTTGAGGACCCAGAGAGCTTCGCGGATTTTTGTGATGAAGCGTTCACGCATGGTGCGATTGATGCGCTCGACTTCTTTCAGGAGTGTAAAGGGGACGCCGAGCTGGTCGCTGATAGCAATGAAAGCGGCAATGTCTTTTGGGAAGCAGGAGCCACCGTAGCCGATACCGGCATTGAGGAAGTTACGCCCGATACGTTTGTCCGCACCGATTCCGTCGGCAACTTTTTCGATGTCGGCTCCCGTGGCTTCGCAGATTTGGGAGACGGCATTGATGTAAGAAATTTTGAGCGAAAGGAAGGAATTTGCTGCGTGTTTGATGAGTTCGGCACTGTTGATGTCGGTGACGAGGATGGGTGCGACGAAGGGTTCATAGATACGCTTCATCAGGGAGATGGCACGTTCACTGTTTCCTCCGATGACAATGCGGTCGGGCTTCATCAGGTCATCAACCGCACAGCCTTCACGCAGGAACTCGGGGTTGCTGACGACATCGAAATCCGCATTGTGTTTATTGTAACGGCGGATGGTGTCTGCAACTTTTTCGCCGGTCTTTACCGGGACGGTGCTTTTGTCGACGATGACGCGGTAGTCTTTCAGGACAGCAGCAATTTCTCTGGCAACTTTTTCGATAAAAGAGAGATCGACGCTGCCGTCGGGCTGTGGAGGTGTCGGGACTGCGATGAAGATGACATCTGATTTATCGACACCTTCTTCGGTGCTCGCGGTGAAGGAAAGGCGTTTGGCGGCGACGTTTTGGTGCACCAGGTCTTCGAGTCCAGGTTCGTAAATAGGGATTTCACCATTTTGAAGGCGTTGGACTTTTTTGGCATCGTTATCGACGCAGATAACGTGATGACCGACTTCAGCAAAACAAGCCCCGCTAACGAGGCCTACGTAACCAGAACCAATAATACAGATATTCATGTAGTTTTCAGATAAATAATTTTTGGGATAAAAGTTCTATCAGAGGAGCAATCCGGAAATCAAAGAAGAATTTAATCGTTGGAACTGCCAGGACCGAGAGCTTCCGTCCCGGTATCGAATGCAAGGGGCAGAGTGACCTGTGGCGCATCTTTGAGGGTCAGGACAAAGAGGACGCCGATGTCTTGTTTTTGCCCCTGACTTTTACGAATTTGAGTTCCGAAGGAGGCCACCCAGCTTGAGAGGTCGCGGTGGATCATGTAGCGCTGGTAGAGCAGAAGGTCTTGTTCTGCCTCATATTGTTCATAAATACTGAATCCCCAGTTATCGTTGATTTGCCAGTAGGCATAAAAATTGAACTGGCTGCTGTCTGCGAAGTTCTCGTTGCCGTTAATGATCTGAGGGCCGAAAGAAAACATGAGGTTTCTGGTTGGCATGAATCGAATGCGCATATCGACTTCGGTAAATCCTTCGTCAACCAACGGGAATTGAGTCAGAGCATCAAATGCAACCCAGGGCAGAGGTTTGAAACTGATGATGTTGAAAAGATTGGATACGTCCTGATCGGTATAGGGATTTTGGAAGTTCAGGTCCAGGAAAGTGTCCCAGGTAAGCCATTCGTGAGTGGAGTTGTCGCGGCGCGTCTGAAGACGATTCCGGACACCGATTCGCATAATTGCCCAGGTGTCGATGGAATCCACAGCCGTAAACTGAGAGAGCTCCAAAGGCAGCAACTGTGTGGAGGGTACCACGCGGTCAAACTGCAGAATCTCGTCGGGATCGGCACCGGCATTTACGAGAAAGGAAAGCTTGGTGTAGGGCTGAATGATGTGGCGGATACCATCAAGACCAAGAAGCCGGGACTGGATATTTTCATAAGTGCGGCTAATTTTAAATGAGGAATCAAGGCCGAAATTAAAGACGGGACGGATAACGGAGCCTTTTTTGTTGAGCGCGGGGGTTGGGCGATTCATCGAATCCGTCAGAAAAATCTGTTGTGTTGCAGGAACCGGCTGCAAGGGGTCCAGCGGGTCGGGCTGGATTGTTTCGCTGAAATCTTCAAAAGTTCCCGAGCGATTGTAGGCAGTGAGCCTGAATCCGGCCTTGGGTATCAGGTTTAGCCAGCCGAAGAGGGTGACCGGAGCCGAAAACTGGTGAAACATGTCGAAGCGGGCACTTTCGTAGTTTGAAAATGGCGACCCTTCAGCAAAAGAACGTCTGTAATATCCCGCTGAGATTTCTCCGGTATAAAATACGGGCCATCCAAAGAGACGGTGTTGTTTGATGTCAATGACGCCTTCCGGCAAACGTTCGGTAAATTCGTAAAAATCATTAACCTGCCAGCGGGTAAGGAGGTTCATCGTGTAGTTTTCGTCCCACTTGGTCAGCGCAACATAGTTGTCGGGCTGGGGATCAGTGCGGAATTCAGTTGGGAAAAAATCCTCCATGAAATTGCTGTCACTGAGCAGGTTAATATCTGCGGTGGCATAGATATCGTCTGTCAAAAACAGGTGCTGTTTATAAGTAACCCGGTAGCGTCCGTCCTTATCGTCGCCAGGGTCTCCCCCATCGTTATCGAAGGCGTAGTAGGACAAAAACTCACCCTGGCTTCGATTGTCTTTTCCGAATTTCAGATCGAGGTCAAAGCCGAGAGCGAAACCCTGTTTTGTTCGCTCATCGACGTGAACGCGTCCGATAAAATTCTCTCCGGTTCCGATCGGAAAGCCGTAGGTTGTAAGGAGAAAAGCACCCCAGCGGGAGTCGTAGCCAGGCAGAAAGCTGAATCCGGTTTCTGTGAGGCTGGAGTAGAGATAAGGGAGCCAAAAAACGGGGACCTTGCGGACGTAGAGGGTTGAGTTCAGAAAGACGACTCGGTCGTCGGGATAGATGCGCACAGTTCGGGAGCGGATGTAGTAATCGGGTTCCGAGCTGTCGTCGGTGGTGATCATCGAGTTGGTCGCACGAAATTCCCGCAGAGAAGGGGCACGCATGCTGAAAGCACGGAAAAGCATGGGGTATGCGGCACCGCTCATTTCGAGTGCACGCATTTGCTTGGTCTCGAGGTTGTAAAGGGCGCGTTGACCGGTCAGAACAGCTTCAGGGGAATACAGGCGAATATTTCCAACCAGCAGGACATCGCGGGAGTCGGGGTTGTATTCTGCATAATCGCAGTAGATGCTGACTTCACCGTAGTGAATCCGGACGTTGTCTTCGGCAACGGCTACACCACCTTCAAAGCGTGTTTCACCGTCGGCCGTGATTTCAACCGGAGAGTCCCCAAAAGAACCGAACTGCGCCTGCGCTGAAAATATTGCGCAGGCAAAGAGTAAGAGGGTGGCTGAAAAACGATGCATCATGGAAACCGTGAAGGTAAAAAGTCCACTGATACTTGCAAGGCAAATTCTTTCCTAAATGCGAAAGTATCTGCCTTTTCTCAGAATATCCATCCGGGGCTTACGATTGAAGAGGTGTTTACAGGTATGGAGGGGGTTCGGTGGATTTCGATAAGTCGTAACACGGCAAGTCGTCCACAGGCTTTGAGACCTATCTTATATGTATCGTAATTTAGGTTCTTTAGCTTCGGAAGAGCTGCGATAATGGAGAATATTTTAGGTAGTTTGATATTTGCGTTTTGGAGTCCTTTTACGCAGGCTCCGGCGCAGTGATATTCCAGGGTGAAGATGCAAGAGTCAGGAGGGAAGCCGCATCGGCGACGGCTCTGCTTAAACAGGAAAAATCGGGTCCGGTTTCCACAGCGTGGACTTTTATATTAAAAAGAGAAGCCTCGGCCTTCAGGCGAAGCAGACTTTCGGCTTCAAAGGGGCGGTCTTTTACCTCTGTGACGAATATGACAAAGCAAATGGACTCTTCTTTCAGGCTCTATAAAAAATCGAACATATCACACCTCCGACAAACGCCTTTGAAGGGACTTTTTGCGGCGAGTGCATTACCGCTCATCCGCCGGAAGTGGACCGGATCATGCTGACGACTGATCCGGATTTTGCGCCGGTGGACAAAAGTTTTCAAACCACTCCAGGAAGGTAACGCAGGCGGCGTCGGAGTTGAGGATAGGGATGCCACCGGCTTTTTTGATAGCGATGGCTTCTGCTTCTTCAAAAACACGGGCCACAACCGGCACGTCCGGGACCATTTGAATAATTTTCAGGATGTCGG
>JBKEBM010000003.1:0-6396 GCA_047973165.1 Chthoniobacterales bacterium
GCTGGGGCTTCCAGTGGGTGGCCTGGCCTGGTATGATTACAGCTCTGATTCTTCCGCCTTTGCTGTCGCTCATCTGGCCCAACAAAAAGGATATCGACGGACTCACCATCTATACGATCAAAGAGTTCTCGAAGGAGTAGTTTTTGAAAATTCTTTCCCGGCAGAGAGACTTGACAGGGTTAATAGTTATCAAATATCTTCAGTAGCGTTATGATTAAATTAACACTCACACTGATGGCGCTCGTAGCATTTACTCTCGGATCAGCTGTAGCTGGCTCTGATTGCGGAAGCTGCGGTGATAAAGACAAAAAAGGTAAAAAAGACAAAGGTGCTTCCTCCGAAGGAATGACCGTCGAAGTCGTCAATATCTGAAATTGCTGAAACCAGGCTGAAAAAGCCTGGCTTTAAGACTTAACAAAAGCAGCGTCGGAAAATTTTCCGATGCTGCTTTTTTTTTGCTTTTTTCACTTTTTTCACCGTAAACATTTTTTAATAATACGACTTCGTGAGACAAGTTGGTGATATCGATGCAGACGAGGAGGCCCAAGGTGAAGTGCGCAGCAACAGCATCCCATAAACATAAATTGATCCGGCAAAAGCCCGGCAGGGTCGTTTTGATAAAACAACCGCGTAGTGTGAACAACGCCACATGCCACAGTCTCCCCGGCAGGGTCGTTTTGATAAAACGACCGCGTAGTGTGACCTTCGCCACATCTCGCGGTCACTTCATCGAAGTGCCCCTACCGGGGAAAGATTTCTACGGGATGGGAAGCAGATCAGGCGACCTGTCAGGATGCCCCTCCTTCATTGAATCGATCTGCCAATTAAAATTGCTAAAACATATAACCCGGTGAATCTGACCCTACTTCGGCAGCTGCAAAAAGCTGTTGCTCGCAGATTTTTTTGTGCGGTTCATCTGCTTTTTGAAATCGAAGCTACCGAGCGTGCTGCGGCTTTTGGATACTATGCACTCTTTTCTTTATTTCCGCTGATTGCGCTATTGCTGACACTGGGTTCGATTTTTTTTCCAGCCGAATCGGTGACACATTTTATTGAAAACGTAGCACCGCTGGAGGAGAGCCAGAAAGGTCTCATCTGGCAAACCGTCGATACCCTGGAAAAGACTCGTGGAAGTGTGGGAATCATCTCTTTCTGCATATTGCTGTGGACATCGATGCGTTTTTTCAAAGTTCTGGTGGTCGGGGTCAACCGTGCCTGGCATACCACTCCGAATCCCTGGTGGAAGGTGCCCGTCAAAAATCTAACGATGCTCGGGACGATTTTATTTGCGGTTGCCCTGGGGGTACTGCTGCCCATCGCTCTGGAGGGTATCTTTGGTGCCATAGCCACTTTTGAGGGGTTTCTTCAGCAGCAGTTTCCTGACCTGGAAATCAGCCCTTACCTGCGTCTGGTGAACTGGTCGCGCTGGGGCGTGGGCACCGTCGTTTTGTTTTTTTGCTTTGCCGTGCTCTACAAACTGGCACCTGCCCGCAGGGTTTCTTTACGAACGGTTTTACTGCCCGCCTTTATCACGGCCATCTGCTTTCAGGTTCTTCAGGAGATTTTTATAAATATTTTGCCCCACATTGTTAATTACAACCGGGTTTACGGAACGGTTGGCGGCCTGATGTTTTTGCTGATGTGGATTTACGCATCGGGCCTCGTGATTTTATTCGGAGCCTGCCTTTGTGCCTCAAAGGAGGAAAAATCTACCTCTACTCCATCCAGTTGAGGATGTTAAAATT
Organism: Chthoniobacterales bacterium; assembly: GCA_047973165.1. Taxonomy (GTDB): domain Bacteria; phylum Verrucomicrobiota; class Verrucomicrobiia; order Chthoniobacterales; family JBKEAD01; genus JBKEAD01. The sequence continues at coordinate 1,746 of JBKEBM010000003.1, forward strand.
CGCAGAAAGCAGGATGGTGATACCGATAAGCACAAGGCCAACCAGAGTCGCGGCAGTAACGCCCGCTCCGATCAAAAGGCGGCGAATAAGAATATCTTCAGGGTCTTTGATTTCGGTTGGTTCGGACATGCCTCCCGTTTTAGCCCTTCCAGGAATCTTGTCAACTTTGCTGACTCGCTTTTGTTTTAAATGACTGCTCGGAATACAAATTCGGCTTCAGACCTGTCTGAGGCTCTCCAGCGGCATTTTGGTTTTTCAAATTTCCGGGCCGGGCAGCAAGAGGTAATTAAGACCTTGCTCGCGGGACGATCATCTCTTGCGATTTTTCCAACTGGTGCGGGCAAATCTCTTTGTTATCAGCTCCCTGCTTTGCTTTTGGAGGGGCTGACCCTCGTGGTCTCTCCACTGCTCGCTCTGATGAAAGACCAGGTGGATTCACTGCAAAAACGCGGGATTGTCGCAGCACGCTGGGATTCAACCATGGATGCCGAAGCTATCGCAGAAGTGGAAAACGCAATGACGAAAGGTTCTTTGAAAATTCTTTATGTCGCACCCGAACGCTTTTCCTCAAAGGCTTTTATCACACGGCTTCGGGATAGTAAATTAGCCCTTCTGGCGATTGACGAATCCCACTGCATCAGCGAATGGGGGCATAATTTTCGTCCGGACTATCTGCGGCTTGCTGAGGTTTCCCGACGTTTAAAATTTCCTCAGGTTTTGGCACTGACCGCGACGGCGACACCTGCCGTTGCCAGGGACATTGCGAAGACTTTTCGGATTCGGAAAGAGGACCGTGTGCAGACTTCGTTTCATCGTCACAATCTTCATTTGCAGGTGACGCCGACTTCACCTGCGGAGCGTTATACTTTGCTGTCTGAGCAACTGAAGCAGGAAAAAAACATCCCGGCAATCGTCTATGTGACTCACCGGGAAACAGCGGAGAATCTTGCCACTCGACTGACGAAAGACGGTCTGCCCGCATCAGCGTATCACGCCGGCCTCAAAACGGAATATCGCAGCGAAATCCAGGAGCACTTTATGCAGGGAAAAAGCAGAATCGTAATCGCTACAATCGCTTTTGGAATGGGGGTCGATAAGGCCAACATCCGTTCAGTGTTCCACTACAACCTGCCAAAGTCGCCGGAAAATTATCAGCAGGAAATCGGACGGGCCGGACGTGACGGCGAGATCGCACACTGCGAAATGTTTGCCTGCGGAGAGGACATCATTCCGCTGCAGAATTTTATTTTCGGAAATACGCCGTCGAAATCGACATTCACACAGTTGATCGGACATTTTTTTCGCCAGGGTTCTTCCTTCAGCATCAGCCGTTACGAACTGACGCGATCCTTCGACATTCGCCCGGCAGTCCTCGATACGCTGCTTACCTATCTCCAAAAGTCAAAATATCTGAAACCGGGCGACAAATTTTATTCTCGTTACCGCCTGGGTTTTTCGTGCTCGGAAGAAAGTCTGCTCGCTGGCAGGCCCCCTCGTGAGTATCGCCTGCTGAAAAAACTTTTTGCCTCGGGCAAAAAAGGCTGGCGGTGGCTGACACTCGATTTTGATCAGGCGATAAAAACGACAAAAATTTCGCCAGGAATTTTAAAAAATCTTCTGCAGGAGCTTGAGGAATCGGAAGATGTCGAGGTGCAGGCCTGGGGTCTTCGCGAAAGCTTTTCTCTCCTGCCTCCGGCGACAGCAACAACGCCTCACGAGCTTGCCCGGCAGTTGCAGGAAGTATTTTCCCGCCGTGAAAGTGCCGATCTGGAACGTCTGGGACATGTGCAGAATCTCGTGGAGAAGCGCGGATGCATCGTACGACGCCTCTTAAAATATTTCGGTGAAACTTTACCGACCCCTTGTGGAAACTGCTCAGACTGCCAGCGTGAAAAACGCCGTGCACTGGGCGAAAAAGTTCCACCACTCAAAAAACTTCTGTCCTTCGGACAGGAACTCGAAGTCGAGGATCTCGAAATAATACGTAGCGTGATGGACAAAAATCTGCCCGCCCTGCGAAGTCCACGTGCCCTGGCGCGTTTCCTCTGCGGAATCAGCAGTCCGGCAATCATCCGGGATCGCCTGATGAGGGAAGATGCCTTTGGAAAATTTCAGCAGCATCCCTTTGAGGAAATCCTCAGACAGCTCCAAAGTATGATTCGGTAGTATTTAAACTCAGTTTGCTTTTTACAGAAACTGCAAATAGTAGCTGAGGTAATGGTCACGGATTTTTACGGGGTTGAAGCGCGTGGCAGCATCGGACCGGGCAATGTCGCCGAAGGTTTTGATTTGAGCCGGATTATTGACGAGTTGGTCTATGGCTGCAGCAAGCAGCTTCGGATTGCCGACGGGAACAAGGAGGCCGGTTTTGTTGGGTTGAACAACTTCGGGGATACCGCCGGTGTTGGTAGCGACAACAGGCTTTCCGTGCGCCAGAGTTTCCAGAATACTGAGTCCGAAACTTTCTTCTTCGGAGGCATAGATACCAAAATTGCAGGCGTTGAGATAGTCATCAATATCCTGAACATTTTCTTTTACAAGAATGCGCTGATCAAGGCCGAGGCGTCGAACGGCACTTTCGTAGGGTTTAAAACTTTCCCCGGCGAGGATGAGGAGCTTAAGACGTAATACATTTTTTGCAAGAGACACGGCTTCGAGTATATCGTTCACACGTTTGCCGGGACGAAGATTGGACATGTGCAGAAGAAGAGTCTCACCTTCAGTGACTCCGAGGGATTTGCGGACGACCTCAGCGGAGCGTTTGGGTGGTCGGGGGGCAAAAAAATTCGGGATAACCTCGATGGACTTTTTAATCCCAAAGGTGGAGATAGTCTGATTTTTAAGACTTTCAGAAACGGTCGTAATCCCGCAGGAATTTTCGATGGAGTATTTGATAATGGGGCGGTAGTGAGGGTCGTTGCCGAGGAGATTTGTATCGGTGCCGTGAAGGGTTGTAATGATTGCGGGTTTCTGCGTATCGCCAAGCATGAGTCGGGCAAGCAGGGCAGCGGCAGCGTGTGGGACAGCGTAGTGGACATGGAGGATGTCTAGCTGAAACTCCCGACTCACTTCCGCAATGCGCACAGAAAGCGGGAGGGTGTAGTCGGGGTATTTGAAGAGGGCATATTCATTTACGAGAACGGGATGAAATAACCAATTGGGGTGTTTTATACGGAGACGGACGGGTTGCTCGTAGCTGATAAAATGAATCTCGTGCCCGGATTCAGCGAGGAGGAGGCCAAGTTCGGTGGCAACAATGCCACTGCCGCCAATAGTGGGGTAGCAAACAATGCCTATTTTGAGAGGGGAAGCCATGTTCAAAAACTTCGGGCGGCACCGGCGAGTGGACGGATACTGCTAAGGACGGGCGGATCATTTGGCCAGATAGCAATGGCATGTTCGCAGCCTGCAAGAAGGCCAAGCTGGCGAGCCGTGGTGATTTGCAGTTCGACGTAGCGTCGTGCAGAGGTCTGGGTAGCATGGCAGACCATGAGTTTTTTCCAGGCTTCCAGGCTGTCGGAAACATCAATAAAGATAGCTGCAGAGAGGTCTCGCTCGGGCAGGGGTGCGACGGAGTAGAACCACAGGGAATCAATGGTATGCGCCGTGAGGTCGCGGAGCGGAGCGAAGCCGGCGTAGCGAGCGATGCGGCAGGCATCGCGAGTGGCTTGCCCGACGGCAGCATGGTCGGGATGCTGGTTGGCAACAGGCAGTGGAGCGAAAACGATATTTGGACGGGAGTTGCGGATGAGACGGGCGAGATGTGCGGCGTTTGCAGGTGAGGTTGTTTGTTTTCCGTCTCCGCCGAAGTCGAGAAAGTGGAGGCGTTTTTCCGCGCCAAGTAATTTAGCCGCAGTCAGGGCTTCGGTTTTTCGTTTGGCTGGAGTGCCGTGGCTGGCAGCCTCACCCTGGGAGGTGATGGCGAGGGTTATTTCTGCACCCTTACTTTGTTCCTGAAGCAGGACGGCTCCGACACCGAATTCGATGTCATCGGGATGTGCACCAATGGCGAAGATATGGAGATCGGTGGAGTCGGTCATCATGGTAGCCATGCTAAATTCGAATCGGAGATTTCATCGCGAACGACGAAAGAGATTTCGGGTATTTCGTTTGTATTAAGATACTGCATTTCACCTGCTCCGGCAATGTAATGGGTGCATTTAATGACAGACTGCATCCATCGAAGACGCGTATCCCGAGTGGGATTGATCTGTTTGGAAGTCCAGGTTTGTGCGGGGAGGTCGATGTAGAGATCGCCGCCTCGATGCAGGCGGAGACGACCGTCCTGATGTCGGGCACGAACGATTTCTCCTTCCCAGGGAACATCGACAAAAAAGTCTTCTACCGGACAGGCTGCTTCACGAAACTGCGGGTCACCGGAGCGAGCGACCTCTATGCCGTCGAGCAGACCGAGTGCATGATACATTTCGAGACAGAAGTCAGCAATGGTGTCGGTGTGAATGGATTTAAAGGCATGGATTTGGTCAGAAGTAAGGTATTTGGGAAGCTGAGGGGCTATGATGGATTGCCAGGCTGGGTCGAGTTTTTTGGCGTAGAGAGGTGTATATTTTTTTTGAATTTTGTTGGTGAAGGGGAAATTGATGCGTTGTTGCTGACCGGTTTTTGGATCGACGAGCACAGTCATGGTCTC
>JBKEBM010000019.1:0-35398 GCA_047973165.1 Chthoniobacterales bacterium
GGGGTGGGGGGGGCATTCGTCGAAGGCCATTACGATGTCGGAGCCGAGATGGTATTGAATCTCCATGGAGACTTCGGGGCTGATGAAGGTGGGGGTACCGTCGAGGTGATTTTGAAAGTGAGCACCTTCTTCGGTGATGCGACGGAGGCGTGCGAGGGAGAAGACCTGGAAGCCACCGCTGTCGGTGAGGATGCTGGAGTCCCAGCCCATGAATTTATGGAGGCCACCGAGGTCACGGATGAGGGCGTCGCCGGGTCGGACGTGGAGGTGGTAAGTATTTCCTAAAATAATTTGGGCGCCGAGTGTGTGGAGCTCGTCGGGGGAGACGGCTTTGACCGTGGCCTGGGTGCCGACGGGCATGAAGAGTGGAGTTTGGATTTGGGCGCAGCGGGTGGAGAAGGTTCCGGCGCGTGCATCGGAGTGGGGGTCTTTTGCTTCGGTGTGGAAGGCGGCGTTGCTCACGGGCGGGTAGGTCAGAGTTTCCAGACGGATTTTCCGGCGACGATGGTTTGGATGGCACGTCCGCGGAAGGTGCTGTCGTGAAAGGGGGAGTTTTTGGAGAGGGACTTTGTTTCGTTTACGTCGTAGGTCCAGCTTTGGGCGGGGTCGATGAGGGTGACGTCTCCGACAGCACCGGGGCTGAGGGTGCCGCGGTCGAGATTTAGCAGACGGGCGGGGTTGCTGGTGTAGCAGGCGATAAGACGGGGGAGGTCGATGATATTTCGCTGGTGGATGAGGAGTTCGGAGAAGGCGGCGAATTCGGTTTCGAGACCGAGGATTCCGAAGGGTGCCTGGTCGAGCTCGACTTCTTTTTCGTAGGCGGCGTGGGGGGCGTGGTCGCTGCAGAGGATGTCGATGGTGCCGTCGGCGATGCCTTCGAGGAGAAGTTCAATATCGCTTTGTTCGCGAAGTGGGGGGTTCATTTTATAATTGGAGTCGTAGGTTTGGAGCTTCTCGTCGGTGAACCAGATGTGGTGAGGGCAGATTTCTCCGCTGATTTTTACGCCACGTTTTTTTGCTTCGCGGAGGAGGGGGATGCTGCCACCGGAGGTGATGTGCTGGCAGTGGATGGGGGTGTCGAGAAGTTCAGCGAGCATGATGTTGCGGCCAACGATAATTTCTTCACCGATGCGTGGCCAGCCGGGGAGACCGAGGCGGAGGCTCCAGTCGCCTTCGTGCATAACGCCGTCGCCGACGAGCGAGTAGTCCTGGCAGTGGTCGAGGAGCGGGAGGTCAAACATTTTTGCATATTCGAGGGCGCGGCGCATGACTTCGTGGTTTTGGATACAGTGGCCGTCGTCGGTGATGGCGACGATGCCGGCTCGGGCCATGGAGCCGATGGGGGCGAGCTCTTCGCCGGCGATTCCTTTGGTGATGGCACCGGTGGTGAAGATGTTTATCTCGGAAGTTTCGGCGGCTTTTTCTTTGATGAGAGTGATGGTGGAGGGGTTGTCCGTCGTTGGCGAAGTGTTTGGCATGAGGACGACGGAGGTGAATCCACCGGCGGCTGCGGCGCGTGATCCGGAGGCGATAGTTTCTTTGTGAGTCTGGCCGGGTTCGCGGAAGTGGACGTGGATGTCGATGAGGCCGGGGGCAACGACGAGGCCGGTGGCGTCGATGGTTTTGGTGTTGTCTGTGGCGGCGGTGAGGGATTCAACGAAGTGTCCGTCCTGTATAAAAATATCGCCTGTGGCGTCGATGTTGCGAGCGGGGTCGATAATGCGTCCGTTTTTGATGTGCAGGTTTTTTGGGTGACTCATGAGGCAGGTGGTTGTGTGGATAAAACGAGAAATTGTCTCAGCATTCGAGTGTAAAATCAATGGAGTGGGCCACGCTTGTCACGCATAATACCAAAGTGGGTCGAGTGGCGACTTCTTTCGTGGGAAGCCGACGGCTGTAAGGAGCTTTGCAATTTGCGGTTTGCTTTTTGCAGTTTGATTCGCTGCACCGTGCATTTTGACCTTCGGCATCGGCGTGTTACCATGTTTTGAACAGGAATGAAACCTGGCAGCCATCAACCACTCGAATACATAACTCTCGAATGAGAGGACTACAACCTTCGGTACCGGGCTGAGGTTCTTGCCCGAACAGAAAGGTGCCGAGCATATGGGGAAAATATACAATTTTCCATTTCGACTTTCCAGCCCGACCTCGGCGATCCAGGCCAGCGCGACCATTGAAGTGCTCGAACGTCTTCCTCTTCTCGATGAAAGCACAAGTGCACTATAAAAAGGGGAGAAGTATCTCAGTTCGTGGAATGTATGTTCTGGGTCCCTTTTCTCTTCTTGTTTGCAAGCTTCACGCTTTTCACACATGCCCCGAATCGGAAAAGGAGAATGATCTTTTGGCAGGCAATGAAGCAAAATAACTTTTGTCCATCCTGCATAAGGCGATGTGCGAGAGTGACGGCAGCTCTCCTGATTTGGGAACTCTTTGAAGACTTTATTTAAATTCCCGGAGTCCTGTGATTTATTTAGCGAATGAAAGCAGATTTTTCAGATGAAAGTGTTTTGGCGGTTCGTTCGTTGAGTGTGCGGCGGGGGCGGGTGCAGATACTGCGAAATATTGATTGGCGGGTCGGTGTTGGTGAGCACTGGGTGGTGCTGGGAGCAAATGGTTCGGGGAAGACGTCGTTGCTGAAATGTCTGTCGGGTTATTTTACCCCGACTTCGGGGGAGGTGGATTTGCTGGGGGAGAGTTTTGGTGGCTGTGACTGGCGGGAACTGCGGGAGCGGATTGGCATTGTGGGCGCGAGTATTTCTCAGATGATTTCGGAGGATGATATTGTGTTGGATATCGTGATTGGTGGGAGGTTTGGGATGATGGGGATATGGGGAGATTACAAAAAAGCGGATCGCCGGGATGCGAAAAAATTTTTGCGTCAGGTGCATGTCGGGCATCTTGAGCAGAGGCCGTGGCATTACTTGTCGCAGGGGGAGCGACAGCGGACTTTGATTGCAAGGGCTCTGATGGCATCACCGCGTCTGATGATTCTTGATGAGCCTTGTTCGGGGCTGGATCCGGTGGCGCGGGAGGAATTTTTGCAGTTTATAAATGGTGCGAACCTGGCGGGTGTGCCGTTGATTTTTGTGACGCACCATGTGGAGGAGATCGTGGAGCGTTTTACACACGGGCTTTTTATTCGTGACGGGCGGGTGCTGGCGCAGGGGCCGCTGAAGAAGACGATGACGTCGAAAATTCTGAGCGAGACTTTTGATCGTCCGCTGCGTGTGAGAAAAAGTGGAGGGCGGTATCAGTTGGGCTTCACTCGTTCAATACGCTGAGGAGGCCGGCTGCTTTGTGATGGGTTTCCGCCCATTCGTCTTCGGGATGGCTGTCGGCAACAATGCCGGCTCCGGTCTGGTATTCGGCTTTCATTGAGGTATTGGAGGAATTTTTTTCCAGGGTCAGGGTGCGGATGGCGATGTTGAATCGGGCGTCGCCGTTAGTTCCAAAATATCCGATTGCTCCGGTGAAAAGTCCGCGTGGGGTGGGTTCGAGTTCCTGGATAATTTCCAGGGCGCGTTTTTTTGGAGCACCGCTGATGGAGCCGCCGGGGAAGCAGTTGCGGAGTGCTTCGATGGGTGTTACTTCGTCGCGCAGACGTCCCTGAACGGTCGATACCAGATGAAAAACGTGGGGGAAAGTTTCGAGTTTGATGAGTTCGCTGACTTCTACGGAGCCGAATTGGCAGATACGCCCGAGGTCGTTTCGTTCGAGGTCGGTGATCATGAGAAGCTCAGCATTTTCTTTGACGGAGGACTGGAGTTCGCAAGCGAGCCGACGGTCTTCGTTGTGGTCAGGATGCCGGGGGCGGGTTCCTTTGATGGGGCGCGTGAGGAGTCTGCGTTCTGTGAGGTGAAAGAAGCATTCGGGGGAGGTGGAGAGTATGAAGCGGTCGTTTTGGTTAATAAAAGCAGCATGCGGAGCGGGGGAGTGCTGGTGCCAGGATTTGTAGAGTTGCCAGGGGTTGCCGGTGAAGCGTCCCTGGTGGGGATAGGCGAGGCAGACCTGATAGATGTCGCCGGCTGCGATATATTCCTGTGCTCGCTGCAGCATTTTCAGCCAGGTATTTTTTGAAATGTCGGGTTGGAGTCGAAGACTGAAATCAGCGGGGGAGTCGGGTGGGGAGTTGGGAGCGGTGAGGAGAGATAGTTTTTCTGTGGGGGGAATCCACCAGGTTTGTTTTTCGTGATCGAAGATAAAAATTTTTTCGTAAAATCCGAAGTGGTAAGTTCCGTCAAAATCAAAGGAGCCGATGAAAGCGGAGTCGGGAAAAGGGATGCCGGAGTCGGATTGTGCGGGCTGATGTGTGGCGAGAGCGTTGTCGAGTTGCTGGTCTTTAAAAAGATTTCCGGTAAATGTTTTTGAAGGGGAATGGGCAAGGAGCGACAGGGTTTGTCCGGCATGGGAACTGTCCAGGAAGGCGAAACCGGGGTGAGTTTGCAGGTGTGCAGCCAGGTCTGCTGGTTTGATTGAAAGTCCAAGAGGAATCAGCCCGGGAGTGGAGGAGGGGGATGGAAGGCTGTGCCGGGATTGTTTTATAAATTTTTTTGTTTCACTTTTTGTAAGCCTTGGCATTCTGCTATGTTTTCGCTTACTTTTCGCCTGTGTAAGAAAACTCTTCCATGACAAAATTTAATTTTTCCATTTTTAAGTTCGTAATAATTGCTTTGCTATCGTCGCTGGTTTTGCCGAGTGCCGTTCATGCCCAGCCTGTGCAGTCGGATGAGGAAATGGCTGCAGAAGTTGCGCAGGATGCGGCGAGTGAGGGGGCAGCACCGGTAATAGAAGCTGATGCAGATGTTTCTGAGGTAAAGGAGGAAAGCCTGCCTGATTCCGCACCGGGCGTAACGCCGCAGATGCGTTTGAGTGATAGTGATCCAGTTTTGCCGCCTGCTCCGGCAGAGGAAACTGTTATTGAAACGGAAAGAAGCATGGAACTGATTCCTCTGCCCGGAGGGATGGGAGTTTTTGAAGAGGACGAGGCTTTTATTGAAATGCCTCAGGAGCCTTCTGCACCCGAAGATTTTCCTTTTCCGGAGCCGGATTTGATTCCGCCGCCGCTTGACCCGGCAGACCTTGCTGAGCCGGGGGCTGCACCTCAAAAGACGGAACTTGAAATTGCCCAGGAATACAAGACGCTGAGGATTAAGATTGATAAGGATCCTGAAGTTCGCAGCCTGGCTGCACAGGCTGCAAGTGCCCGAACAGATGAAGCAAAGCGTCAGGCCCGGCGTGCTTACTATCGCCTCCTTTTTAGCAAAATGCGAAAAGCTGACAAAAGTCTGACTCTTAAAATTGATACCATGGAGAGCTCTTATCTGACAGCTCTGCAGCAATCCAGGCTGGAACCAAGTCTGCCTCTGAACCCGCCTCCTACTCCAAATCCCTGAGGTTTGGCTTTGAATTTATTTTTTTAAATGTCAGGATGGGGATTACTCACCCCTCCTGTTTATGAGATTATTCAAAACTTTTTTTTCGAGCGGCTTTCGAGTTTTGCTGCTCACTTTCGCTTGCTCTGTTATTTATTCGCCTGCACTCCCCGCGCAGGAAACGGAGAATGTAATCATCAACCCTGGCTTTGAAGATGACCTGGTGGACTGGCTGACGGCGCATGATTTTAATATGAGCCATGTTGTTCCGGAGGCGGCACGTTCCGGAGCATTCGGACTGCGTGTGACCGATGAGATGCCTAAGGAAGGTAGTGGATTGCAGTCTCTGCCCGTGCCGGTTGAAGGTGGCAATACTTATGAATTGTCGTTTTGGATGCGCCTGGTTTCCGGTGAAGGGAGGGTGACTGTGTGGTTGCGTTTGTTTGATGAACGAACGAAGTCGGTTTCCAAAAGTCGAATTGATCTGAAGGTTGAGCCTGTGAGTGAGTGGAAGCGTTACTCGGTTAAAAGCAAGCTTCCGGAGGAAGCGGTGCAGGCGGCAGTCAGAATTACTTCGGCTAATAAGGATGTTCTTACAGTGGATATTGACGACTTTGAATTGCGTGAAGTTGAGGATTAGTTTGGAGGGAAAGGATTTTAAGCCTCCTTCGATCAAAAAAAGTTATTTTACACTGAAAGTGGTTTGCTAGTGTGCTGCGTGCAGTTTTCTAAATTTAGGTGGGTTTGGGTGGTTTTTGCATGGTTGGCTTTTATTTCCTGGGTGGGCCTGGCTACATGGTTGTCGAGTCTGCCGGCTCGGGAATTACCCGATATGCCGGTTCGGTTTGCGCATATGGATAAGGTATTGCATGCCGGTTTATTTCTTGGAGGGAGTTTATTGTTTTCGATTGCTCTTGCGCTTACCTGGACAAGAGTCTCACGCATTTTGTTGTTTGTTGTCTCCTTGATTTTTCTTGCCGGATTTGGGGTAATAAATGAGTGGCAGCAGGTCGATGTCAGAGGGCGTTCGGGGGGAGACGTGTGGGATGCGAGTGCAAATGTGACTGGAGTGTTTATGGGAAGTAGTGTTCTCTTTTTTCTTCGACGTCGGCCTAAAAACGAATTCAGGAGGGAGAGTATTTCTCCTGTTTCGTCGGATATAGTTTCCTGAAAATTATACAAATCCATGAAAAAATCAGAACTCTTCTCCGAACCCTTCTCCTGACCCTGGCACTCGCAGCACTCACCATTTCCAGCACTCACACAGCAGATATCCTTTGGGACGGCACCACCGGATCATGGAATATAAACACAAACTGGTATACAGGATACCGTCCCGACAGCAGCAGACAATGTGCACATCGACAATGGAGGAACCGCCCAGGTTGAGGGGGGAGTTTCTGCTGAAGCCGATGATCTCACTGTTGGCGACTCCGGCACAGGCACCCTGCTGCATCGTCGTAAAAAGAATCGCTTTTGAGTGAGGTGGTCCTTTACCCGCCTGCGGCGACTCTTAGGATTTCGATAGAGTCGCCGTCCTGCAGTTTTACTTCCGTCCACTCCGAGCGCAGCAGGGCGGTTTGGTTATGTTCGATCAGGACGGTTTCGGGGGGGAGAGAGAGTTTTTTCAGGAGTTCGGGAATGTCGGTATTCAGCGAAAATTCCTGGGAGTTTCCGTTTATTTTAAGCTGCATGGGAATCAGAAATGATGGGGTCCCAGTCTTTCCAGACGGGTTCAAAGCCCTGGCGGGTGAGCATGTCGGCGACTTCTTTTGGTGAGCGTAAATCTGAAATGTCAAACTGTCCGGTGGCCGGGCCTTGTCCACAGTTTTCCTGGGGGCGTCCGTTGATTGTGAGGTGAGTTTTGTCTGCCCCCTCTCCGGTGTAGCCGCCGGGTTCGGTGTGGCTGCCCGCGCTCATGCTGGTGATGCCGAGCGGTGCAAGCAGATCGCGGAAGTCTGCGGGTTCACGGGTGCTGAGAATGAGTCCTACGCTCGGAAAGGTGACCCGGATGGCGCATAGGAGCTGAATGAATTCACGGTTGCTGATGGGATACTCCGGTTTAAAATCACCTGCCGCAGGGCGCAGGCGTGGGAGGCTGACGGTGAGGTGTGATTTCCAGCAGGCACGGCGCAGGTATTGTATATGGGCGGCCAGGGCGAGTGCTTCTTCCTGCCAGTGCCAGAGGCCAAAGAGCGCACCGATGCCGATGCGACGGAATCCGGCATCGTGGGCGCGTTCGGGGCAGTCGAGCCGCCACCCGTAGTTTTTTTTCGGTCCGGAGAAGTGCATTTTTGCATAAGTCGGGCGGTGATAAGTTTCCTGATAGACAACGAGTGTTTCTGCTCCGGCAGCGACCAGGGGGAGGTAGTCTGCTGTTTCCATGGGAGCGATTTCGAGCGAGATACTCGGGATTTCTTTTGTGAGCCTGCGGATGCATTTTTCGAGATAGCCGTTGGAGACAAATTTGGGGTGTTCGCCTGCGACGAGGAGGATGTGGCGGAAGCCTTGTCTTGCAAGGTGTGCGGCTTCGCGGGCAACCTGTTCGATATCGAGAGTGACTCGGAGGATGGCGTTTTCGCGGGAGAAGCCGCAGTAGGAGCAGGAGTTAATGCATTCGTTTGAGAGATAAAGCGGGGCAAACATTCGCATGGTTCGCCCGAAGTGTTGGCGGGTGATGCGGGTGGCATTGTGTGCCAGATCGTTCAGCGAAGCATCGTTCATCGGCTTGAGGAGAGTTGTAAAGCGACGAAGTGTGGTATCGGGATTTGCGACTGCAGATTCAATGGTAGTGGAGAATGGCATTAGTGGGATAATTTTTTAATTTAAAGAGCGGTAAGGATTCAACTTCAGAGCGAATTTTTTTAACGAAAATGGTAAATTCCTCCGAACACATTGCTCTCCGACAAAGAAAGAAGAGAAAAATCTGTATGGCAATGGATGCTTTGTCCGCCTTTCATGTTTTCTGATCCCCGTTTCTAACGAGGGTTTTGACAATGAAGAAATTGAAAATTTAACAAGCAGGTGATGTAAATGGGGTTTCCGGAGGTGTCCCATAGAATTACTTGAGAAATGCTGTACGTTTTTCGCTGGCTGAGAGGTGCTTCGGGATTGCTGACCAGACGAGTTCTCGCGCAGCATTAGCCATCCGATAATGAGACCTTCATCACTTTATACCAGGTGGGACTGCGTCAAAGTTTTTCTGTAAGAGTGTTTAGGACGATTGGGGGAAGCTTTGGCCGTTGTCTCTCTGACTTTTTCACCCTTTTTACATATTACCCTGGGTGATCATCAGGATTGGGGGGATGATTGTTTTATGAAGTCGGCGATTTTTGTGAGTTCGGTTTCGGTGGGGAGCGGAGCAGATTGGTGTAATTTTTCATCGGGCACATTTGCGAGTTCGGCGATTTGAAAAATTTGGCCGCTCTTCCAGACGAAGGCTTTTTTTTCCCAGGGGCCGACGCGGCGGGGATCGCTCCAGGAGTGGATGGCGAGGGTGTTTGGATTTACGGCGGCGGCAAGGTGGGCAGGGCCGCTGTCCACGCTGATGATGAATCGGGCGGCACGACACAGGTCCGGGAGTTCGGGAAGCGTGCTGCGGTTGATTAAATTATCCGGATCGTCTTGTGCAAAAATTTCTTCCGCGCTTCGTCCGATCAGAACGACACGCAGGGGGGCGAGTGCCTTTATTAAAAACTGAGTAGCTTCTTTGCTGAGAGATTTATTTTTTCCGCGGGAGAGGGGATGGAGCAGGACAAAGGGCGGCTCCGGTTTGAAATGTGTGGGCAGGGTGCCTGCAGGCAGGTCGAAGTGGGGCGGGGAGGTGGTGTCGATCCCGGCAGCCTGGACGATACTGCGGTAGCGTTCGACACCGTGTAAGCTTGAATTTATGGCAACGCTTTCGTGATAAAATCGGCCTGCTCCTTCTCGGGCATCGTCGCCTCCGACGATACGGATGGATTTTGCGGCGCGGGCCATGAGGGCACTGCGCAGCAGCCCCTGGAGATCAAGTGTGAGGTCGGGACGAAGGGTGCCCAGGCTTTTCAGCCAGGGAAAAAAGCGCAGGGAAGCGAGTGGTCCCTGGAAGCGAGTGCGGGGAAATTCGATAAGGCGGTCGATGTGCGGATGCTTTTCCAGGAGCGGTCGCCAGCGTGTGTCAACGAGCCAGTCGAGTTGGGATTCCGGGTATTGTTTTTTGATCCAGGCAGCAGCGGGCAGTGCGTGAATGATGTCGCCCAACGAGCCAGGCTTGATGATAAGAATGTGGAGTGGGTTTGCCACGGTGCCGCCAGAAATCAGCGACCACGAGCCAGACGCTCGGCCAGGCGATCGGGAAGACCAGCCTTGCGAATTGCCTCTTGGGCGCCGGGGATGTCGTAGTCAATGCGGCGGAGCGATATTTCGTTGGCGTCTGTGTCGTAAATGCAATAGGCGGCTTGCTCGTTGCCGTCGCGTGGCTGGCCGACGCTGCCGATATTGATGAGGTATTTTTTCCCGGGCTGGACAGCGAGGACGTCGATGGAGCTGGCCGTTACGTTGCCATCGCGTATGTAGGCACGCGGTGTGTGTGTGTGGCCGATGAAGCAAACACTGGTAAACTGGTAGCTGAAGCTGGAGGCAGCATCGAGTTGATTGAAGACATAGGCCCACTTGTGGGGGGTGTCCAGAGTGGCGTGAACGATTGTAAAATCGCGAACCTGTCTTTGGAGTCGCAGGGAGCGCAGCCAGTTTTTGTCTTCATCGTTGAGTTGCTGTCGGGAGTATTGGATGGCTTCTTCGGCGAGGGCATTGAAGCCACCGCGAATATTGCTGATGGAGGCTTGTTCGTCGTGATTTCCCTTCACGACGGGGCAGTCCATCGCACGCACGCGGTCGAGGCATTCCTTTGGATAGGCATTGTAACCGACGATGTCTCCGAGGCAGGCGTAATGAGTGCAGGATTGCTGCCCGGCGTCCTGGAGGACGGCTTCGAGTGCGTGAAGGTTGGAATGAATGTCTCCGAAAATGGCGAATCGCATGAGGGTTAAGTTTTTTTAAAAATTTATTTAGTGAGAGTGGTCGTGACCTTCATGGGGGTCAGGCATTGAGGGCAGAGAAGGAGCGTCTGCCGGTGGGGCTGTGGGATCGATTTTTTCTTTTGGCGGGTCCGGGATGTGCTGGTCCTCCGGGATATTCAGCGTTTTCTCCAGGTCCTGAATGGATTTGATCAGCGAGGGGAGATGCTGTTTTTCGCCTTTGTTGTAAAGCTTCATGAGCAGGTCGTAGGCTTCGCGTTCGCGTCCCTCGCACTTGGCCATTTCGTAGCCGGCGAAGCGGGCGATGTAGCCGGGAGCTTCCGGGAATTCCGCAGCTTTGGCGAAGGCATCGGCGGCACCACAGTGGTCTTCGTATTTGTCGCGGAGAAGGATGCCCAGGCGGTCGTAGAGTAAGTAGTTATCGGCATTATTCCGAATACCGGACTCCAGAAAGCTGCGTCCGAGGTCGAAATA
Organism: Chthoniobacterales bacterium; assembly: GCA_047973165.1. GTDB lineage: Bacteria > Verrucomicrobiota > Verrucomicrobiia > Chthoniobacterales > JBKEAD01 > JBKEAD01. The sequence goes on from JBKEBM010000019.1 coordinate 10,865, forward strand.
CTGGCGTTGATTCCGAATACGCAGAGCCTCACTGGGTTCCTTGGGATCGTCGAGAGCGGCGATGCTGGCATTCCATGCCATGTGCCAGGCGGCCATGTCCCAGTAAAGCAGGGATCGTGGCTGCAGGGCGGTGACGGTTTTAAAGAGTCCGGCCATGCGCCCCCATTCGGTACCTTCCCAGGCTGTGTGGGCCTGAATCCACAGGATGGCGGCTATGAGTGAGCGGAAACCGCTGAGGGCTGCCAGGAAGCCCATCTGACCGACCTGTTCGCGCAGTGAGAGGTCAAATTTTGTTCCGCGAAAGAAAGCTTCGCGTTGCTCGTTTTCGAGCCGAAGTTCGAAAGGAAACTTCAGTGCTCCGAAAATGAGAAGAGCAATGAGAACAATGATTTTACGCCTCATAGTTCACGCCCCGAAAAAATATAGGATGCCAGAGAATAATAGACGGCGATATAAATCCAGCCGAGGACAAAAGTCTGCCAGAAAACGGCTGCCGGAATTGCGGTGCCGGCCACAACATCATCGGCCAGCGAGAAGGCTTGTAAGTCAGGGAAGAGCAGGGCGAGGAGAGCTGTCAGTGCACGTGTCCACCATTGGGTATCAACTCCGGCGAGCCAGAAGTCGCGTGCGGTTGCCTGCAGGTGGCCGATAAAATAAATGGCCGTTGCGGTAATGATGCCGAAAATACTGGAGGTCGCAAAACTGGAAATCAGCAGGGTCATCGCGGCGAGAAGGGCTGCTTTCATAAAAATGATGATGATGCCCGGCAGGAGGTTTATATTAAAAGTTGCGCTGCGAATCCCCTCCAGGGCGTGCTTTAACTCTTCGGGCGGGGCACCGGCTAACTGTGCCTGAGTTTCAGCGATGACGGATTGTTCACGAAACCACAGGACGGTCAGAAACATGATGCTCATCAGAATCGTCGAGAGCAGCAGCAGGGTAAAAATTCCCGTGAGTTTTCCCAGCAGGTATTCGTAACGGGGAATGGGTTTTGCGAGAATGGTGTAAATCGTCCGTTCCTCGATGTCTTTAGGGATCAGCATGGCGGTTCCCAGGATCGCGAGCAGGGAGGTGAAAATGGCCATGGCGCCGAGTGAGACGTCTTTGAGCATCTGAAATTCTTCCAGGAAGGAAAACTTCACCATGAAGGCGGAGTTACCGATAATCAACAGTGCAAAAATGAGAAGAAAGTAAAAAACTTTTTGCCGAACGAGCTCGACAAAGGTCGTACCGGCAATAGCGGATATTCTGGAAAAAAAGGATCCTCGGATTTTCGTGGGACTCATAAGCCTCTCCTATAAATTTTTTTATGCAGTCTGTGAATACAGAAAATTTTTTAATCAGCTTTTGTGTTGGGCAAAGGGAAACAGGTTCCGACAGGGCGGTCATTATTTTCTTCGACAAGATCGGCCAGCACGCCGGGGGTGCGCCCGTTGGCAAGTGCTACAGGAATACCGGCATCCCAGGCGATGCGGACCGCTTCGAGCTTGGTCTTCATACCGCCGACGGAAAACTTTCCGGTGTCTCCGGTGACGTGGGGGCCTGCGAGTTCGAGATTACGAATTTCCGTGGCGAGTTTGCCTTCCATGAAAAAACCGTCCACGCTTGTCAGGATGATGAGCAGGTCTGCTGAGGCCATCGCAGCAACTTCCGCCGAGAGTCGGTCGTTGTCACCAAAGCGCAGCTCTTCGACAGCTACGGAGTCATTTTCATTTATAATGGGAATAATGTTTCCGGCACTGAGAAGACGCTCCAAGGTGTTTTGTGCATTTTTGCGTCGCATCGTGCTGTCGATGTCTCCGTGGGATAAAAGCAACTGGGCGACATGCAGGTTCTGCTGGTGGAGGCTTTTCTCAAAAAACTGCATCAGCACAGGCTGACCCGCTGCAGCGCTGGCCTGCTTGCTTGCGGTATCTGTCGGGCGTGTTTTGAGACCGAGGAGTCCGGCACCGGCGGCGATGGCACCGCTGGAAACGACAATGCACTCGATGCCATTTTTTCGGAGTTTGGCAAGGTCACGGGCCAGGTGATCGAATGGCTCAGCATCCAGTGCAAGCCCATCGTTTTTGGAGAGAACTCCGCTTCCTAATTTTACAACGACACGTTTCATGAGAGAGGTCGAAAAGCTTCCAGAAATCCGGTCTCCAGGGCAAGTGCTTCCTGCACGTTTCGATTTAAATCGGCTCGCAGAATATCCAGCCGTTCGATGGCTGCAATCCCGGCCAGGGTTGCTCCGGGATTGGTTTCATTTAAAAAATCCATGTGTTCTGCACAGGTGTTGGCGATTGTTGTGAGGAGGCGTTCGCGCTCGAGCAGGGTGGCACCGGCGGAGGCTGCCTCCAGTTGGGCCTCGCGTTCTTCGAGCCAGGCACTATCCGCTGAGTCTTTGAATTGTTTTTTATCCAAAGTCAGTTCGGCTTTTGCGCTTTTGAGGATTTCTGCCTTAGCCTCTGTGAGTAGTGCCTGAAAGCGACGGGTGAAAACAAAAATATCTCCCACCGAGCGAGGTTGTTTTTTATTTAAAAGTTGCAGGGTGAGCTCCTGCACTTCTTCCTCCCGCGAGTTTAGCTCGGGAGCACTTTCGGAGCGAAGTTCGATACGCACGCAACGCGAAAGAATCGTTTCCAAAATAAGCTCGGGAGCTGATGAAATCAGAAAAATATGCACGCCGGGCGGAGGCTCCTCCAGGGTTTTGAGAAAAGCGTTTGCTGCTTCGGGCTGCAGGCGGTCTGCCTGGTGGATGACGGCAACTTTTCGCCCTCCGGCCATCGATTTTCGCTGAAGGGGATGCTCCAGGTCGCGGATTTGTTTTACGACGATTCTGCGTGATTTGGACTCGGGTTTTATTTCGTGAAAGTCCGGGTGTTTTTTTGTGGAGGAGTCGTTGCCTGCAGAGAGGATTTTTTTGGATACGGTTTCGACGAGGCGTAATTTGCCGCTGCCCGCCGGACCGGATACGAGCCAGGCGTGAGCGAGACGCTCTGCCTCATCAGCCGCCAGGAGGCGTTTTTTTGCCTGTTCAATTAAAAAGGCCATCGTGACGTTTGTTTAGTGCTTTGAGGATGTGGGTAAAAATTTGATCTTCGCCCTGGCTCGCATCGATCACAACAAAGCGTGCAGATTCTTTTTCGGCGAGCTTTAAATATCCCTGTCGTACGGCCTGGTGAAAATTCTCGGGCTGTGCTTCCATTCGATCATAAGGCCGCTCTCCGGCCATTCGCTTTTGTGAAATTTTCAGTTCCAGGTCGAGGAGGAATGTCGTATCCGGCAGGCAGTCGCCGGTTGCAAATTTGTTGATGTCGGCGACAGCTTCGCTTCGGATTTTCCGCGCAATTCCCTGGTAAACTGTTGTGGAGTCCAGAAAACGATCTGAAATGACGACCTTACCTGCCTCCAGGGCAGGGGAAATGACTTCGCGCACGAGCTGTGCCCGGCTTGCTGCGAAGAGAAGAAGCTCGGTTTCCGGAACCATTGCCTCCGATTCGCGGGAGTGCTGCAGGACATGGCGGAGTTGTTCGCCCACGGCGGTTCCGCCTGGCTCCCGGGTCAGCAGAACCTCTCGACCGAGAGTTTTAAGATGATTTATCAGTCGTTGAATTTGTGTGCTCTTTCCACAACCTTCACCCCCTTCAAAACTAATAAAAACTCCTTGCTGACGCATCCGCAGATTCATAGCACAGCTTTTTAAGAGAGAACAACGATATTCAAAACCTGCTTTCAACTTGCATAGGAAAAATAACTTTTCGATATTCCCGGCCATGAGTGTTCATCGAATTGTTTGTTTTGGAGATTCCATCACCCTCGGGAAAGCTCAGCCGGAGGGGAGCAGGTGGACGTCTCTTTTGGGAACGGATTTGGAGTGCGATTTCCCGGGACGTTTTGAAATTTTTAATTGCGGCATTGGCGGAAATACCACGGCGCAGGGGCTCGAACGCTTTGTTGCCGATGTAAGCCCTTTACTGCCGGCACTCGTCCTGATTGAGTTTGGGTTTAATGATGCCCATGTTCCGGCGGGACTCCGGATCAGCAGGGTGAGTCTCGCGGAATTTCAGCGGAACCTGCTTGAGATTATGCGTCTGGTGCGGGTCGGAAGGGGGCATCCTGTTTTGCTCGTCAACCATCCGATTCCCGCTGTTCGCAGCGGGGCAGAGCAGGGAAACGGAAAAAATTATTCAGCGAATTTTCGTCCCTACCAGCCGGCGATTCGTTTGGTTGCCAGGGAAGCAAAAGTCCCGCTGATTGATCTGGAGCGTTCCATGCGGCGGGCGCGGGTTGCTTTTAAGGACCTTCTGAGTGAGGACGATCTGCATCTTTCCCGAAGCGGGAATTCGATCTATGCAAAGCATGTGCGCAGTGGCCTTGAAAAGGCGGGCTTCTGCTGATCAGGAGGTGCCCTTTATTCCCTGCTTTCGCTGAGGCGTTTTTTTTGGGCCTCAAAGAGAAGATTGTGGGCCTCGCGGAGCAGGCCGGGGATACGTTCTTTGAAGGGGCTGTTTTTGAGTGCCTTTAGGAGGGCGGGTTCGTCAAAGTTAGCAGCGTTTTTTCCTGGAAACCAATGGCCGCCGTTGCCGAGAAGGTTGTAGCGCATCTTGCCGAATTCGAGCATATCAAGACCTTTAGCAAAATTCAGGAGGCGAAGGATTTCCCAAACGTTGATTTCACCGGGGAGTTGTGCTGCATCGGGGATTTCGTCCTGCCAGTGTTCATACCATTCGTTTCCGAGTCTTTCTCTCAGAGCGTTTTCGAGGCGTAAAATGATTTTCTCAACAGTTTGCCGGGCAGTTTTTTGATCGGTGAGAAGCTCAGCGGCTTGGAGGTGTTCGTCAAAATCTTCGGGGCGTGCTGCTCCAATGCTGAGCGTGTGGATTTCGGGGTGCAGCAGGCAAAACAGATCGTTGAAAATAATGGGCGAGAGCGGAGAGCAGAGACTTTTTAATTTTTCGGGAGGGGCGTAGAGTTTGCCACCCTTGTCGCTGGGGCTGATGATGAAGATGCCCATGTCCTGAGCGACAGCGTCGTCGATGGCGGGCCGGTTGCTTTGGTTGATCCAATACCAGTGCAGGTTGACGTAGTCGAATTCTCCGGTCCGAATGGCCTGTTGAATAACGGCGAGAGGAGCGTGGGTTGAGAATCCGATGTGGCGAATACGGCCTTCGCGCCGGAGTTGTTGTGCAATTTCCATACAGCCACCCGGGCGAATCACGAGGTCCAGGAGTTCCGGGGTGTTGATGCCGTGCAGGGCGAGGAGATCGACGTAATCGAGCTGTAGTTTCGCCAGCGAGTCTTCGAAGTTTTTTAAAAAATCTGCCGGATTTTCTTCGGGGGCGATTTTGGTTTGAATAATTAATTTTTCGCGAGGGAGTTTGGGAAGGATTTTGCCGAGCTGAAGTTCGGACGTGCCGTAGCCGCGTGCGGTTTCGATGTGGTTGATGCCGTTTTCGAAAGCGTGGTGGATGATTTTTTCGAGATTGTGCTGATTTTCTTTCGGGATATTTTTGAAATTATCCTCACGCTTCCAGGTGTGCTGGTAGCGCATGCCTCCGCAGGAAAAGACGGGGATTTGGATTTCGCTGCGTCCGAAGCGTCGGTAAATCATGTCTGGTGCAGTATCAGGCGCAGGACTTCTTCGCGGGAAGCGGCGTTTTTGCGAAAAATTCCTCGCATGGAGGAAGTGATTGTTCGTGCGCCGGGTTTTTTGATGCCGCGCATGGACATGCAGAGGTGCTCGGCTTCGAGCACGACGACAGCTCCGCGAGGAGTGAGTTTTTCGCTGATGGCATCGGCTATTTGGGCGGTGAGGCGCTCCTGCACCTGGAGGCGACGGGCGAAGCCATCGACGACGCGGGCGAGCTTGGAGAGGCCAGCGATTTTTCCTTTTTTAGCAGGGAGATAGCCGACGTGTGCTTTTCCGAAAAAAGGAACGAGGTGGTGCTCGCAGAGAGAATAAAAAGGGATGTCGCGGACGATGATGATTTCGTCGTGATCCACATCGAAGGTTTTTGCAAGATGGTCAGACGGGATTTCCTGCCTGCCCTTGCAGACCTCAGCGTAGAAGCGTGCGACGCGCTGCGGGGTTTCTTTCAAACCATCGGAGTCAGGATTTTCGCCAAGGGCGCATAGAATTTCCCGGACGGCTTTTTGAATGCGTTTTTGATCGATAGGATTTGAACTCATGTCTGGTGAATGGATTTATACTGCTTAGAAGTTGCTGATTTTAAAGAAAAGGAAAAAGGGATTTTTGGTAACTTACAGACGGATTGACAGGGGGAGAGAAAGTGGCTTTTATCGCTCTGAATGAGATTTTTTAACGTTGTTTATTTGCTGTTACTTTCGGCTGTGCTGGGAGGGTTAGCGGGGTGCTCGACACCGGCTCCTGAGGTGGTTCAAATGGAAAGTATAAAGGTGCTGCCGCTGGAACTAATGGATGACTTTCAGATTCGGAAGGTGAAGCGATTTTTCTATGAGCCTATGATGTTTGAAAAAACTATCAATGAGTCGGTGGAATTTGATCGGCAGAGTCATAGCTTTGGAGCAATTACTCCGGGAGACATAAATGAACGAAGAGGAAATTACTACGACATATTCTGGCGCTCCAGGCAGCCGGAGGATGTCTGGGTTCGCTTTGAATATCGCCAGGCCGGCCTGGGAAATTACCTCTCAGCAAAAGAGGCTTTCTATCCGCAGGCGAAGGGTTCTTTTAAGACAGTCTTTAATGTGATTGGCGATGAGTATTTTGAAAACGGGCGTGTGACTTCGTGGCGTGTTCTGCTTATAGTAAATAACCGTATAGTAGCCTTTAAACAATCCTTTATGTGGAAGTAAGCGTGCTCACCCCTTCCTTTTGATCCTCCCATGCATTTTATTTTTCGAAACTTTCAATTGTTATGACAACCCCGGAATCTTTGGTTGAGGCGGCGAGTTTGGAGGGGACCGTATGGGTCCGTGTGATCGGGCGCGGAACTTTCGGAGTGAGTCCGGGGCTGAAAAAATTTATTCATGCCAGGCTTGCTCAGGGGGAGAAGCGATTTGTGATCGATCTTTTGGATTGTGAAATTATGGATTCGACTTTCATGGGGACTTTGGCGAGCTTTGCGCTGAAGATTATCGATACGGAAGGTGGTTTCATCGAAGTCATAAATGCGAATGACCGGACTGCTTCGCTACTCGGAAATCTGGGGCTCTCACAAATTTTTAAAGTGCGTCGTGCGGGAGATCCTGATGCACCGCATGTTCCCGGTGAAGAACATATGGAATCTGCCGCGACGGAAGGTGCCAGCAAAAGCGAAGCGACAGATACCGCATTGTCTGCACACGAAGCTCTGGTTGAGATCGACTCTGCTAATGCTTCGCGCTTTCGGGACGTATTGGATTACTTACGCGAGGCTTCGCAGGAAAATAATTCTTAGAGGTCTGATTATTTTGCAGGTTTCGGGTGTCGAACTTCTTGATATTCTTCGTTCGGAGTTTATCAATGGAGGTGGGCTATCTGTCGCTTCCTGATGCATTGGTTCTACATCCTCTCCGCTTTGTTCCTGAGCACTTTGTTTGCTCTTTGTGTTATTGTTGCCGTTTATAAGCGCAGGGTTGCCCGGATCGAAAAACTACGTGCGGATTTGCGGACCGAAGAGACGCAGGTTTTTGATTTTCTGCGTGGTTTGGGAGAGGCCTTTTCAGGGACGGTTCGGGCTACGGAACTTCATCGTTTAATTGTGGAGGGAGCAGTTGATATCCTCGATGCGCACGGTGGTTGTCTTTACCTTGTGGATAAATCGAATACGAAGCTGGTTCCGGCCTTTATTTCAAAAGCCTGTCCGCCGCTGGTCGAAATTCCGCCGCACATCCGTGCTCAGGCGGAGAGCGTGCCGACAGCGATTGACAGCTTCATAAAGCTTCACAATATCAATCATGGCGAGGAACTCCTGGGGGAGGTCTGGCAAAAGGGGGAAATTGTTTTACTTGATGAGGAAAAAATTCGTGCCTCAGAAAAACTGCACTTTCAGGAGACGCATTCGATTATTGTTGCCCCGCTTATTTATCGAAAAAAAACCCTGGCTGTGCTGGCGGTGGCGACCGGAGGGATGGGACGTTTTTTTACCAGCGAGGACCTGGTGCCTTTTCAGGCAATTGCCGAGCAGTCAGCTTTCGCCCTTTTCAATGAGGCGATCTACAGCGAGGCCAGTGAGAAACGACGCCTCGACAGCGATTTGCGAACAGCACGCGATATCCAGGCTATTCTGCTGCCCTCGTCCGACCCCGAGCTGGCGGGTTACGAAGTGAGCGGAACAAACATCCCGGCCCGGCAGGTGAGCGGCGATTACTACGATTACATTCGGATCGATGAATCACGGGTTGGAATTGCCATTGCAGATGTGTCGGGAAAGGGAGTTGCAGCTTCGCTGATTATGGCGATGTGTCGCAGTGTGACACGCAGCCAGGCACAGAATATTTTTTCTCCGGCAGAGGTTTTGCGGCGGGTGAACCGCCAGCTTTATCCCGATATTAAAGAAGATATGTTTATCAGCATGGCTTATCTGATTTTAAATTGCGATAATGGCGAAATCGTAATGGCTCGTGCGGGACACGATCCGCCTTTCAAATACCGTGCTTCAGATACCGCCGTGGAGGAAATCAAACCGCCGGGCCTGGCTTTGGGAATTGACAGCGGCCGGGTCTTTGACAGGATGTGCGAGGATTTTTCCTTTCAACTCGACAGCGGGGACTGCTTGCTGCTCTATACGGACGGTGCCGTCGAAGCACTTGACAGCAAGGGGCTGGAATTTAGTGCGCCACGCCTGACCCAGGGGTTGCAGACAGTTGCCGCCCAGGGAGCCGCCACTGTTGTCAAACATTTGACGGACGACCTGAAGGACTTTATAGGAAACAGCCTGCAATACGACGACATTACTTTAATTGCCATTTGTAAAACCTAAGAAAATTTATGAATCAGACCGAAACATCGACCGAAAATAAACCCGCTGCTGAAAGTGAAGAGGAAACTCCTCTTGCTGAACAGGCCGCTCCCGGCGAGGAAGTCGCAACAGAAAACGATACTGCCGAAGAAAACGATCCGACCGCCGAAGTTTTGAAATATAAAGACATGGCTCTGCGTGCAAAGGCCGACCTGGATAATTTTCGTAAACGCATGCAGCGCGACCGCGAAGACTCGATTCGCTATGCCAATACGTCTTTGCTCGAGCGTTTGCTGCCCATCCTGGATAATTTTGAACTCGGCCTCGGTGCTGCAAAAAATGACAGCGATACTGGTAGCCTCATCCAGGGCCTGGAAATGGTGCAAAAACAACTCCAGGAATTTTTAAAAGACTCCGGCGTCGAAGTGATCCCTCACGAGGGTGCTTTCGATCCGAACCTGCACGAAGCGGTCGGGCATCAGCCGAGTGAGGAAATTCCTGAGGGAAACATTATCATGCAGCATCGCAGCGGTTATAAATTAAAGGATCGTCTTTTGCGTCCTGCCACTGTCGTTGTCTCTGCCGGCCCCAATCCTTCTGCTTAAATGACCACGAAACGCGATTACTACGAAGTCCTCGAAATCCACAGGGACGCCACATCAGTCGAGATTAAAAAAGCCTACCGCAAACAGGCCGTAAAATTTCACCCCGATAAAAATCCCGGTGATGGTGAGGCCGAGGAACGCTTCAAGGAAGTTGGCGAAGCCTACGAAATTCTGATCGATAACGATAAGCGTGCTGCTTATGACCGCTACGGGCACGATGCTTTCCGTCAGGGTGGTATGGGGGCAGCTGGCGGCCACGATCCCTTTGATATTTTCCGTGAAGCTTTTGGTGGAAACGGAGGAGGTGGAATCTTTGAACAATTTTTTGGCGGAGGCGGAGGAAGGACAGATTCCAGCGGGCGTCAGCGTGGTGCCGATCTTCGTTACGACCTACAGATCACTTTGGAAGAAGCCGCACGCGGCTGCGAAAAGGAAATCGAGATAAGAAAACTCGATGCCTGCAAAACCTGCTCAGGTTCCGGTGCTCAAAAAGATGCCAAACGTGTGACCTGTACCGTCTGCAACGGCCAGGGCCAGGTGATTGCCTCCCGAGGATTTTTTCAGGTCGCTCAAACTTGCCCCAATTGCCAGGGAACGGGTCGTGTGGTGGATCGTCCTTGCCACGACTGTAACGGCGAAGGGCGCAGCGAGGGCACCAGTCGAGTAAAATTAAAAATCCCGGCCGGTGTCGATGACGGAGCGCGTTTGCGCTCGGCTCGCGGTGGCGAGGCGGGAATTCGCGGTGGTTCTTCGGGCGACCTCTATGTCGTCATGCGTCTTAAAGAGCACGCTGTTTTTCAGCGCGACGGGGATGATTTACATTGCGAAATTCCTCTTCCGTTTACGACCGCCGCTCTCGGTGGCGAGGTGCAGGTGCCGACCCTGGACGGAAAAGCCAATCTCAAAATCCCTGCGGGAACTCAGAGCAATAAAGTCTTTCGGATTCGTGGAAAAGGAATGCCCGAACTTGGAGCTTCCGGGCATGGCGATCTCTTCACCCGCGTGCAGGTCGAAGTACCGACTCGCCTCAACGGCGAACAGAAAGCAAAGCTTGCCGAGTTTGCTGAACTCTGTGGTGAAGACAATTCACCCATCCACAAATCTTTTTACGACCGCATTAAAGACTTTTTGAAATCCTGAAACTTGCGGATTCGGGGCGCCGGATATTTAATGGGGACTTATGCTTGTTAGTTGTTCTCAGATGCAGGCGATTGAAGAGGCTGCTTTCCGGGCCGGAGCGACACCTCGTGAACTGATGGAGTTGGCCGGTATCGGACTTGCACGCAGTGTTCGTTCCATTCTTTGTGAGCAGGGGTACGGTATTTTATTTTGCGGGAAAGGGCACAATGCAGGCGATATTTTGGTTGCTGCTTATCATCTTGTGGAGGCGGGCTGGAGTTTTGAGATTCGTCTTTCTGCTGCCGAGGAAGAGCTCGCACCTCTCACGAAAGAACAACTCGATCGCTTGCGGGCACGGCTTCTAAAGACAAGCAAGGCTTCTGGAAAAAGGTATGCCTCTCGTCGAACCGTTCTTTTTGACGGCCTTTTGGGCATTGGTGCCAGGGGCGAACCACGAGAAAAAATCGCCGAAGGCATTCGCGAAATGAATCGTCTTCGTTTCTCTCAGCACTCACTCATCGTAGCCGCAGACCTGCCGAGCGGGCTGGATGGAGATACCGGAAAACCAGCTCAGGACTGTGTCCAGGCAGATTTGACCGTGACCTTTGGTTTTGCAAAAAAAGGCCTCGTCGCGGATACGGCGACAGATTTTGTTGGACGGATAGAGCTGATTCTGTTGCCGGAACTGAAGCCGAATTTCGCTTCAAAAGACGAAAAAGGCAACCTGATTACCGGAGCGAATTTACTCCCGCTTTTCCCACCTCGCAGAATGGATTCGCATAAGGGCGAATACGGGCGTGTATCGATTTATGCGGGGAGCCGGGGTCTTACCGGGGCGGCACGGCTTTGCAGTGCGGCTGCCGTGCTGGGCGGTGCGGGGCTGGTTACGCTTTTTGCGGAGGATGAGGTTTATCAGATTCTGGCGGCGGCTTGTGATCCTGCTGTGATGGTCCGTCCGCTGGAGGGAGATTTATTTTCGATGCAAGCGCATCCGGCAGATGCTTTTGCCATTGGGCCGGGAATTGGTCTGATGCGTGGCGAGAAGATTATTTCTTTGTATAAAAATATTGAGCAGCCTGCCGTTTTTGATGCAGATGCTTTGAACCTGCTCAGCGAGTTTTCAGCTCTCGAAAAAACTGTCGGACCTCGTTTACTGGCCCCACATCCCGGTGAGATGCAGCGTCTCTTTCCAAACTCCGATTTCGGAATGACTCGCCTCGAATGGGCTCAAAACTTTGCTGATCGTTTTCCGGTAACCCTGCTTTTAAAAGGTGCCCGCACTTTGCTTTGCGAGCGCGGAAAAGCTCCGCATTACAATACAACCGGCAACCCCGGAATGAGCACGGGCGGGATGGGGGACATCCTCACCGGCCTTGCTGCAGCCTTCCTGGCGCAGGGAATGAATACACTCGATGCCGGCAGCGCTGCTGCGTGGATTTGCGGCAGGGCAGGGGACCTCGCTCTGCGCGACAACGATTCTCCGGAGAGTTTATCGCCGGTCGGCCTGCTTCAAAAAATTCCCGCTGTATTGCGGGAACTGCGTATGGTGTTATAAAGGGTGGCCTGTTAGCCCTCGATCGTATTGATCTCGACGGGTTCGACTTTGATTTTTTGGTCTTCGAGCCAGGTGACGGCACGTTTGATGTCGTCGCGTTCTCCACTGAGTTCCACAGAGACGATGCCGATCTCATCGGTTACGCTGGCCTGGCGGATATTTGTGACGACGGGAAACTCTTTTCCGAGTTCGTAAATAATCGGGCGCGTAATCAGTTTGCCGGGAAACATCAGCCAGAGTTTGGTGACTTGCTTGCTCATATTTTTTGAATCAATAGCGGTTTAGCCTCCGGCAATGGCGGGTACGATGCTGATTTCATCTCCGTCTTTTACAGGTGTCGCTTTGTCTTCGAGAAAGCGGATGTCTTCGTCGTTGAGGAAAATATTTACGAAGCGCCGGACGTTGCCTTCTTCGTCACAAATGCGCTCGGCAAGCCCCGCATAGGTTTTGTCGAGATGATCGATGACTTCGGCGATATTATTTCCTTCGACGGAGACGACTTCCTGTTCGGCGGTCAGCTTGCGAAGTGGAGTTGGGATTCTAACGGTTTTGGACATAATTTTTTTTGGGTAGTTGGAATGAGTGGAGTTTATGCTTTTTTGACTTTGCCTTGCAAATCATCTGCAATTTTTGCCTCAAATTCGCGCAGACTTGGATTGATGAGGGTTGGTGTGCCGCACTTGCCATCGATGGCTTCCTGGGTTTTCAGGCCATGTCCGGTGATGCAGAGAACGATACTTTCATCGCTCGGGATTTTACCGCTGCTGATGAGTTTTTTGGCACAGGCAACGGTCACGCCACCTGCTGTTTCGGCGAAAATTCCCTCCGTGCTGGCCAGGAGTTTGATTCCGTCGATGACCTCCTGGTCGCTGACGTCTTCGGCATGGCCGCCGGTTTTTTTCATCGTTTTGATGGCGTAATAACCATCCGCCGGTGTGCCGATAGCCAGGGATTTGGCGATTGTCTCCGGTTTGGGAACGGGTTTGACAATGTCGCTGCCTTTTTTCATCGCGGTGGCAATGGGCGAGCAGCCGCTGGCCTGTGCGCCATGGATGGAATACGAAGCTTCATCAAGCAATCCGGCTTTAATGAATTCCTGGTAGGCTTTATCAATTTTTGTCAGCAGGGAGCCGCTGGCCATTGGGATAACGGTGTGGCGCGGGAGCTTCCAGCCGAGTTGCTCGCTGATTTCAAAGCCCATGCTTTTCGAACCCTCTGCATAATAAGGGCGTAAATTTACATTCACAAATCCCCAGCCGTATTTACCAGCGATCTCAGAGCAGAGGCGATTCACCTGATCGTAGGGGCCGTGAATCCCCACCACGTTTGTGCCAAATGCGAGTGACCCGAGGACCTTGCTTTGCTCCAGGTCGGCAGGGATGAGCACGTAGCTTTTGAGTCCGGCAGACGCAGCGTTTGCGGCGACGGAGTTTGCCAGGTTTCCCGTCGAGGCGCAGGCGACAACTTTAAAACCCAGCTCCCGGGCGCGGCTGAGCGCGACGGAAACGACACGGTCCTTAAAGGACAGGGTGGGGTAGTTGACCGTATCATTTTTAATGTAAAGTTCCTGCACACCCAGTGCTTCGGCGAGGCGGTTTGCACGGATCAGCGGCGTGAAGCCCACCTGGGTGCCGACAGTCGGCTCGGCATCGATTGGTAAAAATTCGCGGTAGCGCCACATCGACTGCGGGCGAGCTTCGATCTTTTCGCGTGAGACCGATGCCTTGATGGCGTCGTAATCGTATGCGGCTTCAAGCGGGCCGAAGTCAAACTCGCAAATGTGGATGGCTTCCTTCGGGTAAAGGCGACCGCATTCGCGACATTTCAGGTTGGCAAAATAAGGTTTGTTTTCCTTGCTCATAATTCGAATCTGCGTGAGTTAAATTTTGTTAAATCTCACGAAAGCAGGAGAAAAAAGCCTGATGAAATGAGGCGAATAACAGAGTAAACTTTTCGATTAAAAGTGGCTTCGTTTTTTTCGTAAGGTTTTGAGACCTTTTTTGAATTTTGCGAAACCGCATCTGTTATTTCTCTCATCTTCCCTGATTTTTTTCAAAATCAGTCAGGATTTGGCACCTGGTCCCTCGCAAAAAACTCGCGACAGCGAGCAAATTTTGAAGCGGTTGCCGTGGTTTCGTCGGGCCAGTCCCTCCACCACTCTCGATAAGATGTGAAGACTCTTGAAAAAAATAAATCCGGAGTCAACCGAAAAATATGCCATTCATCACTCCGACACGGCCAATTCACGAAGCCTTGGAGAACGAGGGGTGTGTGGCGAAGAGGGAACGGAAGGCATAACGATGCAGCGAGGCTTTCAAATCACCGACCGGAACAGCTTTCGGGACTTCCTGGGATTGACGCCGGGCGACCCCTGTGCCCGACGGAACAAACGATATCAGATTTTCGGGAAATTTTCCATTGGGCATCAGAAATAATACGTTGTGTGTCCGTCGTCAAATCCACCCATAGTGCGCCGCGCTGGGGTGAACAGGAACTGATTTCTGCAGCACCGAGGCCTGTAAACCTGAACAGGAATCACATTGCGGCCACCCTGCAACATAGCGGAGACATCATAGCTGTCTATAGTTGGTGTTTGTACATGAAATTTTGGCGGACCAAACCCGATTCTCGTGCCGTTTATCCATACCATATAACGAAGATCTGCCGATATTCTGAGCTGCGCTTCTGTAATAGTATCGAGACAAAACTCTCACCGCGCCCATATATGGCGGTTTTCCAGCGTATCGTTACACCAAATCCAGTGTGCTTTTTCCATCGAATCCATAGGACAATAAAGCTGAAATTCAGGTCAGGCAGAAGAAAAATTTGAAATTTTTGTAAAAAATCATTGAATTTTTTCAAAAAAATCATTTATTTTTATAGAACATGAGCACGCTTCGTGAAATTGCTAAACATGCCGGAGTTTCTGTATCTACCGCATCCATGGCGGTCCGTGATCACCGATCAATCAATATCAAGACGAAACAACGCGTGTGGGAGGCGCAGGAAAAACTGGGCTATCGTTTGAATTTACGGCCTCGCCCGGTAAGAGCAGGTGTGGCCTCAGGAGTAAAAAATATAGTTTTTCTCCTGGTTGGGCGGCAATTTGATGATCCCGTTTACACTCAGGTATTTCAAGGGGTGGCACGCATGGCCGAGGCTCACAATGGCCGTTTAATTTTTACCCCTGCCTCATTAAGCCAACTACATAAAGGAACCTTTCCTTCAGTAATTCAGAACCGCGAAGTGGACGGAATTATTGTGAGCGGTGTGTATGATGAGAAAGCTCACCGAAATCTGGCTAAATTAGGTATTCCGACAGTAGTATTTGGAAATTATAAACTGGGAGATGAACCTTGGGCTGCCTGCGAGTTTAATCTTTCGCAAGGGATGCATCTTTTGACCAAACGTCTTGCTGATCTTGGGCATTTAAATTTCGGAATGCTATTTAGAAATATTCAGACGGAATACGAGATCAAACTGCAACATTGGTATCTCAGAGAGATTAATGAAGGCGGATATCAGAATGCAGGAATAGCTCTTGAGTCCGAGCATGGTTCATTTCTTAAGGCAACACATTCCTTATTGGATACTCCCACCAGACCGACAGCATTAGTTCTGGCTACCGATACGATTGTCGAAGATGTTTACACAGCATGCGAACAAAAAAATCTTAGGATTCCCGAAGATATCAGCATTATTGCATTTGGTCAGAATAATTACAAAGTGCGCCCTTCTTTGGCCACTGTTCGATCTATCGGAGAAGATGTGGGCGCAATAGCTACAGAAAAACTTATTCGATTGATTGAGAACCCTGCAACCATTCCAACTCGTGAACTTTTTCCGATGTGTATTGTTCCGGGTGGATCAATAGCCGCACTCTCTGGCTCGTGAATATAGCTCCCTCCAGATTAAATTATCTTTTTATCCGTTCAGGATTTTCGCTTATAGAGCTACTGCTCGGGCTTGCGATTGTAGTAATCCTTGCCGTATTGATTAATTCCGGGTTTACAAAAATACAATCCTTATCCTCCTCTGCAAAATGTATTAACAATCTACGACAAATTGGAGCTGCATTTCAACTTTATGCAGCTGAAAATAATAATACACTCCCGCCTGGTAATCCCGTCAGCTTTCCGCAAATTCGATGGAGAGGCAGATGGTATGATCCAAAACTGCTAAATATAGAATACAGTCCGGCAGCTTATGCAGGCGGACTGGAAGCATGGAAAAAAATAACGGTTTGTCCGGAAAATATAATTGGCGACGAATTATTTCCTTACTGTGTAAATTATAACCTCATGGCACCTGCCGGCATAGACAAGCCATTTACTTCATTAACTGCACAATGGCCTTCACGAATTGTCCTGCTTATAGATTCCAGTGAGAAAGACAAATGGGGAATGGGTCTATGGGGACCACATTCAGGATGGAATCGAGTAGGAACTCCTCATGGAAAACGAAGCAATGTTTTATGGGCTGATATGCACATCAGTACGGTCGATAAAGATAAATTAAAAACAGAAAATTTTATACCTCAAAAATAAATAATACAAAAACACAAAAATACAAAACCTATGAAATCATTAACTAAACTTATTTTATCACTAATTGCAGGAATAGCTCTCTGCCAGACCGAAACAAATGCAGCAATTATAGTAGATGCCGGAGAAATTTCCGGACTTGGTGGATCTGGTGCTGTCGATTCTGGCTCTACCCTGCAAGCTACATATGGAGTCTCTCAGACAGATGGCATCATCCACACGCTCCTGGATTTAACGAGTGTCAAAAATGTGGATGCAATTACAATAGTCAACCGTTCAGTAACGACTAATTTTGCTGCTCGCACGCTTTCCATCTGGACAGCTCCGGACGAAACAGCTCCGGGATTTGATCCCTCATTACTGGCGAGTTATACAAATAATGTTTTTGCAGATTCTCTTTTATCTCCCAGCTCAAGAGATGCAGATGTTGAACAAATAGCTGACATTTCAAATGTTAGTAAACGCTACCTCCTGATAGAATTTACTTCGAGTTTTTGGACAGGATCAAATCCATTTAGTACAGCTTCTAATATGGGAGCCGTACAATTTGCTAATATAAAAGCAGATATTATTCCTGAACCCTCCTCTCTTCTGATATTTGGACTTGGTGGAGGTGTATTAGCTTTGAGATACCGCCGCCAAAAATAATCAGGATTTTAATCTTTTTGAGAAATGAATTTGAGAAATCTAACCTTTATTGTGGCTGGCACTTTCTTTCTTGCATCAAAATCTCATGCAAACCTGAATGAAGAAGGATTTGAATCTTACGAGGTAGGTGAACTGAGCAATCAGTCGGATTGGAAGCCTCAGGCTCCCAATCCGGATAATCCTGGTTCCTATATCGATGAAATTGATCGTGTGGAAATTCGTCAGAAAAGCGAAAGTGATAATATGCTGGTATGGCTTGCCGGATTCCCGGCTGATCAGCAGACTCGTCTTCTCAAATCATTCCCTCCTGTTTCAGGAGATAAGGTTATTATTCGCTTTGATTATCTGCCCGGACACACGACAGTCCCCGGTCGATTGATTTTTGATTCAGGAGATAATAATTTCAACTTATCTATTCGTTTTCTGAAAGGAACTTTGCAAATTGTCACCGAAGGAGGAGCTTCTCTCAGTGATACGGGATTAGAATTTACTGCAGACGAATGGAATAAAATCGAGTTACAATGTGATTTTGTATCACATCAACTAACAGTTGTTCTCAACGAAAAAAAAGTAACCTCAATTTCGTTGCCGGAAGAACTTTTTCGCTTCCAACGTATTATTCTTTTTGGTGGAGGTATCGATTTTGAATCCTATATGGATAATTTATCTATCGAGGAGGTTTTGAAATTTTAAGTCATTCAAATGTTTCTAAAATATATAATATATATAGCAGCATTTACTATGGCGACATATTCTTTTGCAGTAGAAATCGTGGTCGATAGTCGCCCTGTGGCAAATATTATCGTTCCTGAGAAATCTAATCCTTTGATTGATTATGCGGCAACAGAACTACAAAAACATATAGAAAAAGCAAGTGGAGCACGATTAAAAATCATCCATGAGTCATCCGAAACTATATCGGATGGAAAAGCTGCCATTTTTTTAGGAAATACTAAAGCAGCACAAAATGCAGGCTTAGATGTTGAAAGCCTTCCGCCGAACACCTTTTATATCAAAGCAGAGAAAGATACACTTTTTCTCATAGGAAAAGACGATATTGGCGATCCTTTGAAAGACAGCACCCTCTCGATGGGGAGTTTGTTTGCGGTTTACCGCTGGCTGGATGAACAGTTGGGCATTCGCTGGCTATGGCCTGGAAAAAACGGAACTGTGGTTCCTGAAAAACTAACGATCACAGCAAGCCCCGAAGAGAAGATAGTTAAGCCCTGGTCAAAACATTCCAGAATTCGTGCCTGGGGATTCACGGATAAAATGTTACCCAAAGAAAGAAAGACATATTTGAGAGAAGTAAATACCTGGCTTCTGCGTCAAATGATAAATCAACCCATCAATTTCAGCTACGGCCATGCCTATACAGAATATTGGGAGAAGTTTGGAAAAGAACATCCCGAATATTTTGCTCTTCGTCCGGATGGAATACGTGAACCGATTGATGAGAGAGTTAATTTAGTGCAGATGTGTGTCTCAAATACAGGTCTTCAAAAACAGATTATAAAAGACTGGCTTGTTCAAAAAAAGAATAAACCCAGTTATCCCTGGGTAAACGGAATTGAAAATGATCGGCGTCCAATCGATCCATTTTGCCAATGTGCAGCATGTCTCGCATGGGATGCACCAGAGTCTGAGAATGAAATAAAATCATATTCAGACCGTTATGCCCGTTATTGGTTAAGCTTACAAAAAGCTGCCAAAGAATACATTTCTGATCCAAAAGTTATTGGTTACGCTTATTCAGATTACAGAGAGCCGCCAGTGCAGACGAAGCTAAACTCTGATATTATCATCGGAATCGTACCCGAATTAGGAAAACATTTTCGTAAACAGTGGAAGGGCTGGTATGAAACAGGAGCAGCATTATACCTGCGTCCAAACTATTTTCTAATAGGCTATGCAATGCCCTATATCTATGCCCGCCAATTTGGTGAAGATTTTAAATTTGCAAAAAAGCATGGTATGGTGGCGACGGATTTCGATTCACTTACTGGTATGTGGGGCGCACAGGGACCGAATCTCTATATGCTTGGACGACTTCACGCAAATCCTGACCTGGAGGTAGATGAGGTTTTAGAAGAATATTACTCAGCCTTTGGTCCGGCCAGGGATTCTATCCGTGAGTATTTTGAATATTGGGAAGAAGTTACAAAAAAATTTGATGATGGTTTTGAAAGCAGAAATGGAGGCGGATGGGGATTTGTCAGCAAAGCCGGAGATATTGTTTATACTCCTGAGGTGTTTGAGAAAGGGCGAGTGCTGCTGACTAAAGCAATCAAAGAGACAGCTAATACTCCACAGGCCGCAAAACGAGTGCGATTCCTGGATATCTGGTTGAAACATGCGGAACTCTGTATGGATACATTAAGAGCTTTTAGAGCAAAAGGAAATGGGAAAGCAGATAGAGACCTGACTCAAAAATTTCTGACAGCCAAAGAAACATTGGATAAGTTTCGTAAAGAGCATCCGGAGGAATTTTCCGCCGCCAATATGGGAGTCACCAAACAACTCGAAATATGGAGCGGATGGAGGTCTTCAAAATAAGGGCACACCCGGAAACTCAAAAAAGATGCGTGGGCGAGTGCGGAGCGTGGTATGTGGTATGCGCGATCAGCGGAATTTCTGCAGCAGGACTGGATGGACGTGCTTCGCTGGTTGCGAATGGTCGGAGATATTGTTTTTGCTGTCGGCGTGTTTGCGCTGGTCTGGTTTGTTGTCAGTCTGCTCAGGGGGGCGCCGCATAAGCCGATTTGACCATGGTGAGTCGAATTTTTTGCTCACGATCAAATGTTCGATCAATGCAGTGATTGCGTCGTGGAGTTCTGGTTGATAGCTTTTTCTGATGATTACAAAGTTTCTCCACACCCGCTACCGGGTGAATGACCTTGAAAAGACGGTGGCCTTTTATCGTGATGTCCTGGGGTTGACGGAAAAGCACCGTCACAAAAGCCCTCGCGGTTCCGAGCTGGTTTTTTTCAGCGTGCCTAACAGTGAGGAACTTATTGAGATTTGCCAATACGGTGCGAGTGGCCCGGTTCAGCTTGGTCCGGACGTGACCCATCTTGCTTTTGAGGTGGACGACATCGAGGCCTTTGCGAAACAAACTGCGGCGAAGGGATATCCCCTGAGCGATGGACCAACGACGACTTCGAGTGGTTCGGTAATCGCTTTTATTGATGCGCCCGAGGGTTATGAAATCGAATTAATTCAAAAGGCTACTTCCTAAACCGGAAGAATTGCTTTAGGACTTTAGCGCAGATGGAATTTGACTGGACCAGATCACGCTTCGATGAGGAACTACTCACCGAAAAACAGATTGAAGAAGCTTTTGAAGACCCTTTCAATTTGCGCCTGCTGCCGGATGATTATCCAGAGGCGCATTATGTTTTGCTGGGCAGGAGCCTGGATTTGAAGCCTGTCTTTACGATCTTTCGGACAGACGGACGTCGCAACCGCGTGATTTTTGCTCGTCCGATGACCGAGGATGAGTCCACTTTTTATGACAGGAAAAACGCAGAGCAACTCTCATGAAAACTCCGGAAATGAAAGTAATCCATCAATGGAATGAAATCCCGCGTTTTGCCGACGAGGACGAGGAGGCCGAGTTTTGGAAGACGGCGACCCTGGACCCGCGTCTGATGAACGCTTCGTTACTTAAGCAGGATTCGCGGGACTCCACGACCGTGACGCTGCGTTTTGATCCTCGTATGCTGGCCCGGATTAAGAGGCTGGCTCGTTCGCGCTATCTGAACTACCAGAGTATGGTTAAGCAGTGGCTGGCCGAGCGTCTGGAAAAAGAACTTTAGATTTTTTTATGAAAACAAAGCGTCCGCTTTCGGTGACGGTAGTGATTCTTGTGATCCTGGCAATTAACACCTTGTCTCTCCTCGGAGTGATGATGACGGTGGATCAGCCGCTGATACAGCAATTACTGGCTTACCTGCCCATCGTTGTTTCGATTGCCTGCGCGATACTTATGTTTTTTGGGGTAAACCGGGCACGCTGGACCTATATCATTTGCGGCGTCGTATTTCTGCTGATCGGATTATTTACCACTCCTGAAATAATATGGCTTATTCCGGGAGTGGTAATCTTTGCCGTTTTTGTATTCTTCCTGCTGCGCCGTGATGCAAATGCTTTTTTTACTTCGAGGAAGACTGGTGGTTCCGGCTCTCTTCGATGAGTTCGGGTTGCAGTGGGACGGGCTGTGACGGTTTGGATTTGATTGGAATGCTCCGTTTTTGATCGGAGGATAGCTCATAGGCAGACATTACCTCCAGGGCGTGGAAAGCAAGTTCGCCGCTGGCAAGGAAGGGGCGCCCCGTTTTGCTGAGAATGGAATAAGCCATATCGGCAGCTCCAATACTGCGGCTGTTTTCTTCGTAAGGGTGGGTGAGGGGTTCCTCACTCCATTCTCCGGAGTCGGGTTTCCACATTTTCACGGGTCCAGCGAAAGTGTTGGGGTCAGGAAGTGCGATTGAGCCTTCCGTGCCATATAATTCGATCGGGTTGTGTGTGTGTGCATGCACGTCGAAGGAAAATGTCGTGGTAATGACTGCGCCGGAATGAAAAATCAAAGTCCCGGAAAAATGGGTCTGAACATCAACCGGAATACGCGTTCCTTTTATTTCCTCATGCCCGGCAATTCGTTCTTTAAAGGCCTGTGAAGTCACGGCAGAAACTTCTTTGACCGGTCCGAGCAAATGAACGAGTGCCGTGATATAATACGGTCCCATATCGAACAGGGGGCCGGCGCCTGGCTGGTAGAAAAAGCCGGGATTTGGGTGCCAGTGTGCTGGCCCGCGGGACATTAAAAAAGTAGTTCCGGCGACAATGCGACCGATTTTTTGATCATCAATGACTTTTCGGCAGGTTTGTAATCCTGCGCCGAGGAAGGTGTCGGGGGCGCAGCCGACGAGGAGATTTTTTTCTTTGGCCAGGTCGAGAGTTTTTTGGGCGTCTTCGAGATTTGTGGCCAGTGGTTTTTCCAGATACACATGCTTGCCGGCACGAAGTATATTTTGACTGACTTCTGCGTGAACCGCCGGGATGGTCAGGTTGACGATTAAATCCACATCGGGATTTGCCAGCAATTCATCGACGCTCTGGGCGAGGCAGTTATTTTCTTTGGCTTTTGCTTTGGCGGCCTCGGGGTTGATGTCGGCACAGGCGACGATATCGATGACGTCGAACATTTTGCTTCCGTTGAAATAGGCCTGAGAAATATTTCCACAGCCGAGGATGCCGACATGAACTTTATTTTTAAGTGACATAGAAAAAACCCTGTTATTTGTTGCCGCTTGCGATGCCTTTGCCGGTGAGCCAGGTGTAGCTTTCCTGGACAGCATTCATCATATCACCTGTAAGGGCGTCGATTTCGACGGCGATATACTTTGCGTGAGTTGCTGCTTTCGATGCGGCGATGAGATCGACCTGCCCTGCACCTGCCGGGCGGAAGGGGGGTTCGCCTTCTTGCAGAGAGTCATCGATGATCCCGTCTTTGAAGTGCAGGACTTTGCCGCGTGGGCCGATATCATTAAGGAAGGCGACCGGGTCGAGGCCGGCTTTTGCGATCCAGAATGTGTCGGCTTCCCAGAGGATGGTATCGGGGGTGTTTTCGAGGAAGATTTTATGGGCGCGGGTATCGCCGATCAGGCAGAGGTCCCAGTCGTGGTTGTGGTAACCGACCTGGAGTCCGTGTTGTGCGGCATTGGCGGCGGCTTCACAGTAATTTTCAGCGAGAGCTTTGGCGGCGTCGAGGGTATCGATTCCGTGGGGGCCGCTCGTAAAGATGACTTCTGCCCCGATGGTAAGGGCATCTTCGATGACTCGGTTTTTTTCATCTCCGACGGGTAGGCCGTCATGGCAGGAGGGAGCTTTGAGGCCGAGTGTCTGAAAAAGTTTTGCGGCCTCTGCGGGAGATGAACCTGGGAAACCCGCTGGCTCGATGCAGGGGAAGCCCATGTCGGCTATGCGTTGAATGGTGGCTTCGTAATTGGCGGCGGCTTGTTCGCGAACGCTGTAGAGCTGAATTGAAATTTGTGGTGTCATATTGGATTATTTTTTAGGGATTAAAGTTTTTCCAGGATGCTGTTGAGGGTGCTGCTGGGGCGCATGGCCTGGGCTGTTTTTGTGTCATCGGGACTGTAGTATCCGCCGATATCGACGGGGTTGCCCTGGACGGTGAGGAGCTCCTGCACGATTTTTTGTTCGTTGTCGGCGAGGGCTTCGGCGATGGGTTTGAAGGTGGCCTGGAGCTCGGGGTCGTTGCTTTGTTTGGCAAGTTCCTGAGCCCAGTAGAGGGCGAGGTAAAAGTGACTGCCGCGGTTGTCGATGCCGCCGAGACGTCGGGTGGGCGATTTGTCGTTTTGGAGAAAGGAGCCGGTGGCTGCGTCGAGGGTGTCGGCGAGGATTTTGGCTTTTGGGATATTGTGAGTTTCGGCGATGTGCTCGAGGGATGGAGCGAGGGCGAAAAATTCGCCGAGGCTGTCCCAGCGGAGGTAGTTTTCCTGCAGGAATTGCTGAACGTGCTTGGGAGCGGAGCCGCCGGCACCGGTTTCGAAGAGGCCGCCGCCTTTCATGAGCGGGACGATGGAGAGCATCTTGGCAGAGGTGCCGAGTTCGAGAATGGGGAAGAGGTCGGTGAGATAATCGCGGAGGACGTTGCCGGTTACGGAGATGGTGTCGAGTCCGTCGCGAATGCGTTCGAGGCTGAACTGGCAGGCTTCGGCGGGGGGCATGATGTGAATTTCCAGTCCGGCGGTATCGTGATCGGCGAGGTAGGTTTTTACTTTTTTGATGATTTCTGCGTCGTGGGCACGGGCTTCATTTAACCAAAAGACAGCGGGTGATCCGGTGGCGCGGGCGCGGTTTACGGCGAGTTTTACCCAGTCCTGGACAGGGAGGTCTTTTGTCTGGCAGGCACGCCAGATGTCTCCGGCTTCAACGGCGTGTTCGATGAGGACTTTTCCTGATGCGTCAATGACCTGGACACGACCGTCGGCAGGGATTTCGAAGGTTTTATTGTGGGAGCCGTATTCTTCGGCGGCCTGGGCCATGAGTCCGACGTTGGGGACGGAGCCCATAGTTTGCGGGTCGAAGGCTCCGTGTTTCTGACAGAAGGCAATGGTGGTTTGATAGAT
>JBKEBM010000022.1:0-11439 GCA_047973165.1 Chthoniobacterales bacterium
TCAACTTCTCTCATGGCCGAAACTCCCGCTGAAAAAGGAAAAGCCTTCCTCGAAAAAAATAAGAAAAAAGAAGGTGTCATCGTCACAAGTTCAGATCTCCAATACGAAGTCCTGACCGAGGGCAAAGGAAAATCTCCCTCTGCAACGGACACCGTCGAAGTCCACTACAAAGGCACTCTCCTTGACGGCACAGAATTTGACAGCTCTTACAAACGCGGCCAGTCCATATCCTTCCCTCTCGACGGCGTCATTCCCGGCTGGACCGAAGGCCTTCAACTCATGAAAGAAGGTGCCAAATACCGCTTCTACATCCCCTCCAAACTCGCCTACGGATCACGCGGGGCAGGCGCAGTGATCGGTCCGGATGAAACGCTCATTTTTGACGTTGAGCTGATCAAAGTAAAATAGAAGTCCGAGATTCCTTTGGAGCCCTTTTCACTCTCCGACTTCTTACCATTTTTTATCAAAGTACGATTTAAAGCACTTTCGTTTGTGCTTGCCGATATAGCATAAAATCCTTATCGCCGGAGACAACTCCGCCCCCCCCATGAAAGACAGCTTTACCCAACGCGTCGTCGATAAATTTTCCTCCTCACGGGATTTTACAATCTCTTTTGTCATTCACACCATCATCATAATGCTCTACGGCACGGCGGTTCTTTTTGATGCCCCAGCAAACCCTCAGATTTTCAGCCTCCCGGACGGGAGTTTGTGACTTCTGACCAGAAAAACCAACTCCCACCCTCACCACAGTCTCCCCAACAAATACCCCGGATGGATGTCACTCAGGCTCCTCCATCCAGTGATAAAAAAAACACCTGACATCGTTCAAAGCACGGGCAAAAGCCCCTTGAAGTTCCCGATACCTGCCATTGCAGCCCCTTCAATAATGGCTCCCGACACTGCTACTGTAAGCAGCATTCGCAATATCAACTCTTTGCAAAATTTTAATAATATTCCAGGCCTGACGGCAGAAGGAGCTAAATCCATCAAAGGTTTTGCCGGCTGGAGAAAAAGTGGCAAACATCGAAGATACTTACAAATTTGGAATCAATATTATCGTCCATCTCCTCACCCGTTGGGATGAAATTGCATCCCGCGCTCCATCGCTGTAATTTGATTCACAAATTCCTTTTTTACCTCCGGATACAGAATTTTTTGCAATCACGGACAAACGTGAACGAACACGAATAATATTTTTTCATAAAGTTTCGACGAAAATTTTTGCCTGTATTAAATTCGCACGGTGAGCACTTTGAGCACGCCGAATCATTCCCCGCCCAGGCGTATTTTCCTTGGTTGGGATATGCCTGCCCTGCCTGCTGTTGCCGACTGGCTAATTGAAAATCACACCCTGCCCGATAAGCAGGATTTTTCAGATTATGTTATTCTGCTGCCCTCTTCGCGAGCGGGGCGACGGCTCACTGAAATTCTCGCGCAACGTCTGGCTGGGAGGGACGCTGCACTCTTTAACCCACCCCGTACGCTGACTCCTGCCGCACTAGCTGAGGCTCTCTTCACAGCTCCCGATCAAATTTATCCTCCGGCTCCCGATTTTCTGACTCGTCTTGCATGGCGAACGGCCGTTCAGAAACTGGATCAAAACGAAAAAAAGATTCTCGGCCTGACCGAAAATTTCAACACCTCTGCTGTAAATTCTTCTCTCGCCGGCAAGCTTGCCTCCGTCTGCCGGGAACTTCGCGCACAGCTTCTTCAGCCGAAATCTGTAGCCAAACACCTGGCCACACAAAACAACCAATCCCCTCGTGCCCAGGCTCTCTGGCAGGTCCTGGCCTCAGCCTTCACACTTTACCTGCGACAACTCGAAGCCTGGCAGCACAGTGATCCCGGCGAATTTACCATTGCTTGTTTTGAAAAAGGAACCCTGCGCTCCCCCGCTCCGGATTCACTCAAAGTCATCGTCGCTGCCCTGCCCGAGTTCGACGCTATGTATGCTCTCGCCCTGGTGCGACTTCCCGATCCCCAGGTTCTCATTCACGCCCCGGAAAATCCCGATGTTTTTGATGCCTGGGGACGCCTGAATACTAAAGCCTGGAGTCAGCACCGTGTTGATCTTAAGCATGGCGAAATCACTGTTTGCAAAGACGGAGAGGATCAGGCGCAGGCTGTTGGACGAACTCTTTCCGAATGGAGGAAAAATTTCCCAAATGCCCGGCAGGTTCTCTGTGCGCCTGACACCAGCACCTTTTCAGAACTCCGGACGGCCCTCGCGAAACAGCAAATCACCGCGCGTCCCCCCAGTCTGATAAACTTTCGGCAATCCCGGCCCTTTGTGCTGCTCTCTCTGCTTGCAAAATATAACGAACGCAAGCCATCCGAAGCACCTGATTTTCGCACGGTTGCCCGCATTGCAAGGCATCCCGACTTTCTTGCGGCCACCGCACTGTCCGATCCGGCATCTGATCTTGATCGTCTTTACGAGAATCACCAGCCCCGTTACTTCGCACCCTCAGCATACCCGCAAACGGAACCCGGAGAGGAGGAAGAGGAAAAATCTTACAATCAGATTTCCAAAAAACTTTTTGTTTTGGAAAAGCACTTGAATCAGCTTTTTTCTTTTCCGTCCGCTCTTACCGGGCTGGGTAACTACACAAAATACACTCGCAAGTTTCTCGGTCAGCTCTATGCCACGGCCAAAGTAAATCGTCACTCTGTTGAGGGACGCACGCTCATCGAACCGCTCGAAGCACTTTTGAACAGCCTGAGAGAAATTGAAAAATTCGCCTCAAAAAATTCGCCTTCCCTCAAAAAAACGGACATGAGTTTTTCCGCTTTTCTGAAATTGCTGATTGAAACTCTGGGTTCACACACGGTGCCACCGCCGGATACTGCAAACAGCATTGACCTCATTGGCTGGCTGGAAATTTCCGGTGAAGATGCGCCGCTTCTTTGCATCGCCTCGCTCTGCGAGGGTATCGTTCCTGCCTCAGTGACTTACGACGCTTTTTTGCCAGGGCATTTGCGCAAACAACTCTCTTTAAACCACGACGAAGCCAGGCTGGCCCGTGAGAATTTTTTACTGGCCGGAGCTGCAGCCTGCCGTCCGGGTTGCCTGCGCTTGTTTGTTCCAAAACAAAACTCCCAGGGTGATCCGCTGCGCCCCAGTCGCACTCTGCTCAGTGGACTCGAAGGAAAAGAACTGGCAACCCGCCTGCTTCGGCTTCTGGATGCAGATTCAAAAGCTGAGGAATCCGAAGAAACTACCGCTGAAAAATCGTATATAATTTCCACCGAGGCTACCCCGCTTCGTGAGACACTTTCCGTAACAGAATTTTCAAAATATATCGCCAGCCCGCGGCTCTATTATTTTGAGAAAATAAGAGGACTGAAACTGCCGCAGGACACTCAGGAGGGTCTGCCGCCGCCGCTCATCGGAACCATTTTACACAATGTCTTTGAAGTCTTCGGACACGATCCGGCCATCCGTGACAGTCAGAATGTCAGGGATATTTACGCCTGGGTACGGGCAGAGTTTGACAGGCAGTGGGAGGAGCGTTTTGCCCGACTTGAGTCGAGCTTTCTTCATGCACAAAAGACCAGTCTCGAACAGCGGCTCTATGATTTTTCACGTCACCAGGTAAAAGCTCGAAACGAGGGTTGGGAAATTTTTTATACGGAAAGAAGTCAAAGTCAGGAGGACGAAATTCTGGCTCCCCTTTGCCTGCTCGAACACGGCAGGCACGCGGGAACACAAATCCGCGTGAAGGGGCGCATCGATCGCGTGGATTATCGTCCAAATGCAGCCGAGGGAGAGATTCGTTGGCGTGTCATCGATTACAAAACGGGAGCGAAAGCCGAAAGACCTGACAAAAAACACTTCGCAGCAACGTCGAATGAAAAATCTGTCAGGTGGAAGGACCTGCAGCTCCCACTTTACTATCACTTGTTTCCACATCTGGCAGAAAAGAAGGGGTGGAAGAATTACCAATCCGGAGAAAGAGTTGAGCTGTGTTATTTTCTGCTTCCGGAGGAGTCGGGTAATTCAGAAATTTCTCCGCCATTCAATCACGACTTTATTGGAACTGCGATTCTGCCAGGCGATGAAGAAAAACCCCTGGGGCTGGAAAAAGCTGTTGAGATCGCTCACAAAATTGCTGCGGGAGAGTTTGAGGAGATTGGAAAATTACCAAACTATATCAATCCGATTTTTGCGACTCTTTGCGGAGATAGTTCTCAAAAAGATGAAGACGAAACAGATGGAAAACTCCGGGATGAATAAGCCGACCTCCTTTTCAAACAGCAGTATCCGCTACATTCGTGCCTCAGCCGGATCGGGCAAAACCTACACACTCAGTTCGGCCTACCTGTCTCTGCTTCTGAAATCTCAGGGTCAGCAGGCAGGCAACATCCTTGCGACGACCTTCACCCGAGCGGCTGCCGGGGAGATTTTCGAGCGTGTTTTGCAGCGGCTTGCTGAAGCAGTTCTGGACTCCGGCGCAGCAAAACAATTGCTCTCGGAAAGTAAATTATCCGAAAGTGATGCCTCTGTCTGTGCAGATACCCTTCAGACCCTGACACAGCAACTCCACCGCATCGGCATCAGCACGATTGACTCCTTTTTTGCCCGCATCGCACGAGGAATGCCGGAACAACTCGGATTGAATCCTGACTGGAAAATCGTGAGTGCGTCCACCACAAACGAGCTCGCCAGCCAGGCAATCCTCGAAGTCCTGGAGCAAACGCCCGAAGCATTTCACGAAAGTTATTTTTACTGGAAACAGCACCTGCAAAGTGCCTTAAACCTGGAGCTTCTTCGAAATTTACTGGAGACTGTTCTTTTCAAACCGCTGACAGGAGACTCGCGAAATAATTGGCAATGCACGGACATTCCTCTGACCGGAAAAGCGTTTACCGAGGAGTTTGCCCGCGCTATCGATCTGAAAAACTGGAAAAAAGACGACGGCAAACTAATCAGCAATAAGAATGTTATAAAAGGTATTGAAAAGGCGAGAAGCAACTGCCATGCCGATCTGAAATTACACAAAGCCTGGTTCGATATTGTGTTTTTGAAGAACCACCTCGAAGGCAAAGATAGTTATTATAAAATTCCCTGCCCGCCTGAACTAAGTGCCTTTGTTGAAAAGCACGCACCCGCTTTGAGAGAACTCTGCCAGAACCTGCTTGCAGATCAGGAGACAGCACTTGCCCGCCTGAAAAGTATCTATCAAAAAACACGTCTGGATTTAACTTCAACTTCCGGCTCACAAAGTTTTGCCGAAATCGAATACCGTGTTTTGAATGCGCTGGAAAACGATCCTGAACTCGATCCCGAAGAAATCGGTGACGCCTGGAGCGATCTTTATTTTGTTCTCGACGGACAAGTCCAGCACCTTCTTTTCGACGAATTTCAGGATACAAGCCGCTCGCAATACCAGTTTTTCAAACCGCTGATTGAAGAATGTGCCTCACAGGAAGATCGTTCAGTCGTCGTCGTAGGCGATCCCAAACAGGCGATTTACGGCTGGCGCGGCGGCGACCGCGAAGTCATCGATCAGTTTCCGCTGAAGCATCTGAGTAAAATTGAAGACCTGAAGTTTTCCTATCGTTCCAGTCCGAAAGTCCTGGAATTTGTCGATCAGGTTTTTGAAAATCTGGAAAATATCGCGGATTATTTCAAAGCACCCTTTTCAAAAGCCGTCGCAGACTGGATGGGAGAAAAGGATAGTCCGCTGCGCTACCAGGGCCATAAGTCCAAACGAAGCGACCTGTCCGGAGAGGTCGGCATCTGGGCGACAGATTCAGAAAAAGAAACTCTCTCCGAGTCCATCCTGCAGCGTGTCAGGGACCTTCAGGCTCGCCCGTCGCCGCCAAAGCGTATCGGCATTTTGGTTTCAAAAAATAAATTCATCTTTGAGGCGGCACTGATACTTCGCCAGGCGGGTATCACAGATGTTGCCGCCAAAACAAGTAAGGCCGAACTCTCAGCCTCCTTCCCGATTGAGCTCATTATCGCAACCCTCACGTTGATCGAGCATCCGCATATCAGATCCGCGGCCCTGGCCCTCGCCTCTCACGCCCCATGGTGCAAAGAACTCCGGGACGCCAACCTCCCGAAAGAAAAACTTTTTGCCTTTGTTCAAAAATGGCGAAAACAACTTGTCATTCATGGTCTTGAAAAAGTGATCCGGATTTTCGGAGAGCACGAAGAATTTCAAAATTTGCTGACCACACGGGATCGCTTTTTTTATACGCAACTACTCGCAATGGCGGACAGCTTCGATAAAGAAAACAGCGAGCGGATCGACCAGTTCATCTCCGGTATTCGTAATGAACAATTTAAAATTTCTCGCGAGGCCCGCATTCAGATAATGACCATTCACGCCTCAAAAGGTCTTGAGTTTGAGGCAGTCATTCTGGCCGGACTCGATTCGCGTGGATCCTCATCCTCCAGCTTTAATACAATAACCAGAGAAGACGGCAAACAAGCCCTGGTGCCTTCTTCTGAAATCCAGGCGATTGCTGCCGGAGAAGAAAAACGCGTCGAAGAATACAAACGAAAAAACCTAAGTGAAAAGCTAAGCCAAATCTACGTGGCACTCACCCGGGCACAAAGTTACCTGCACGTCATCATCGATAAAAAAGCCGACTTCCGAAAAGATAAAGACCCCCTCCCCGTGCGTGCGGGGACACTCATACGGATGGCCGTTGAAACTACAGACCCCGACAGCAGCGACGGCTGTATTTTTTTATCGAAACAAGAGGCTGCAACCACACAAAATCCCCGACCTCCGAAAATCAAACTGCCACACGATAGTGCCTTTTCTGATCTGAAAAAAAACGCCGTCCCGACTCCCGCTTCCTCTTTGCCTCGCCTGGAGCGTGCCTGCCCGTCACTTGCCGGTACAAAGCAGAAAAAATCATTCCCGGACAAAACAGCTTTCTCACTCGAATCTCTCTGTCAGGAAAACTCGCAAATCCAAAACCGCGGCCTCCTGGCACACGCCTGTCTGGAGCAAATCAGCTGGATTGAAGACGGACTCCCCGAGACAGCAGACCTTCTGTATTTCATCGAAAGCCAGGCCGAAGATTCAGAATTTGTCGCCCATCTTCTGAACGAAATAAAATCACCCCGGGGCACACTGCACCCTTATTTTTCGCGGAAATTTTACGAAGAAAAATGGAACTGCATAGCGGAGGATTTACAACTCTGGCGGGAGCGTCCTTTCACTCTGCCCCTGGAAGGCAAACTCTGGAGCGGACGCTTCGACCGCGTCGTCGTCCTGGCTGAAAATCAAACCTTCCAACACGCAGAAATCATCGATTTCAAAACGAGACTCTCTGATTCGCCGCAGAAAAAAATAAGCTCCTCCGATACGCAGCAAATAGAAATTTATCGAAAAATTCTGGAAAACAGCCTCAAAATTTCTCCAGGTCAAATCGAAACAAGCATCGTCGAAATCAGCTTTGAGGCATCCTGAAGCAGGGTAAGCTTTGCCTCTCATACTAAACCTAAATCACTATCGGATGCAGGTTGCTGCTGCAATACTTCCACCACAAAATCAGCGGCACAAGCAAAGCCAGTAACAGGAATGCCGATGGTTCAGGAACCGGTCTGGCGTGGATATACAACTCGTTGATCGCTATGTCGTCTCCACCAGCTCCTTCATCAAATACGACTCTGCCGACCGGTTCGCTCGAAGTGAAGCCGATAAAAACCGACAGGTCGGAAAAGGGCACCTCGCTGAGAGTTCCGATCAATTCGTTACTGGTATTATAAACCGTAAACGATTCATTATTAGAATTGCCGTTGTCTCCGAGCAACCAACCAAACCCAAATACAGCGGAACCGGAGGAGCTGGTAAACGTGGCGTGCCAGTCATCATTCTGGTAATTCTTGATGTCGCCCACGGACAGCCCGCTCCACTGCGGACCGGACCCTTCGTTATCATCAAAAGTAAACCCGGCGCTCTGCTGCAGTGCCCGAAGGGTAAAGTCGATTCCGAATCCTGTATTTGCGTCGAGGAAGGTCAGGTTTTTCCCCAGCCCTGTATTTGGTTCAGGCTCCGTATCGACTTCCTCGGCAAGTGCTATATTCGAGGGCGAGGAAAGATTAAAATAATGTCGGCTCCCCACAGCATTTTCCCATGTGGCTCTGTCTGAGTAAAAGGATACTGCGGCCGATACCTTCCAGCAGAAAAACAGGAGCAGGGTTAACTGCACTGCTATCTCTTTGGGTTTCGTATTGGAGTAATACATGCTTCCGGTAAGGATAAGAGTACCTCACCGAATCATTACATTTGACTAATATCAAATATTTAGAGTTGCCCTTTTCAGGCAGGATTGGATTATTATTTCTTCTGATAAAAAATCTCCTGTTGATTGCCGCCCTTGCAGTTTCTGCAATTCCGGCGGTGCTTATCGCACTTTCCCTCATGGGAGTGTCGGTGTCAGGTATTTCCCCGTTTGGAACTCACCCGGACGCTATGTCAGGAATGCATCCCCTCGCTGCAATCGGACGGGGAATCGGTGTTTACCTGATCGAACTGACATTCATCTGCCTCCTGGGTATTCTCAGTGACAATTTAAAAAAACAGCAACTTTGCATCGGCAGGTCGGCTGCGATAAAAAGCAGGTTTTACTCGAATTTTTCGTAACGCTTGTTTAATCCTCAAAGGTTGCCACTTAAAGTATAGGCTTCCCTGCAAAAAAAATGATAGTGCAAATCAAGTTCAGTATGCCCCCTCACGCAGCTAGGACAGCATCTCGAAAATCCTCATGATGGTATTTTTTCAAATCGCTGGAGGAGTGGCACTGACCATATTTGGGATACGCTTTTTAAGAAAAGGACTGGATCGCCTGTTTGGCGGAAAATTAGTGGCCTGGCTGGCAAAGATGACCAAACAACGCTGGAAGGCTTTTGCAGCAGGAACTGGTGTCGGCACGCTGGCCCCCTCATCGACCGCTCTTTCTCTCATCACGCTCCAAATGCTCAATACCGGTCAGCTCACCGCTGAACGTATGCTAGCGGTATTACTCGGGACAAATGTCGGTATTACTGTAACGGTTCAATTACTGGCATTTCGAATCCAGGATTACGCAGGCCTATTTATTGTTGTCGGGGTAATCGGGTTTCAGTTTTTGAATCGGGAAATACTGCGCGGGATCGGGCAGTGTGTGCTTTCGCTCGGGTTTATTTTTCTGGCCATGCAGTTGATTGGCGATGGTGCTGTAAGCCTGAAGGTCAATGAAGAAAGTATGGAGTGGATGCACTTGTTTGAGGGGCACTCCCTGCTCACATTTTTGTTTGTGACAATTTTCACCGTGCTCGTGCAAAGCTCGACCGCGAGTATCGGCCTGGCGATTGCATTGAGCGGAAGCGGACTGTTTGGAAGCGAACTGCTGATTCCCTGGGTGCTTGGTGCCAACATGGGAATCGCTCTCACCGGACTGATTGCCGGCTGGCCTATGCTGGAGGGACGTCGTCTGGCCACTGCGAATCTCCTTGTAAAATTCGTCGTAGCTCTGCCAATTCTTTTTGTGCCTGGCCTGTTTCTTGCAGGGCTGGAAAGTCTCCCCGGATCGCTGGCCCGGGATATGGCGACTTTTCATACGGGATTTAATCTGCTTGTCGGAATCCTGGCAGTGCCGCTGCTCGGACCGATTACGCGACTCGTGCAGCTCATGATTGTGCCGCATCAGGACTCGAAAGGTCTCCCTGTTGTGGAGTCTTACCTGGATGAACAAGCTCTGCAGTCGCCCTCGCTCGCCCTGGCCAACGCCACACGGGAAACCCTGCGCATGGCAGACCATGTAAAGCTGATGCTGGAGAGTTTCTGGCAGGGATACTCCACACGGGATATGAAACTCATTCGCTGTGTCCGGCAGGAGGATGATAATGTGGATACCTTTGACCGGGACATCAACGACTACCTTAGCCAACTCCGCGAGGGGATGACTACCGATGAAGTGCGCTGGCAATTTGTGCTGCAAACCTTTGCCAACGAACTGGAGTCTGCGGCAGACCTGATCGACAGAAGCCTTTGTGACACGCTTGGTAAACAGACGGCGCAGGCAGTGTATCTCCCGGAGGCAGATTACCAGGTACTCCAGGAGCTATACGAACGCGTGATTGAGCGTTTCAATATCGCAGTCGGATTCCTGGCAAGCCGGGGCGGCGGAGAGGTCGAAGCTTTTCTCAACGGTAAGGAAACTCTCAATACATGGTGCCGTGATGCCCAGCAACAACACTATGAACGCCTCTATAAAGCTAATGCCTCCGACCTCGCCGCCAGCGCATATTTTTTGGATTTATTAAATGGATTCAGGCGTTTTAACAGCCACATTACCGCGATCGGATACGCCGTTTCAAAACCAGGTAAACGAAAAGAAAAATTACCTGTTGTGTAAACCCTCTCAACCTGACCCTGAGCAAGCCATATGAAGCCTTCGACCCCGAACTCGCTCTGCGTCTGGCCCGCAGGCTCGAAATTCATTGTAATCCCAAACACAGAAGCTGGCTTAACATCGCAGAAATCGAACTCAGTGCCCTCAAAACACAATGTCTCGACCGTCGTATCCCCGAAATCGAAAAACTTATATCCGAAGTTACCGCTTGGGAAACAGATCGCAATAACCGTTCCAACCCCATCGATTGGCACTTTTCAACCTCAGGTGCCAGAATCAAACTCAAACATTTATATCCGAACTTTTAGTTATTACAAGATACTAGCACAGGTCGAACGCGGGTCACGGCCAATACGTAGAATGAAGCAAGTGTCTGGCAGGAAAGTGATTAAATAATAAGTCTGAACCCCCGGCGAAAAGTTTTTTATCCGTTTTGAGATGAAAAATCCCGACAATCCCGCAATTGACTTAAAAACTATCGTCGTCCGCCCCGTTGAAAGGGAAAATAAATAACAGAAAGCCAGAGAGTTCCTCGACTCCTGGCACTATCTCAAAGACATCACAAAACCACCGCGACTTCTTCTCGGCCATGAACGCGGGTCGATTTTTTTTAAAAAACTTTGACAACCCCCGCAAAAATATAAGAAACAGTTGCGTTATATGAAAATGAAAACGCAAAGAACACTTGCTTCGCTTGTTGCGACTCTACTAATCGCACTCGAATTGCTTACCGGGGAGGCAATGGGGCAATCCTATACACTTTACAAACCGATCTCCAGTGAACTTTCTGCGCCTGATCAGGAAAATTACGCTGGATACGTAAACAACAAAAATTATCTAATCGACGATGCATCACCCAGTATAGGAACTTCGATTAACACAACAACGCGCTCTATGCTTTGGAGTGATAACCTCAGCAGCTTGGGCAACCCGAATGTTGCGGACTACGACCCCATTCACAACACTCTGATTTTTACGGCTTCCACTGCCCTGAATGATGTGACTGGGATTGCACTGTGGGCACCGGACAATGTCAGAGCCGCTTATGGGGATGCACCAATCAAGGATTTCAAA
>JBKEBM010000027.1:0-2177 GCA_047973165.1 Chthoniobacterales bacterium
GTCAGAGCGACTGGATATTGCTTATTTGTTTTCTGCTTTTTATCGGAATCCCGGCCACATTTCTTTTGTGGATGATGTATGGGCGTTAATACCAGAGCGGAGTTTCTTTGCGGCCTCGGAGAGACAGTTCGTAGATGCCGCGGGCTTTTCGGTCGAACCAGCCGTAAACGTTGTCGTATAAAATAGCTCGCGCTTTGGGTTCACTAAGTTTTTTTGCGATGTCGGAGGCTTTGCCTGCACCGTTTTTTTCGAGGTGGAGCGCGATTGCGAGGGTGCGTTGGCGGTAGGCGGTCATGATACCACGGCGTTTGTCGGAGCCGCCGAGATTGGGATCGCCGACACGCCGGAGAAATTCTCCCAGGAGATGTTCGCGGCGAATTTTACTTTTTCGAGGTTTGTATTCGCCGGGATCGAGGAGCACATCGACGCTGCCGGTTTTTATTTTTGGGTTAATTAAAAGGAGGCCCAGGCTGAGCATTCGCAGGAGTTTGATGACTTGTTTTCTGCGCTTTTTTAAGGCCGTGCAATCATGTGGCACACCGATGTAAACTTTGGAACTCAGGGCCTGTCGCTCCACAGCCTGCAGCAGCACACTCAGGTTGAGAGATAGTTTTAATTCGACAATGAGTGGTTCTTCGTCGCCGCGCAGAGCCATCACGTCGCAGTCCATGACCTCGCCTTTTACTTCGTAAGACTGTGCTTTCAGAAATTTTTTTAATGGTAAATAAAGGTCACTTTCTTTCATGAATCCTACCAGGAGCTTATGTCGTCAGATTTGTTGGAGCGATTTCAATTTGCAATTTACGGATGCTTTAAAAACATTTTCACTGACGCTCACTCATGAGTTTTTCTTCTGATAATACACCTATTAGAGTTTGCATAGCCGGAATTGGTGGCTTTGCAGCTCAGCACCACAAGGCTGTTTATGCTCTGGAGCAACAGGGACTTTTAAAACTAATTGCTACCTGTGACCCAAATTATCAGACTCCGGCTTTACAGAAAATTGCGGGTGAAATGGAGTTTGAAAAACGCGGTGTGCAGGTATATGCCGATTTTAATGAGTTGCTGGCAAAGCATGAAGAGCAGTTGCAGCTTATTACTTTGCCTGTGCCTATTCGTTTTCACGCTCCGATGCATGCGGTCTGCGTGGGGCTGGGGATTCCTTGTTACCTGGAAAAGCCCCCTACATTAAATCCTCGTGAGTTAGAGGAAATGATCGCTGTTGATAAAAGAGCAGCGAAGGCAACGCAGGTCGGCTTTAATTTTATTGTAGAGTCGTGGCGACATGAATTGAAAGAGCGTTTGCTTTCAGAAGAATTTGGAAAACTTCAACGCATTAGCTTCCTCGGAGAGTGGCCGAGAGATGCAAAGTATTATGCTCGGGCTCCGTGGGCCGGTAAACTGCTCGGAGAAGACGGGACGCTGATTCTGGATTCCTGTTTTGGAAATGCGATGGCGCACTACACCCACAATGCTCTTTTCTTTGCAGGCCAGGGAGAAGTTTTTTCCTGGGCTGAACCTCAACAAATCCGAACGGAACTCTACCGGGCAAATCCTATTCAAAGCTTCGATACACTTTTTTCTGAAGCGACGACAGATGTCGGCATCCCCATTCGTATTGCCATGAGTCACGCCACTTCCCCCGAGGCCGGAACGGTATCACTCGAAACACTTCATTGTGAGAAGGCCCGAATTGAAATAGTGCCTTACAACGGAGCCAAAATTATTTATCACGACGGGGAAGAAAAAGAGTTACATAAAGTCGATGGCGAAGATTTGGTTCAAACTAATTTTCGGCATTATCTGAATTACCTGCAGGGGAAAGCCGCCCGCCCAACAACACTTTTAAAAGACAGCCGCCCTTTTGTCGCCTGGAATGCGATGAACTTTGTCGCCGCAGGAAAAATTACAAATATTCCCAACGACCAAATAACGGGCATAATCGATTCCGGAACCGAAAGCAATGTTCAAGTCATCAATGGTATTTCAGAAGCTCTGGCACATTTTTTAAAAACCGGCCAAACACCTTCCGAAAGCGGAATCCCCTGGGGACGAGCCGGAGGCTCAGCCGAGATCACTCCGCAAAATCTGGCAAAGCTGGATAGCGTTGTTAAAATGCTCTAATACTAAAACTCGTTCGCCGGGCGTTGGGACTGGATGGTTCCTGGCGGAATATT
>JBKEBM010000048.1:0-8557 GCA_047973165.1 Chthoniobacterales bacterium
CCATCTTTTCCTCAGCCTTGAAAGCCCTTTGCTCCGCTTCCATTGTATAATTCCGGTTTATATATAAATACCTCGCCGACTTCAGATACCTTTGGCCTGGTAACGCGCAGACAGTGACAGATAGTGGTCCGCCCATACCTGAATGCCCGCCTGCTCTTCGGCACTCAGAGTCCTTGTGATTTTAGCCGGAGTTCCAAGCAGCATCGAACCCGGTGGAACAACCATCCCGGCTTTGACTGTTGCGTTTGCTCCGATGATGCAGTGATCGCCGATTTCGGCACCATCAAGAACAACGGCACCCATTCCAATCAGACAATGGTCGCCGATTTTACACGCATGAACAATCGCCTTGTGCCCCACCGTTACATAGTCACCAATTATCGCAGGATAAATTTCTGACACATGCACGACAGCTCCGTCCTGAACGTTTGAGCACGCACCGATTCGAATACCCGAGATGTCTCCGCGCAAAGACGCAAAGGGCCACACACTCGTGCGCTCACCAATCTCGACATCCCCAAAAAGAAAAGTCTGCGGAGCAATGTAAGCCGTGGGGTGGACTTGTGGAGTTTTGTCAAAACAGGGCGCGATGTGATCATCAAAGTTCATTCCGGCAAGCCTAAAGTTCCGAGATTTTTTCGCGAGTTTTTTTAAAAAAATTTCAAAGTGTAGTTGACAGAATCAGCGATGCTTCGTATCCCGTGAGTTGTCCTAATTAAATCTTTATGAACAAAGTAGAACTCGTAGCCGCCGTCCAAAAATCACTTGGAGCAGAAACCACCAAAGCCGAAGCCGAACGCGCAGTAGCAGCTGTCATCGATGGCATTAAAGCAGGTGTCAAAAAAACTCAAACCGTCCAGCTTATCGGTTTCGGAACATTCAAAGTTGTGAAACGCAAAGCTCGGAAAGGTATCAACCCAAAAACTGGTGAGGAAATCAAAATCAAGGCTTCCAAATCCGTTAAATTCCAGGCTGGTAAAGCTTTCAAAGATATTCTCTAAGAAATACTTTCCCTCCACGTTCCCCCACGATCGAGAGAACCCGTTTGGCTCACAGGCAAAACGGGTTCTTTCATTTTTCGGCATAATTTTGCCTTTGCTCCGCCCCAGGAGTAACTAAGCTCTTCCCCATGGATTCCTGGATTGAACGTCTGAAAATAAAATTCCTTATTGAGCATATGGAGAGCCTCTACGTGGATATTATCACGGTGCTTCTCGTCGTCCTGATATCTTTGACTCTCGCAGTTATCGCAGGAAAAGCACTGACGCGCCTGGCAAAACAAGTCGGACCGACCCGAGGTGGAGTTGTCCTGCTCGGCGCACAAATCGCAAAGATACTGATCGTAAGCGTAGGCCTGATTTCCGCCCTGGGCATGGCCGGAGTAGACGTCACCGCTCTGCTGGCCAGCCTCGGTCTCACTGGTTTTGCCCTGGGTTTTGCCTTCAAGGATATTCTCTCCAACTTCCTGGCCGGCGCACTGATTCTTTTCTACCGTCCTTTTGTCAAGGGAGATCGCGTAGCGGTGCTCAATGTCGAAGGAAAGGTGGAGGCCATCGATCTTCGCTACACGCAACTAAAGACGGATAAAGACCATTTTCTCATTCCAAACTCCACCCTGCTTTCTAATATAATAACCATCCGCGGCAATGAATAGTCTCCTCTCAGCAATCCTTGAGTTTGCCGAGGTACACAAAGCCTCCGACGTCATGCTGCACGAAGGCTCTGCGGCAGCCTTCAAAATAAGCGGACAAATAACCCTCGCCGAAATGCCCGCTGTCGAAAGAGAAATTTTTGATGAGCTTTGGAAACTTTGTGGCGCAGCACCAGATGCCCTCGATCACGATGGCGCCGTGGAGTCGGAAAAGGGAGATCGCTTTCGTGCAAATCTTTTCCACTGCCTGGGCCGTCGCGGCGCAGTGCTGCGGCGCATTGTGAGCAAGGTGCCGGATTTTAAAACGCTTGGTCTGCCCTCAGCTCTGTT
Organism: Chthoniobacterales bacterium; assembly: GCA_047973165.1. GTDB lineage: Bacteria > Verrucomicrobiota > Verrucomicrobiia > Chthoniobacterales > JBKEAD01 > JBKEAD01. The sequence continues at coordinate 1,982 of JBKEBM010000048.1, forward strand.
TGAAAAATGGCTCTCTCGCAGCTCAGGTTTATTTCTGGTCTGTGGTCCGACCGGATCAGGAAAATCTTCCACGCTCGCAGCCTGTGTGGACTATTTAAATTCCACAGGTTCCAGGCACATCGTAACGATTGAAGACCCGGTCGAGTTTCTTTTTAAACCGCAGAAAAGTATCATCACTCAACGCGAGGTTGGAATCGACGTCACAACTTTTAACGAAGGTCTGCGACGTGCCCTGCGCCAGGCACCAGATATTATTTTTGTCGGAGAAATCCGGGATTATGAGACAGCCGCTATGGCTCTGCAGGCTTCAGAAACAGGGCATCTCGTGCTGAGTTCCATGCACGTCTCGCAGGCAGACGAAGCCGTTGAGCGTTTTTCGCTCATGTTTCCGTCGGCGGAGCGCGACACGGTCGGTGCGGTGCTGGCACGTGAGTTGACCGCCGTCTTTGTCCAACGCCTCCTCCCGACACTCGACGACTCTTTAACCCTCGCACTTGAATACTTTGCAAACGAAGGTGCCGTCAGCGACCTGTTGGCAAACCGGGATCGCGAGGGGCTGTCTGACCTCTTCCAGCGCAATCCAACAGCAGATCGCCGCAGCCTGAATGCCTCTCTTACAGAGCTGGTGCAGCGCAAAGTTATATCAGAAGATACTGCTCGAAAAGTATCTCCGGAACCCGGAGACCTCTCACGAGCATTGAGAGGAATTATTTAAATTATAATATATATCACATGTCTTACCCTCACGACTTACCGACTCTATTACATTCTGCCGTGCAGCAAGGGGCTTCGGATTTACACCTGGTAGTTGATATGCCGCCCATTATGCGCCGACATGGCGAGCTCCTCAGTCTTTACGAACAAAAACTGGAGACCCAGGAATGCAGAGATATGATTTTGGATATTCTGACAAATGCCCAAAGAGCGACTCTCGAAAAAAACCTGGAGCTGGATTTTGCTCTCCAGGTATCGGATGTGGGACGCTTTCGCGGAAACATTCATTTCAGCCGGGGAAAAATGGAAGCTGCTTTTCGCCATATTCCAAATGAAATTCCAACGCTCAACGATCTGGGACACCCAAAATCCATCAATAAAATATTATATATGGAAAGAGGTCTCATCCTCATTACAGGTATTACTGGTTCCGGTAAAAGCACTACGATGGCCTCACTCATTCAAACGATTGCTGAGTTAAGAAAATGTGTCATCATAACTGTCGAAGACCCTGTCGAATATATACTCGAAAGCAAAAACAGTGTTATTAAACAACGTGAGGTTGGCACCGATACACTATCATTTACTGAAGGCCTGCGACATGTTTTGCGGCAGGACCCCGACGTCATCCTGGTCGGAGAAATGCGAGATCTCGAGACGGTTCGGGCGGCAATCTCAGCAGCGGAAACCGGTCATCTTGTCATCGCCACACTACATACGATCGATGCGCCAAAGGCTATTGATCGAATCGTCGATGCTTTTCCGGCAGAGCAGCAGGCACAAATTATTGCGCAGCTCGCAAATTCGCTGGAGGCGATTGTTTCTCAACGATTGCTGCCTGTAGCCAACGGAGATGGTCGTGTTTTGGTCACCGAAACCCTTTTTGCAAATAATGCCGTGCGAGCCTGTATCCGTGAAAAACGCTGGGAGCAACTTGTCAGCATTATCGAAATCAGCGGTAACGAAGGAATGAACACTATTGATAGCACCCTGACCAATCTCCTGACCAGCGGGCAGATTTCCCTTGAGGAGGTCATGGCAAACGCCCGGGATTCCAATGCAGTATTAAATAGTATGCCTGCAGAACCTGAACCCAAACGACGAAAACTTTTTTAAAATGATACGCTTTAAAAAAAATACTGTGCATTTTCCTCTATGCTCAGCTTTCTGTGCTGCGGCTCTTTTTTTCAGTCAGACAGTTAGCGTCTTTGCCGAAGAAGTAACTACACCCGCTTTAACTCCTGATGACCTGAAAAAAAATCCATTGCCGGAGCAGATTCGCACTTTTTGTGAAATGTCTCCGGAGCTCGCAAAACAACAAATTTGTAAAGCTCTGTTTCCTGCTTACCACCCCTCCAAGGGTCGTGCAAAAGGTATCTCTTTCAATGAGAATTATCAGCAATGGACCAATCTGGCCACCTGGTTTGCCCTCCTGAGTAATTCCGAGCGATCCGAAGTAGAGCGATTTCTAAGCTATAAAGTTTTTCAAAAACCTGACGGTCAGTTATTCTATATCATAGCGGGCGATCAAAAACCCTTTGATGCGCTCCCGATAAAGAATCCGAATTATGATCAGTGGCTGCAGGGCCTCGCCCAGGCAAAGGAGCCGTGGAGTCTTTTTATCAAAGGCGGACACACCACTGGCAAAGGAATTTTGAACGATATCATTTCATCCGATTTGAAGTATTATATTGCTTCACATCCGGAGGTGCTGGCCGAGCTGCTCAACATCTGGTCTCTGCGGGATTTTTCGCCAAAGGTTTTGCAAAACCTGGATGTGCTTTATGCCCGGTCTCCGGAAACTTTTGAGACCTATCGAAGCCTGGCTATCGCGGTTGCAGTCGTTTACGATGAAAGTTTCCCGCAGACCTGGCCTCATCATCAGGTCAGTCAAAGTGATGTTCCTTTGACCGATCCGGCTCCCCAGGAGGTTTTTAATTTCTGGGTCCAGGCAGATAAGAGCGGAAAACTTTATATGAAACTCCCGGAGCTGACAGCAGAGCAGCTTAAATTTGTTGTCGATGCGCCGGTTCAAATTTCAGAAATGCAGTGGGCGTTGGACAAAAGTAAGTTTCCAAAAGGAGATTTTGGCAAAGCTTTCAGCTCGATAGAATATTCTAACGAACGTCTGAAAAACGGTGTATTCAACTGGCCGGAAAATACACCTTACACTTTGGAAAATATTCGTCAACAGGGAGGAATCTGTGTGGATCAGGCTTACTATGCCATGCTCAGTGGAAAAGCCTTTGGGCTTCCCACTCTGTTTTTTGTCGGCCAGGGTGCTGACGGTGGGCACGCCTGGTTCGGATACATGAAAGGTAACAACCGCTGGGACATGGATGTCGGACGTTATGCGACACAAAAATATGCTGTGGGAGAAGCACTGGACCCTCAAATCTGGCAACCCATCACCGACCATGAGATAGAGTTTCTTGCAAAACAGTTTCGCTCATCAAAAGAGTTTCAGGCCTCGCTGACCGACCTGCGAATTGCAGCACTGGCTTTAAGTGCCAACGAAAAAAAAGGGGCCTCAGTGGCTTTGCAAAGTGCCATTGACGCCTGTCCACAAAATGAAGATGCCTGGAATGACATGGGGGCATTCATTTACAAAGAAAAAGGGGCTGAAGCAACTGCCACATTCTGGGAAGATGCCGCAAAAGCGTTCCCCGGCAACCGCAGCATGGAGAGCGTTTTTTTAATCCGTGCCATAGAGCAGTGGCGGGATGTGGGCAAAACCGACAAAGCGGATGTTCTACTGAAAAATCTTATCGCGCTGAATCGAGTGAAGCGCCCGGATATCAGTATTACCCTCGTCTCAGAAAAAATTCGTCAGCTCATCGCAGGAGGTGATTTAAAAACTGCCTACGATTACTATCGAAGCGAATTTCCAAAACTCGCCCGCTTCGGAGGTGGAGATTTATTTTACAAAGTGGTTGCCCCCCTGGTGAGCGCATTTCAGGAGGCAGGTGATAAAAGCCAGGCAAAACGCGTAATCGACATAGCAAAACGCGAATTCAAAGCCGAGCGCGATGGGATTCTGGATCAGGAGTTAAAAAAATTGGCTGTCCAAATAGGTTCTTAAACAAACCATTACTCTTCACGAATTTTTGTCTTCAATCTTTCTGCCTCTTCTTCCAGCCGGGCGATTTCACCGCTGAGCTGACGTTGCAACATTTCAACCTCTGCCGGGTTGTCGGCATTTTTGGTAATTTCAGGTTCCAAAAGGAGTTTTTTTTCTGCGATTTTGGACTGATAGAGTGAATTCGTTTCGGCAAGCCGGGATTTTTGATCCTCTGAGAGCTCTTTCGAAGGGGTTTTCGCTTCGAGTTTCTCCATCGCAATTTCAAAGGCTGTCTTCATAGATTGGAAATAAAATTTTTCGTATTTTGCATTTTGGGATGCCTGAAATCAAGTGTATCGTTCCGGGATGTTTCCTTTCAGCCTGTTCAGCACAGATTTTGATGGCACCCTGGTTGACTCCTCAAATCAGGGAAAGTGCTCGGAAAAAATGTGTGCAATTTTACAAACCTATACCGATCAAAAAGGAACCTGGGTAATAAATACAGGGAGAAGCTTTGAACATATGTCCGAAGGTCTGGAAATATATCATCCCGCTGTCCTGCCTCAGTTTTTGATTGTAAATGAACGTCATATTTTTGAGCTATGCGATAATAAATATTCTCCCTGGTGCTCCTGGAACAACCCCTGTGATGAGCAACATTTGGAACTCTGGAAATCCAGTGCCCCCTTAATTGAAGAGTTGAGAAGTTTTTCTGATCAGCACAAGAAAATTCAGTTTATTGATTTTGCCGGAAACCCAGAAGGAGTTGTGGTCGATGATATGGAGACCATGGAGAAATTTATTATATTTCTGGATGAAGGGAGAAAAGCGTTTCCCGACTTTTCTTACGAAAGAAATTCCGTCTATCTTCGTTTTTCGCATGTTGCTTACAGTAAGGGAAGAGCTTTGCAATATCTGCAAAAATCCCTGGGTATTAGTTCCTCTTCCACAGCTGCAGCCGGAGATAATTTAAATGATCTTAGTATGTTAAAAAAAGAAGTCGCTGAATTTATGCTCTGCCCTGGTAACGCCGTGGATGAAGTAAAATCCTATGTTAAAAAATCGGGTGGCCAGATCGGCGACTACCCTGCAGAGAAGGGAATCATCCAGGCACTGGAAAAGCTTACAGATTCTCTTGTCTGCGAACTGCACTAAGGGCTTTTACGGCGCAGCTTTTTGCCGTGGGGGAGAGCCGGGAAGAAAAGAGGTCGATTTCAGTAACTCCTGAAATTTATCCGTATTAATCTGCTTACGAAACCGAACATCATTGCGAAGGCGTTGTCGCATTTTCAGCCCACCCAATTGGAGTGCCCTTTCCAAAGCAGCGTAAGCTTTTTCTTCATCATTTGAGCGAAAATAATAATTCGCATACATAATCTGAATTTCCGCCGAATCAGGATAAGCCTTATTCAGAGCCTCCATAAGCTTTTTTACTGCTTCCGGCCTGGATTCATCTGCAAAAAGAACGAGAGCTGCCTCTGCAAAGGACTGGTCCGATACCAATTGAGTAAAATCTGCCTTTGCCAGAATATCTGCAGCATGGTCCGGTTCGCTGACTTCTATATGCAATCTGATAAGTTCTTTTAAATTTTCTGCATTTCCCGGATCGTCTTCATAGGCTATACGGGCTGCATCAATATGCTTTTGTATTTCCCGACGCTTAAGAGCCATTCTGTAAAATTCCATCAGATGACGATTATTCAAATCATTTTTTAAAGCCGTCAAAAGCAGTTCCTGCACATCTTCAAATTTTCCCTTCTCCCATAATATACCACTTAAAGGCAGAAGAGCTCTGATATTATCCGGATAGAGAATCAGAGCCTGTCTGTAAGCTTTTTCAGCCTCTGCTTCCATCTTTCGGTATCGATAAAGATTTCCGCCCGCCATACGTAAAGCAGAAAAGGATCGCTGCGCATCAAAGTCATGCGTAAACAGAGGATCGTCTGTCAATCTTTTGATATAGGCATCCCAGAATTTAAAATCCTTTTCAACCAGCTCAGGAGGTATCTCTTTTAACTCCTCTTTCTCCAGTTTTAAAATCAGGCCATGCGGAACAGCATATCGATAGGACCATTGCATCGGATTGCTTTCCTCCACAAAAAATTCATGTGAATCGCGATTATGTTTAAAAATCCATTCGGCAACTGCAGAGTGCGGATAAAAAGCCCTGTCAATTGAATCCGTATCCTCTTCTTGTTCAAGCGCTGCTTTACTAATCGCTAACACATCTTCTTTATTTGGTAAAATAAGAGGCTTTACGGGATAATGCTGATCTCTGCCCAGAAATTTTTCAAACCATCCTTTAACCTCTGGCCGCCGGTCTGTATAGTGATCTGCAATATATTCGAGATAAAAGGGCTCTGCCGTGGCATTCTGTGTTATTATATAAATATCTCTTCTGTCAAAATCCGGGTCTCGTTTAACTGATGGCTTTTGTCCGCTCTCTCCCAAAATCATATATGTCGGAACAAATCTTCCAGGATCACTTCCACCAAATAATACAGCTCCTTCCGGCAGGTCTTTTAAAATTTCATATCCAAACTCCCACCCAAACCAACGCTCTCTTTGGCTGCAAACATCTGCATTTTGAAATAATGTCCAAACAGGAAGCAGCAATATCCCCCAGGATAATATATAAGTTTTTTTCCACTTATTCTGTATCCATAAAATTAATTGAACGCAGCCTGTAGCACACAGTAAGGCAAATATCAGATTAGTATGTGTGTGGTAAGGCATTTGTATCCACCAACCTGCATTATCGATGTTTGCGTTATCAGCTATCGGTTGTAAAAATGCAGCCA
>JBKEBM010000055.1:0-5726 GCA_047973165.1 Chthoniobacterales bacterium
CGGGCTGCACAGCCGGCATAACGATGCTCGACGATTTCCCAGCCAAAGGGTTTGCTCCACCGCATCCACGCTGTTTCGTGAATTTGCCACAATTTGCGAACTGCTTCCAGGCACTTCGGCAGCACTTCGGTTTGAAGCCGTTTTATTTCATCCATATCTTTTTCACGCCAGGCCGTGCGTGCCTTGAGATGAAGTTCTGCCTTGAGTGAAAGTGCTCGTGCGAGCTGAGTGACAAAGCACAATGCCTCGTCCGTTTTGGATTTATCCAGTGCCTCGGCAAGCTTCCTGTAATGCTCAGGAAGATCGGGAGTAATGTGAGCATCCATGTGTCCGAGCACAGGATCTCCCCAAAGAATCCATCGCGAATAGTTCACGGGATAAAGCATTTTTTTTATACCAGGCACCCGGTCGATTTGTGAAGCCAGGATATAGTCATCCAGACAGGCAGCACCGGAAAGCACTCCAAACTGCCGCTTTAAGGCCTCCTGATCCGGCTCTCCCGTGTAGGCCCATTCCGCAAAATACTGAATCGCAGGCAGCACGGATTCCGGAAGAAACTCAGCTCCATCATCACCCCAGGCTGTGGCAAAAACATGCGAAAGTTTTTTCGATCCTGCTGCTCTCATTCCGGCATCCAGACTTGCTTTCCATTGTGCTTCATAAGCCCAGAAACGTCCCCAGGACCAGATGCCGGTTGCAAGGATCGGCTCTTTCCCCATTTTTCGATGCCGCTGAATCCACTCTTCGTAAAATGCGGTGTCCGTGTGATAATAATCCCAATAAACCAAATCCACATCCGCAGGCACCTGAGCCGCAACCTCATCCGGAATAAGCGATTCCTGATCGTAATAATTATTATTCGCAGAGCCGATACGAAAATACATGTCGCTCCACATCATCGGATGCAGGCCTCGCTCTTTGCACATATCCACGACCATTTTCAAATGCTCGTTCAGGATATCGAAGGGACGTCGATAACCATGTTTGCGCAGGTATTTTCCTGTGCCGATTCCATGCGCTTCGTCCATGCCAATATGGACGGTGCGGGAGCGAAAACAAGCTGCCACCTGGTCGAGCATTTTTCCAATAAGGTTCCTCGTCCGCTCTTCGCCCACCATCAGAACGCCTGATACATCTGCGTCGTCGGCATAAGCCGGCCATTGGAAAATCTGCTCCAGGTGCCCGAGAGTCTGGATGCAGGGAATAATTTCAATCCCAAAATTCTGCGCATAATCGTCAATCTGCCGCAGTTCTTCAGCAGAGTATCCGCCGCGCCCGTAACCAAAAAGAGGTTCCCCCGGAATCACGTAAACATCTTCCATGTAAACCTGAACGGAGTTGATGCCCAGCAGGGCAAACTTTTGAAGAAGCCGCTCCCACCCCTCCAGGTGCAGCACCGCATTTCGCGAAACGTCCCACATCACACCCAGCGATTCGTGGGTGCAATTCTGAGATCGCTCTGCGGAAACAGACTCCTCCGCAAGCAACAACCCAAGAGCACGATAAGCATCGCACGGGCGAGCATAGCGCACACGGCAACGTCCATCGCTGCAAGTCCAGGTAAAGCCTGCTTGCTCCCGCCCCGGCTCAAACTCCAGCAGCACTCCACCATCAGAAATTTGTCCTGAAAATATTTTTTCAAAAATCCGTAAACCCGGGAGCCTGGAAAAGCTGTCCGAACTAATACTCAATGTGGTCATAAAAGATTTTTCTCTTCGGTTAGCTCCCGTGAAACACCTGCCACTTCGAACGTTCCCGTAACACCTTTTGGCAAAACAATAACTCCCTCGACAGCTCCTGAATCAAAACGAAAATCATACTGAATCTCTCCGTCAGGATGCGGCAGGCTGCCTTTCAAAAATTTAAGTTTCCCCGGCAGCGGACGGACATGGACGGTCTGAAATCCGGGCGAAGCGGGCTGAATCCCCGCCAGCGTGGTGTGAAAATGATAGAGCGGGTGGGCACCCCAGGCATGGCAGTCACTCCTCGTCGGCTCGGGTTGCTCAGGAATAGTGTGCAAACCATACTCCAGGAAGGAACGCCACAGCCCCAGGCGCTCAAAGAAGAGGTCCTCCCTTCGCATTAGTCGGTAAGCCTCAAAAAGATAGTGTGTGAAATACACCGTACAGCGGGCATGGGGACGCGCAGCAAGTTTTTCCGGCCAGTCCGGATCGTCGGATGGAGCCCGCAGACCAAGCACTGTCGCCAGCACATTTGCCTGTTCGCTCAGGTTGCCTTTTCCGTCATCAAAAAATAACCCCGTCTCCGCACAGCGATAACGCTCAATGATTTTTTCCCGCACTTCAGCTTCGAAACGTCGGAGGCGCCGGGAAAATTCCGGCTCACCAAAGTGCTCCTCAAGCTCCGCTGCTGTCTGCAGACACATCAGCCAGTGCATTTGAATAACCGAAGAGTCCCCCGTTTCGTGACCTGGCGGATATCCCCCTGGCCATTCCGGGGCCCAGTCCACAAAAGACCAGCCAGGCAAACGCCCCATCAGGCCGTCTTCTTTTCTGTAAATAAGAAGCTCCTCGATAAGGTGACGTACTCCACGCAGGTGCTCGCGAATGAAGTCCGGCTCGCGCCGCCAGAAAGCATGATTGCGAAGCATAGAAGGCCAGAGCATCGCATAGGTCGCACTCCCCTGGTAACAGGCATTTGGCCAGCGCTCAGCGACCAGACCATTAAATGATCGCGACCAGTCAAAAAGCTCGGTGGCACGCCGGGTGATCCGGGTGTCCCCTGTCATCACGTAGCTGACGAGAGCCTCAGTCACATTATCACCCACATAGGCCATTTGCTCATAGTAAGGACAGTCGGTAAAAAGCTCATGCGTCCCCTGCTGCATCGTGTTTACGGCAAGAGCTGCGATTTTTTCCAGATCGGTATCATCGCTTTCCAGGTGGCTCTCGCATTCCAGCGGATAACGAGTCGAAAGAATGCTGAGTCGCTCCAAAACTAACGGCTCCTCACCCGTCTCAATCCGGATTTTAAGATAACGACCTGACCTCCACCAGAACGTCGGAAACTCAAACCGCTCCCCTCCCCCGGAGATAAAAGTATCCCCGAATCCAATGAATTTTTTTCCCTCGACCTCATCACGATGACCTTTGGAATTTTCCTCCTCAAACAATGCTTCTGCCCACTCAATGGAAACCCTGGCCCCCACCCCGCCCTGAACCTCCAGCTTCGGATATCCGCAAACATAGCTTTCAAAATCCCACATTACCGTGACGTCCGTATGCGCTTCGATACGGAGAGCGTCCTCAGCCGCAACAAGTCCCTGCCAGGCTTGAACAGAAGATTCTCCGCCACTGCTTTGTCGGATTTTTCCACCGGAAAATATTTCGCGTCGCTGCTCAGGAAGAGGACTCGTCTCAAGCCTCCACCCCGGACGTGAGACTCCGGTCTGATTGTCTTCCAGCACCGACTCGCGAACAACTACGGGATCAACAAGCGCACCAGGACTCTTCCATTTTGCAGCATCAACGATGAACGACGGACCAACATCGTGATACACATCGGCAAAGGCAATTTTTTCAAATGTCACAGCCGGCGTCATATCCTCAACCTTCCACGGAGCCCTTCCGGTATTAAAACGCGGAGCTGAGTCACCAAGTGCCGCCAGCAAAAATCCCCCCCGGAAGCTGACCTGCGCCATCGGCGGAGCAATCCCCGGTTCAGGATTCGGAACCCCGAAAGCCGTATCGGCAATCCACCACACCAACGCGGTGAAAACATGCTTCCCTGGCCGAAGCGAACCGCCATAGGTCTGCACGCTCCAGTGATTCAGATCGGAACGATCCGGCCCGCAGGCAAAAAGCTCTCCATCAAGAAAAAGCTGAAAACGCTGATCAGCGGAAACCTGTAGCTCCACACTCTCTTCACGCTCACAATCCACCTCAAGCGTGAATCTGAGAAAGGCTGTTTTTGTAAGGCAATCAGGATGCCAAATCCATGCGGCCCTGTCTGCGGGGTAGCGTGGAATAATCCCTGCATCCGCAGCAAAATCCACACGCGAAAAATCAATTCTACGAAGTAATGATGACATTTCGGAGGTCAATAATATACCCACCCGTTTTCGTCACGCAGGGAGTTAATTTTTTTTTAAACGCCTCCTACCCTCCGGATACGCAGTGTAAGATCAGCGAAATCAGGCATTGCGATTTACGCAATTCAAATCCTCAAACGAAACCTTCAAACGCTTCGTAAAAGCATCCTCCGCCGCCCCCAGCCAGACACGCGGGTCATACACTTTTTTATTCGGTGCATCTGCTCCGTCAGGATTCCCGATCTGTCCCTGCAGGTAATCATGCTTCTCCGCCTCATAAGCACGCACCCCATCCCAAAAAGCCCATTGCAAATCCGTATCCAGGTTCATTTTAATTGCACCATAACCGATCGCTTCACGAATTTCCTCACGCGATGAACCCGAGCCACCGTGAAAAACAAAATTGACCGGCTTACCGCCCGTCCCCAGGTTTTTTTCAATGTAATCCTGAGAGTTTTTCAAAATCTTCGGAGTCAGCTTCACGTTCCCTGGCTTGTAAACGCCATGCACATTTCCAAACGCCGCAGCAACTGTAAAATTCGGACTTATTTTTGAGAGTGTCGTGTAAGCCTCGGCCACCTCCTCCGGCTGGGTGTAAAGCTTACTTTGATCCACATCTGTATTATCAACCCCATCTTCCTCACCGCCCGTAACCCCAAGTTCGATTTCCAGAGTCATCCCCATTTTGCTCATGCGCTCGAAGTAACGCGCACAGATTTCCAGGTTTTCCGAAAGCGGCTCCTCCGATAAATCCAGCATATGCGAACTGTAAAGCGGCTTCCCCGTTTTTTCAAACTGCTCCTCGCTGGCAGCCAGCATTCCATCCACCCAGGGCAGAAGCTTTTTTGCACAGTGGTCCGTATTTAGAATAACCGGCACCCCGTAAGCCCGGGCCGCAGCATCCACATAATGCGCCGCAGCAATCCCGCCCAGAATCGATCCTCGCAGCCCATCTTTGGAGATTCCTTTTCCAATAAAAAAATGTGCCCCACCATTTGAAAACTGAACTATTGTCGGTGAATTCAGCTCCCGTGCCGCTGCCAGAGTCGCATTTACCGTGCTCGTGCTGGTGCAATTCACCGCCGGCAAGGCGAATTCATTTGCCTTGGCAAAATCGAGAAGTTCTTTGACCTCGTCCCCAAAGAGAACGCCAGCGCGAAAACGTTTAGTTTCAGACATGAGAGTTCAGTTAAAAAAAGTTTCACCAAAAAAATCACGTTAAAAATGAAAAAAGCTTCCTAAAAAATTCTGAATCCCGGAAAAAAACCTTCACTGAATTGTAAAGCGACAGCACAACAAACAGCTTGCGGCACACGAGGTTGACAAGAAAGAGGGAGGCGAGACGCCCTCCTTTAATGAGCACTGAGGAGTTACAGATGACTGAGGCAGAGACTGCAACGACCTATCCGGGATTTAAAGATTCTCAGGCGAAAACTGACCACCAAATCAGGAATTTGAGTAGCCTTGCTCACCACCAGTGGGGCAAGCTGGTGGAGACTCTGCTACGCTCCGGGCCTCCTCAGTTGTTTTGAGCCCGTGGCCTGACTGTGACAGAGGTGAGTCGGAACGTGGAAATTCTGGATAAAGATACGGACAATATCGCTACGATTATAAATGTGAAATCGACCCACTCGGCTTGATAGCCCTGAGCCATTGCTTCCCCTGCAAGCGATGC
>JBKEBM010000061.1:0-13750 GCA_047973165.1 Chthoniobacterales bacterium
TTCCCACGGAATCAAAATACAGATCATTACAGCCTCGGATTTTTTCTCCCTCGTATTCACTCACTTCCGAGCGCAGATCAGAGCCATCCAACTCCATGCTCAAAATTCCCAATTTCATATCCGCAATCCAGATGCGCTGATCGGCGGAAGTCTGCAGACCGGCAGGGATTCCCCCCGTATTTGCCCGTTCGACGGGAACTCCATCCACAATTTCCAGGACGGAGCCTTTGCCTGGCTCGACCATAAAAATACGCCCATCCTCCGTGGTGCACGGCCCCTCACTTCCCCTGATGTTTTCTGCGACTTTTTTGTATTCGAAATCAGCCTCCATCCCGCGACCCTATATAAAAAGTAAATCGAGACAACTGAATTATAAAAATTGGAGTGCGCAGACATGTTCGTACTTTGGGAGGGGCACATGTCGCCCCAGGGAAAGCGTCGTCGTACCGTCGCGCTTCAAATGAAAGACCGGTAAATAAAAAATATGCTTCATCCGGAAAGTTCATGTGTATAAGAAAAAAGGCGTCGGTTTTTACGCCACAACGTAGCAATCCCCTAAAGCCTGGGCTTGCTTTCCGCCTTCCATGAATCCGACCGAGGGAGCAACCCCGTTCGGGGGAAGTTTTTTTAAAAAAATTTTCTGGTATTGGCACCCTAATACCAAAGCAATTTTTCGAAATATCTCTCCCCTTTAATTAAAGAATTAAAAATCCGTAATAGCTCTTGACTATCATTATATTTTTTAATATATAACGATTTTGATGAAAACTATAAAAACGAAATTTTTAATTCAAACCGCACTCGTTGGAGCATGTGCTCTGGCTCTGTCAACTCTTTCAGTAAAAGCAGCTACCTTTTCCAGCACCTCAGTTGCAGATGCATTTTTAGCTACCGGTTCACCTGGCAATCCACTCGGCTCCAACCTCACCGCCAACAACTACGGAGGAGCTGGAGCTTTGGCTGTGGCTCCATCAACAGCTCTGAAAGGCGAATTTCAATCCCTGATCCGATTCGATATTTCCGGTGCAGCGGCGACCTTTGACGGCGCCTATGGCAACGGAAACTGGCAAATCACCTCGATCAACCTGAGGATGGCCAGCAATTTTGGAAATCAGGGTGCGCAGCCGAATAATAGCATTTTTAATACAGTCAATGGCGGTGCCTTCAATATCCAGTGGCTTGCAGATGACAGTTGGATCGAGGGAACAGGAAATCCAAGCAATCCCCAGACCATCGGCGTAAATTACAACTCACTTGGCACTCTGTTGGGCGGAGCCCACGAGACAGTCGGTGCATTTACCTACACGCCTCCCGGCAAGAACGTGCAAGTGGACTGGAACCTCAATCTAACGAGTGCTTTTCTGGCTGATGCCACGACTCTTGGAGAGCTTAGTTTTCTCCTTTCTGCACCGAGTAGCGGTGGGGCGAGTATGATGGGAAACTCTCGTTCCTATGGAACTTCCGGTAATCACCCCTTCCTCACCGTGACAGCCATTCCGGAACCTTCGTCGGCAATCCTCAGCCTTCTTGGACTTGGGTTGTGCAGCCGAATACTTCGTCGCCGATGGAAATATATATTTTTAAAATTACGGACTCAGATACTTTCGGCCGGAGCATGTGCTTTGGTCGCGGCGGTAATGCCCCATGCAGATGCTGCGACATTTCAAAATGTATCAGTCGCAGACGCATTTTTAGCCGCTGCTTATCCTGACAATAATTATGGAGGCGGCGGCTCCTTGTCTGTTGCTCCACCCTCAGCTTCGAAGGGAGAGTTTCAAACATTATTAAAGTTCGACCTCTCCGGTGCAGCGGCAAATTTTGATGGCACCTACGGCAGCGGCAACTGGCAGATTACTTCTATCAAAATAACCCTGACCGGTAATGTCGCAATCCAGGGAGAGTCTCCGGGTAACCCCATCTTCAATGCGGTTAATGCCGGAAACTTTAATATCGAGTGGCTTGCAAATGATAGTTGGATCGAGGGCTCGGGGCGGCCAAACAATCCCGGCGCGACCGGCGTGACTTATAACTCCCTTAGCACTTTGCTGGGACAGCCCCATGAAAGCGTGGGTTCGTTCAGCTATTCTCCACCCGGCAATAATGTCCCGGAAACCTGGGATATGAACCTGACCTCCGCTTTTTTGACAGACGCTTCGGCATTAGGGGAAGTTACTTTTCTCCTTTCCTCTGCGGATGGTGGTGGGGCAAGTTTTGGATTCAATTCCCGCTCGTATCATACAGCCGCGAATCATCCCTTCCTCACCGTGACAGCCATTCCGGAACCTTCGTCGGCGATTTTGGGACTTTTGGGGCTGGGAATGTGTGTGCGGACATTTCGCCGCCGGTGAAAAAAAATGCCTTCACACTGATTGAGCTTTTGCTCGTGTTGGGAGTGATGGCTGTGCTGAGTGCTTTGATTGCGGCGACGGCCTGGACGAAGTTCGCCGAAGTACGAGCAATCCACTGCTTCGGAAATCTTCGCCAATGGGGCATCGCTCTGCACAATTATGCGCAGGACAACAACGGCCACATCCCTCGGCGAGGACAGGGCGTGCAGCCCGTTTTTCGCATCAATCGTCCGGAGGATTGGTTTAATGCTCTGCCGCCTTATTTGGAAATGGATTCGTATTACGATCTCTTTCAGGCTGGCAAACATCCCCAACCCGGCGACCGCAGCGTGTTTGTTTGCCCCGAGGCAAGCTTCCCCGACAACAACATTCATTTTATCAGCTACGGAATGAATATGTATGTGTCGCGCTGGGACCGGGTGACGCGCATGAGGTTGTCAGAATTGCCAATGCTCTCCTCGCTCGCATTTATGGCAGACGCTCCCGGCGGGTATGCCTCCACTGTGCCATCAGCGCAGGGATACTCGGTTCAGGCACGCCATCAAAATCACGCAAACGTTCTTTTTTTTGACGGACATATAAAAAGTTTTTCCGCAAAATATCTCGGTTGCGGAGAGAGGGAAAAAAACCACCCCGATATCCGGTGGAATCCCAAAATAGACGGCGACACATGGACTGCAAACTGATGAAAAAACACGCACTTCAAAAATCGATCCTGCTTTGCCTGATCCTGGGAATCCTGAGCGGATGCGATGCTCCCAAGCCCAACTCCGACACCTCGCCTCCGATACGTGTCGCAATCATCGGAGGCATGACCATGACGGGGATGTGGCAGCAGTTGCAGAAAGAATTTGAAAAAGAAAGCGGCCTGTCTGTGGAGGTCGTCATTACCGGACCGAAGAGAATTTTGGTCCCCGTATTTCTTGAGGGAAAAGTGGATTTACTCACCATGCACTCGAGCGATGCAGCGACTTCGCTGGTAGCGGACGGCCTGGGAACAGGGCTGCAGCCGTGGACCCGAAATCAGCATGTCATCGTAGGTCCGCCAAATGATCCCGCCGGGATTCGCGGAATGTCCAGCGGCGCAGATGCCCTGCGCCGCATCGCGGAAACTCAAAGTCCCTTTGTCGATGCCCGAGGAAGTGGAAAGCGCTTTATTTCGGAAAAGCTATGGAAAAACGCAGGGGTCCGTCCCATCGGCGACTGGGTGATCAAAGACGAAAGCTCCTCTCCCACACAGCTCGTGCAGTTTGCCAAATCCAAAGACGCTTATTTGATTTGTGGAAAAATTCCGGTTCTGTCCGGAAAGCTGCCCAGCGAAGGCATGGAGATTCTGGTAGAAGACGACCCGGAGATGCGACGTCCGTATGTGATCGTTCTCGCCAATCCTGAAAAATTTTCGGGGATCAATGAAGCCGGAGCGCAGCAACTCGCAGCATTTTTGACGAGTGAAAAGACAAAGAAATTTTTGCGTAGCTTTGCAAACGAGCAATCCGCAGGCAGCCCTCTATTTTATCCTCTGCCCTGAGCGAAAAGGGAGTTTTTAAAAACCTTCCTATTGACTCAGAAGTGCTCGCAATTTTTTGGCGGATGGTTTCATCGCAGCAAGGCAATCTGCCTTCAGTGTTTCATATAAATCGATAACCTTGAGTCCATAGGCAGTCACCGTCGTTCCTCCGCCTGACTGACCGCCGCGCGTCAGCGTAACACGAGGATTTTTAAAACAATGGTTCATAACTTTCACCAGCAGCCAGGCCTTCATGTAAGAGATTTTCATTTGCCGTGCAGCCTCACTCAGACTGGACGTTTCAGCGATCTTGCGGAGCAGCTCGACCTTACCGGGGCCAAGTGCAATATCTTCGCCGGAGTAAAGTCGAATGCGTGGACGAATGCGAAAGGCAGCAGCATTACGAGAGGTTTTTTTCATAAACCTGCTTCTAATCAATACTGTATACTAGGGCAATTGCGAACCGGATAAAAATACCTCTTCAAACGGTCATTATATATTTTGAAATATATTCTAAGTTTTCTGTCAAAATTCTGTATTCGCTGTTGCTAATCGGCAACTTTGGGTGTTAACTCAGTGTATGCTTTTTCCTACGGTATATTGCTTTACTCTCCGGGAAAACGGTATGTTCCTCCCCTGTATTTTCAATCGGGAAGGAATCGCGTTATGATGTTCAATAACCTAAGTGCCCGAGCACTGATTGCTGCTACGGTAGCCACACTCCTGCTCGTCGTTGCTATTTATTTTGGATCACGAAATCTGGGGAATTTTGACCCGGCACTTGTAGCCTATCTGTTTGCCTGCATCTTTTGCTGCTTTGGCGTGGTTTACCGCTACACGGTCTGGTTGCAGCGTCCGCCGACCTGGCGGTATTTTGCAAGTGGCTGGAAGCTGTTTTTTTCCGGTCGTCTTTTTCGCTACGGCTGGGAATTCACAAAAAATTTCGTCGTCAATTTTGTCGGACAAAAATTCATTCGCGAGCGCGGCAAAGTGCGAGGCTACGGTCACCTGCTGATGGCGGGTGGATGCGTAATGGCTTTTGGGGTCACCTTTCCGCTCGTTTATGGCTGGATTCATTTTGGCCTCCAGCCCGGTGGAATCGATACCTATGAAATTTTTGTTTTCGGTTTTAAGGTGATGGAGTTCACCCTCCACACCGTTCTCGCAGAGCTGATCTTCAACGCACTGAACTGGTCGGCCATTCTCGTCATCGCGGGAGTGATCATGCTGATGCACCGCCGCCTGACCGACCCGGGACAGATCGCGGTTCAAACATTTGGCGGAGACTGGCTGCCCCTGCTTCTGCTGCTGACCATTTCCGTTACAGGTATCGGCATCACCCTTTCCTATAAATTTATGGAAGGCAGCGGCCATCAGTTTATGGCCATCACACATGCCATGACCGTAATTCTGTTTTTGATCTGGATGCCGTTTGGCAAATTTTTTCACATCATTCAACGTCCGGCACAACTTGGGATAGCAATCTATCGCAAAGCAGGTGCGGAAGGCGAACAAGCAATCTGCCCACACGCCAAAGAAGCCTTCACCTCCAAGATGCACATCGAAGACGTCAAGGCCGTCGCCTCGGAACTCGGTTTTAATTACAAACGCAAAGACGGAATATCTCACATGGACTACAGCCCACGCGGAAAACGCGCACTGCTGGCCAAAGCCCACCTGAAAGCACGGGAAGAGTCTGGCAGCTTTTTCGGATGAGATATTTCACGACCTGCAACCCACAATAATTTTTTTTACCACTCCACTAAACTATGGCCACGCTTCCTATACCTGCTGAGAAAATTATCGAGAAATTCGGGCCCAGCCTGAATTTTCCTTCGCCGGAAAGCACGGTCGGGCGCGACGAACCCGATGCGGTGGTCAAGACGCACTGCTGCTTTTGCGGGATGCAATGCGGCATCAAACTTTTGGTAAAAAATGACCGCATAGTCGGTTTCGAGCCATGGGAAGAGTTCCCTTTTAATGAAGGCCGCCTTTGCCCGAAAGGCGTCCAACGCTACCTGCAAAACAACCACCCGGACCGCCTCCTGTCTCCGCTGGAGCGCGTCGAGGGAAAAGGCTTCCTTCCCACAGACTGGGAGAAAGCCATGAGCCGAACAGTCTCGGAAATTCAGCGTATTCAGAAAACCTATGGCAACGACGCCTTCTCCATGTTGTCGGGCGTTTCGCTGACCAATGAAAAAAGTTATCTCGTCGGAAAATTTGCGCGGGTTGCATTAAAAACCGCCAACCTCGACTACAATGGCCGCCTCTGTATGGTCAGCGCAGGAGCCGGTAACAAAAAAGCCTTCGGCCTCGATCGCGCTTCAAACAACTACTCCGATCTCGCTCACGCCGAAGTCATCATCATTTGCGGAACCAACGTCAGCGAGACCTTCCCAACCCTCACCCACTGGATCTGGCAGGCACGCGACTACGGTGCGAAGCTGATCGTTGTCGATCCCCGGCTCACCCCCATTGCCCGCACGGCGGACATCCATCTGCCGGTTCGTCCCGGGCGCGACTCGGCACTCTACGGTGCCCTGCTCCACCAACTCGTAAAAAACGACTGGATCGATCACGACTTCATTCGCGACCACTGCTCCGGCTTTCAGGAAAGCATCGACGCCGTCGCCGATTACAATCTCGACTGGGCGGAAAACGTCACCGGAATCCCCAAAATCAAAATCCAAAAAGCCGCCGAACTTTGGGGCAAAGCCAAAACCAGCTTCCTCTTACACGCCCGTGGCATCGAACACCAAAGCAAAGGTGTGGAAAACGTCAGTGCCTGCATCAATCTCGTTTTAGCCACCGGACGCATCGGCAAACCCTACTGCGGATACGCCACCATCACCGGCCAGGGAAACGGCCAGGGCGGACGCGAACACGGGCACAAATGCGACCAACTCCCCGGCAATCGCGACATCGAAAACCCCGCCCACCGCCAATACATCTCCGACGTCTGGGGCATTCCCGAAAGCGAGCTTCCCCACAAAGGTCTCACTTCCTACGAACTGATGGAAGCCATCCACCGAGGAGAAGTCAAAGGCCTCCTCTCCATCTGCTTCAATCCGCTCGTCTCTCTGCCAAACAACAACTTTGTCCGCGAGGCACTCGAAAAACTCGAGTTCTACGTCGCCATTGATTTCTTTTTAAATGAAACCGCCCGACATGCCGACATCATCCTCCCCGGCTCTTTGCAGGAAGAAGAGGAAGGAACCGTGACCACCGCCGAAGGGCGCGTCACCCGTGTTCGCAAAGCCGTCAACCCTCCCGGCAAAGCCCGAATGGACACCGCCATCCTCCTCGAACTTGCCGACCGTCTCGGCGCCGGAAAACATTTTCAATACGCCGAAGCCGAAGACATTTTCAACGAACTCCGCATCGCCTCCAAAGGTGGAACCGCCAACTACTACGGAATCACCTACGAAAAAATTGAGAAAAACATGGGCGTCTTCTGGCCCTGCCCGGACATTGACCATCCAGGAACTCCCCGCCTGTGGGAGGACTACAAATTTTGCACACCGGACGGACGGGCGCATTTCCAACCCGTTCCCTACCGCGACCCGCAGGAAGTCACCGACGATGAATATCCCGTGATTCTGACCACCGGGCGCGTTGTTTCTCAGTATCTCAGCGGCACCCAGACGCGCCGCATCGGCAAGCTGGTGAATCAATACCCCGAACCTCTTTTGGAAATCCATCCGCTGATGGCGCAGAAATACAATATCCGTGATCGGCAGCTTGTCCGCGTGCGCACACGGCGCGGTGCTGCGGAGTTTCCGGCACAACTCGTGGAGACCATTCGCGAAGACACCGTTTTTATTCCCTACCACTGGCCCGGCAAGAAGTCGGTCAACCAACTCACCTCGGGCCACCTCGATCCCGTTTCCAAAATTCCGGAGTTCAAAGTCTGCGCCTGCCAGCTGGAGCCTCTGGATCAAATCGCCCCGTCGCCCGAGGAAGCCGCCGCCTACGCCTCGCCCTGATTTTTTACCAACACCTTGAGCACGACCACTTACAAAACCGACCAGGAATTTTTCCTCGATCCGCAACGCTGCATCGGATGCCATGCCTGCGAGATGGCCTGTGCGGAATGCGAGACCAACGGACAAACCTCTATGATTCACGTGGATTACGTGGACCGCTACAGCACGGTTCAGACATCCACTCAGGTTTGCATGCACTGCGAAGACCCCACGTGTGCAAAAGTCTGCCCGGCTGACGCCATTTCCAAAGATGCCTTTGGCGTCGTCTTCAGTGCGGACCCTGCCCGCTGCATCGCCTGCTCCAACTGTGTTATGGCTTGCCCGTTTGGCGTTCCCACCAAGTTTGAGGAAACTCAGATCATGATGAAGTGCAACATGTGCTACGACCGGACCAGTGCCGGCCTGCGCCCCATGTGTGCGACGGTCTGCCCGACGGGTGCACTTTACTACGGCACCCGCGAAGAGATTCTTAAAAAACGTCCGAACAATACCCCGATCAATGAGTTCCAGTTCGGCGAACAACTCGTCAAAACCAAAGTCAACCTCATGATGCCCAAAGGCTCGACCAGAATCGTCATCGATGCCGAAGACGCCGACTAAATTTTTTTCCAGTTAATCAACCCATACCTTAGCCCTTGTTTTCATATGAAATCACCTCTGCAAGCCGATAAAACCTACGAGACAGACTTTCCCAATGAACGCGTGGAAAGCGAACACGTCTCACGTCGCGAATTTGCTAAATTTTTATGCCTCGTCTCCTGCGGACTCACTGTCGGCAGCGGTTGGGTCGCCGTTAAAGATAAACTTTTTCCACCCTTTAGTTTTAAAGGAGATTATTTTGTTTGCAAAGTTGACGACGTTCCCATCGGCGGCACACACCCGTTTCAGATCGAGGACTCTAAAATTCCATTTATCCTGATTCGCCTGAAAGATGGCTCCTTCCGCGCCTACGAGCAAAAATGCACCCATCTGGCATGTGCCGTTTACTACCAGCCAAATATCGACCAGATTGTCTGCCCCTGCCACAGCGGATATTTCAGTGCTCAGGACGGCAGCGTCCTGCAAGGCCCACCGCCCCGCCGACTGCCACATCTCAACGTGGTGATCAAAGGAGACGACGTTTATGTAAATGAACCCAAGCATGACAAAGAAGAAATTACCTGAATTTTTTATAACCCAACTTCTTCAAAAAAAATCTTATGAGTAATTTTCGCGACGCTCAAAACCGTGCCCATCCCTCAAAAACCAACACGCTTTCGCTGGGGATTATTTTTGTTTTGATTTTGATCCTCACCATGCAGGTCTGGCTGCTGACGGCGGGACTCAACGAAACTCTCGATGGAAACACCGTCGTCAAATGGCCGGCCTTTGGCGCCTCGCTTTTTCTTTTCATCAGCGGCCTGGCCCTGCTCCGCTACCTACCCGATCCCATCCGGCAAAGACGACGGGCCGAACAACATAAAAAACGCGTCGAAACTCCTCCGTTGACGAACTACCGTTCCCAATGAGCTTAGGTGTATCCTTTATCCGTTCTCTACCCCCCGCTTATTTTGCTCTGGTCATGGCCACAGGAATTATTTCCGTGGCGGCAAAGCTGCAGGGTTTTCCGCGTGTCGCCTCTGCTCTTCTCTCACTCGCCTGGGGTATTTATATTTTACTTTTTGGCCTGACTCTCTTTCGGCTGCTTGTTTTTCCAAAAGCATTTTTTGCGGACTTCAGTAACCACGCCGTCGCACCGGGTTTTTTCACAACTGCGGCAGCTACGGGAGTCATCGGCACAGCCACGACGCTGATTTGGAAACTTCCGCAAGTCGGCTGGATTCTTTGGTGGTTCTGCATCCTTCTGGCCTTTGGCCTGATCTACTCGGTTTTTACCGTGTTGATTGTACATCAGGAAAAGCCCCCGATTGATAAAGGGCTCAATGGCGGCTGGCTGGTTGCTGTCGTGGCCACCCAATCGGTCAGTATCCTGGGCGGGGTGCTTGCCGGAGTCCTGCCGGATCACCGCGAAGTCATGCTCTTTTTTTCCATCAGCACCTGGCTCTTTGGCGGGGTTCTTTATATCTGGATCATTGCCCTGATTTTTTATCGTTACCTCTTTTTTCCGGTCAAAGCGATGGACCTGGGTCCGCCTTACTGGATCAACATGGGAGCTGTCGCCATCTCCACGCTGGCGGGATGCAACCTGATCAAACACGCCGATGAGATTCAGTTTCTGCTGGTCTTAAAACCCTTCCTTATTGGAACCACGCTGCTGTTTTGGGCCACAGCCACCTGGTGGATTCCGATGCTTCTGACTCTCGGATTCTGGCGTCATGTTTTGTGTCGTTACCCCCTGTCTTATCAGCCGGTTTTCTGGAGTGCGATTTTCCCTCTGGGAATGTATTCGGTCTGCACGTTCCAGCTTGATGAAGTGATCGAACTTCCGTTTCTGAAAATAATCTCCCTGTTTTTCTGGTGGGTCGCTCTGATCTGCTGGTCCATCACATTTATTGGTATGCTCCGCTCCTTTCTGCCCTCTAAGAAAAATGGTGCATAAGCTCTATATCTCACCGGGACATAATTTTTTCGGACACCACGGACGGGAAGCCGACACGCACCCCACCGTCGAGGTCGATTCCGTGGAATGCGTGGCCGGGTCCGGACTGCGCGGTGATCGTTTTTTTAACTACAAGCCCGACTATAAAGGGCAGATCACTTTCTTCTCTCTGGAGACTCTGCAAAAGCTCTGGGAAGATTTAGAAATCCCTCTTTCCGAGCGGGACATCAGTGCCACACGGCGCAATGTCATCACCACGGGCATGAATCTTCCCGCACTCATTGGAAAGGAATTTGAGGTTCAGGGCATACGCTTTCTTGGCATGGAGGAATGCCGCCCCTGCTACTGGATGAATGGTGCCATCCACGAAAAAGCAGAAATGTGGATGAAGGGCCGCGGCGGCCTGCGGGCAAAAATTCTTTCCGACGGCACGCTAACTTTATCAACCGCTTCCGATCAGGTTCTCCCGTCTTCGTAAGTTCGGATGGAGCTGGTTTTGATGATAAGAAAGACCGGCTGATCGATTTCCAAATTCATTTCTTTAAGCGAGTCGGTAGTGATTTCGGCCACCAGGGATTCCTGCTCTGCGCCGTGAATTTTTGTAAAAACCAAAACCCGTCCATCGCTTTCACGCAGGGCAGTTATTTTTGCGGCAAGAATATTTCGTGCCGAGATGCCCTCGACCCGATGTTTGGCGATGAGAATATCCTGCGCGGGGATTCCCATTATCACTTTTTCTCCGACCGAACATTTGACGGGATACGTCAGCAACTGAGGGGCATTTTTATCCGTGAGATTTAAGACCGAGGAATTTTTTCCCGTCGATGTGAGACGGACGGTCAGAATATTCTCGAAGCCCTCTCGCGACGACGGCAAGTAAATATCGGCATTAGTAAATACTTCGGTCGGCGAGCCCTGAGCAATGATCTTTCCTTCCCGCAAAGCAATGACCTCGTCGCACAATGTCTGGAGTTCCAGGGGCTGATGAGACACGATGAGCATGGGCACATCAAAGTGCTCCCGCACTCTTTTCAAAAACGGGAGGATGCGATGCCGGAGGCCCATATCCAGTGAGGCAAGCGGCTCATCGAGCATCAGAAGATGCGGTTCGGAACAGAGTGCCCGCCCCAGCGCGACGCGCTGACGTTCGCCACCGGAAAGATCGCTGACGGATCGTTCGAGCAGGGGTTGCAATTCGAGAACTTCCACGATGTCCTGGAATGCAGACTGGAGCGATGCGGCTTCCGCTGTCGATCGCCGTGATGCAAAAAGAAGATTTTGTCGAACATTAAGATGCGGAAATAAACGCTGGTCCTGCGGGACGTATCCGATGTCGCGCTTCTCCGGCGGCAGATGGATTCCTCGTTCTGTATCCAGCCAGACGCTGCTGCCGCAGTGGATTTTTCCACTCGTATCACGGCGCAATCCGGCCAGAGATTCGAGCAGGGTTGTTTTTCCCGAACCGGAAACTCCGAATACACCAAGCACTCGCTGATGGGTGATGCAATCGATATCGAGATCGAAACGATCCAGCGGCACACGCAATTGCATTGTAAGCACGGGAGTCCTCATGCTTTAGATTTCCTTTTTTGTTTTGTATGCCTCGGACGAGTCAGCCACTCGGTAGCAAAGATCGCACAAAATCCTACTATCAGAGCCGTGATCGTCAGAAAATCCGCGCGGTCATCCCGCCCCGCTTGCTGGGCACTGAAAATAGCGGAGGCCAGTGTTTGCGTTCGTCCGGGAATATTTCCGGCTACGATAACCGTCGCTCCAAATTCTCCCATAGCGCGGGTGAATCCGAGAATCATAGCGGCGGCTAATCCTCGTGAAGCAAGCGGCAGTGTTACCAAAAAAAAGACCTGAATGCGTTTGAAGCCAAGTGTTCTGGCCATGTCTTCAAGCTTTGGATCGACCTCTTCAAAACTCACCCGCGCTGCTCGGATCACCAGCGGCATGGACATGATGCTGCAAGCCACGATCACCGCTTTCCATGTGAGCAGGATATTCAGATCAAAGCCGAGAAGTTGCTGGCCCAGCAAGCCGTCATCGGCCAGGAGGCGGAGCAATAAATATCCGACGGCAGTCGGTGGCAGAACCAGCGGCAAACTCGTAAGAGTCGAGATCAGTCGTTTTCCAAAAAAGTCATGACGAGCCAGAGCGTAAGAAAGAGGAGTGCCCAAGGTCATGACGAGCAGAGTTGTCAGCCCCGCCCATAGCAGGGTGTGCGCGATGACTGGCAAAATCTCCCCGGTCATTCCGCTCGCCCAAACGTCATAAAGCCGTATTTTTGAAAAATTTCCTGAGCTTTCGGACTGCTCAGAAAGTTGAGAAATTCGACGGACAAATCCGGCTCTGCAGCAGCTTTCAGAATAGCTGCCGAATATTCTATTTTCGGCCCGTCTTTTACGGGCACTTTGTAGAGCGGACGAACTTTTCCGTCGCTGGAAATAAAATCTGTTCCGTAAACGATGCCGATGACATTGGCGCTTCCCTCGACCTGAGCCAGTGCGGCCCGCACATCGGGTGCGGGTGAAATACGCCCCTGCACTTCGCTCCAAAGTGTATTTCCGTTTTCGGCTTTTAGTGATTCCAGCCAGGTTTTGGCATATTTCCCTGCGGGAACAGAATCGGGGTCTCCGATAGCCAGAAATTTGAAAGGCAGTTGGGCGAAGGCTGTTGGTTGATTTAGTTCCCAGGTTGAGTTTTTATTTGCGATTAGCACAAGGGTATTTGAGAGCAAAGTTCGGCGAGTTCCGTCTGCGAGCAGTCCACCTTTTTCGACTTCATTCATCCAGCGTTGATTGGCGCTGAGGTAAAGATCAGCTTTTGGAGAGGCAAGTAATTGACGGGCAAGTGCACCGGACCCGGCAAAGTTATAAATAAATTCTACGGAGTGATTTTTTTCAAACTCAGCAGTAACTTCCTGGATAACATCAGTCAGGCTGGCCGCCACAAACAAGGTCAGCGTTTTCCTCTCCTGACGATCACCACTGCAGGCAGAAAAGATGAATGAGATACAAATCGATATCAGTATCAGGGGAAAAATTCGTTTCATGGACCCGAAAACCTGCTTTTCGGCAGAGAGGCCAGACAAAATTTTGGAGATAAGGCGAAAAGGTAGCCGCTGGTCTTGTCCCAACGGGCATCTTTTCAACGCCGTCTTCGGGATTTTGAACAACTCTGTACTGAAAATGAGGTTTCCGGGTGTATTCTTCATAAGTAAACTTAGAAACAGCATTCTCACCTAGGGTATGTTTTCCAGTCAATAGCGATATATTCCAGCCTGTATAAAGCGCACATCCGGAAAACCTGCTTTTCGGCAGAGAGATTGGATAAAATTTTGGAGACAAGGCGAAAAGATAGCCGC
>JBKEBM010000130.1:0-2891 GCA_047973165.1 Chthoniobacterales bacterium
CGCATTCAAAGCCTGATAATAACCCTAAAAATTTTCTAACCCTTATAAAAATATGAGCAATTATCCAAAAATCGGTATTCGCCCCACTATCGACGGACGTCTTGGCGGCGTTCGTGAATCCCTCGAAGATAGCACCATGGCACTCGCCCGGTCGGTCGCTAAACTCATCTCCGAAAATTTACATTACCCCACCGGCGAGTCCGTCGAATGTGTTATTGCTGACACCTGTATCGGCGGTGTGGCCGAAGCCAGTGCCTGCGCCGAAAAATTCGCTCGCGAAAATGTCGGCGTTTCTCTCACGGTCACCTCCTGCTGGTGTTACGGCTCCGAGACCATGGATATGGACCCCGCCATTCCCAAAGCTGTCTGGGGCTTCAACGGAACCGAGCGCCCCGGCGCGGTCTATCTCGCAGCTGTCCTCGCCGGCCATGCTCAAAAAGGCCTCCCCGCATTTGGTATCTACGGACGCGATGTGCAGGACACCGGCGACGAAAATATTCCGGATGATGTTCGCGAAAAAATACTAACCTTCTGTCGTGCCGGCCTCGTTGTAGCTCTCATGCGCGGACGTGCTTACCTCGCTATGGGCGGCACCTCCATGGGCATCGCAGGCTCCGTCGTCGATCCCGATTTCTTTGAAAGTTTCCTCGGAATGCGTGTCGAGTCCATCGACATGACCGAATTTGTTCGCCGCATCGAACGCAATATCTACGACGAAGCCGAATACGAAAAAGCACTCACCTGGGTCAAAAAAAACTGCCCCGAAGGCAAAAATTACAACTCACCCGAAGGCACCCGCTCCCGCGAACTCCTCGACAAAGACTGGGAAACCTCTGTCAAAATGGCACTCATCGCCCGCGACCTTATGATCGGAAATCCACGTCTCGCCGAAAAAGGATTCGGCGAAGAAGCCAACGGGCATTTCGCCATTGCCGGTGGTTTCCAGGGCCAGCGCCAATGGACCGACCACTTCCCTAACGGCGATTTTATGGAGGCAATTTTAAGCTCTTCCTTCGACTGGAACGGCAAACGCCCACCCTACGCCATCGCAACCGAAAACGACGCTCTCAATGGCGTTTGCATGCTCTTCGGAAGCCTCCTCACCAACTCCGCACAAATCTTCGCCGACGTCCGCACTTTCTGGAGTCCCGATGCTGTTCAGCGTGTTGCAAACCACAAGCTCGAAGGCAGTGCAGCCGGAGGCTTTCTACACCTGATCAACTCCGGCCCTGCAGCACTCGACGGCACGGGCGAGCAAACCCGCGACGGCGAACCCGTCATGAAACCCTTCTGGGAAATCAGCGACGAAGAAGTAGAAGCCTGCCTCAAAGCCACGACCTGGCATCCAGGTTCGACAGGGTATTTTCGCGGTGGCGGTTGGTCCACACGCTACCGCACACGCGGCGGAATGCGCTCCACGATTTTCCGAATCAATTTGATAAAAGGCCTCGGCCCCGCCCTGCAAATTGCCGAGGGTGAAACCATCGCTCTGCCCGACGAAGTTCACGATATACTCGACAAGCGCACCGATCCGACCTGGCCCACTACCTGGTTTGCTCCGCGCACCGGCGGCGACGGTGTCTTCCGCGATGTTTATTCCGTGATGAATGCCTGGGGTGCCAACCACTGCGTCCTGAGTTACGGCCACATCGGAGCCGAACTGATCGCGCTCGCCTCCATGCTGCGCATTCCGGTTTACATGCACAATGTCGACTCGTCCCGCATCTTCCGCCCCGCAGCATGGAATGCTTTTGGAACTGCCGATCTCGAGTCCGCCGACTTCCGTGCCTGCGAAAATTTCGGTCCGCTCTACGGGAAAAAATAAATCTCCGCGATGCAGTATAACACCCATATCGAAAATCCTGACGTCGTTCTGGTCGGCAGCGGTGTCATGTCTGCTAACCTGGCTGCACTACTAAAAAAGCTCTCGCCGGAGTTAAAAATCCAGGTTTACGAAGTCACCGAATCTGTTGCTCAGGAAGCCTCCAATGGCTGGAACAACGCAGGCACCGGCCACGCCGGAATCTGTGAACTCAGCTACACACCCGGACGCGAAGCTGACGGCAGTGTCGATGTCTCAAACGTCATCAACATCTTCGAGCAGTTTGAAAAAACGCGCCAGTTCTGGGGCTACGCCGTCGGCAGCGGCATGGTGGAAAATCCCAAAGAGTTTATAAACCCCGTCCCGCACATCAGCTTCGTGCACGGGCAGGAGCAGGTCGATTTTTTAAAAGATCGGCACGCCGGTCTGGCGGCTCACCATTTTTTCTCGGAAATGGAATACACCACAGACCGGACTACCATCGGCTCCTGGGCGCCCCTCCTCACCGAAGAGCGTCCGGAAATGCCCATCGCTGCAACCAAAATGGACAGCGGCACCGATGTGAATTTCGGAAATATTTCCCGCAAGCTGCTCGCCTGGCTCTCCACTCAGCCCGACTGCGGCATCGCCACGGGCCACCGCGTCACCGATCTCACAAAAACCAAAGACGGCTGGAAAATAAAAATCAAAAATCTTGGCTCAGGAGTCAGCCAAAATAACACTGCCAAATTTGTCTTCATCGGTGCCGGCGGCGGCAGCCTGCAACTGCTGCAAAAAAGCGGAATCCCCGAAGCCAAAGGTACGGGCGGCTTCCCGATTGGCGGCCAGTGGCTCATCTGCGAAAACCCGGAGATCGTTGCCAAACACCAGGCGAAAGTTTACGGCCAGGCACTCGATGCCGCTCCGACTATGGCCGTTCCGCATCTCGATACACGCATTCTCGATGGTCGCAAGACCCTCTTATTTGGTCCCTTTGCAGCATGGACAACCAAATTTCTCCATCGCAAAGGCAGTCCGCTCGACCTGCCGCTTTCCATTAAACCTGACAACCTTTTTACCCTCATTAAAA
>JBKEBM010000154.1:0-2965 GCA_047973165.1 Chthoniobacterales bacterium
CAATCGTCAGCGGTTTTTCCGCAATCAGGGAAAAATTTATCCCCGCTCCGACGGAGATGAAAAAGATGGCCAGAAGCAGAGACTGAAAGGGCTCGATATTACTCTCCAGTTCATGACGAAACTCACTTCTGGCCAGCATGACTCCGGCAACAAAAGTCCCAAGTGCTGGTGACAGGCCGACGGCATTCATCAGCAAGGTACTGCCGACGACAAGGGCGAGTGTCACGGAAGTCATGGCTTCCATTACTTTCAAAGAAGCCACCCAGCGCAGCCAGGGCGTCAGGATAAAACGTCCGACGACGATAACCACAATCACAGCACTCAAAACTGCCAGCCCCCGACTCCAGATCGGCAGAGAATCGATCCACGTCACATGCCCTCCGTACCCGTCGGCTCCGGCTCCCGCTGGAAGATGTGCCAGCAACGGCAGCAGAGCAATCATCGGGATTACGGCTATGTCCTGAAAAAGCAAAACGGCAAAACTTTGCTTTCCCGCATTGGTGTCACTGATTCCACGCTCGCGCAGACTTTGCATGACGATGGCTGTGGACGAGAGTGCGAAAATCATTCCCATCGCCAGTGCTTCCCGCCATTCCGTCAAAAAAACGGAAGCTGCTCCGGCCAGCAGCAGAGTTGTGAATAAAACCTGTAAGCCACCAAGCCCGAGGATCGGCCCGCGCATTTTCCAAAGACGCGAAAGATCGATCTCCAGGCCAATTACAAAGAGCATCAGGACAACTCCAAACTCAGAAAAGTGCAGTACTTCCTCTTGATTTTCACCGATCCACCCCAGCACGGAGGGACCAATGAGGGCACCAATCGCCAGGTAACCCAGGACGGCACCCATTCCGAGCCGTCGCCCGAGCGGGGCCGCGATGGCCGCGGCTGCCAGGTAAACAAAGATGTTAAAAAGTTCGTCGTTCACAAATTGTGTGGGGAGATTTTTTTACGTCGCTGCAGGATAGAGGTGCTGCATGGCAGCCCACCATAAAAAAAGACCCTGAGACAAAACCCAGGGCCTTTTTCAAAAACTAAACAGTCTGGAATCTATGCACGCTCGACCTGCCAGTATTCGAGGTCCACAGGTGCTTCGCGTCCGAAAATTGTGACCGATACGCGGAGCTTGCCACGCTCGGGATCGATCTCTTCGACAACACCGTTTTGATTTTCAAAAGGTCCGTCAGCAACCTTGACCTTGTCGCCAACTTCAAACTCGATTTTGGGTTTGACGTTGTCTTCACGATCACGCATCTGGGCAAGCATACCATCAACTTCTTTTTTCGGCATGGGAGTGGGACGCTCTTTATTGCCGGCAAAGCCGATGAGGCCGTTGGTTTCACGAATAAAATACCAGGGACGTTCGCGGAGTTGATTATTCTCATCCAGCAAGTGCATGTTGATCAGAATATAGCCCGGAAAAAATTTGCGGGTTGTCTCGGTTTTTTTGCCGCGCTTGATCTCCTGGACGCGTTCGGTCGGAATGAGGACTTCAAAAATATCGTCACCCAACTCGTCGCTCTTGATGCGTTTTGTAATGTTGTCCGCGACTTTTTGCTCCTGTCCGGAAAGGACATGAACGACATACCATTGATCTCGAGGTGCTGTTGGCATCAGTAATTTTTTAAAAAGTTATTGCTTTGTCAGGAAGCCGACCACGGTGACCAAAAAGAAATCAAACATGGCGATATAACCTCCCAGTAAAACCATCGCAATCATCACGACCCAGGTTGAGTCCCAGAGTTCTTTGTAACGCTTAAACCCTTTCTCATTCGGGTCCCAGGGCCACTGAGCTTTTCGAAGCTCAGTTTTGACCTCGGTGATAAATTTACGAATGCGTGCGAACATGATGATAAACCTGTAAGTCAACTCAGGTCAGGAGGGACTCGAACCCCCAACCAACGGTTTTGGAGACCGCGACTCTACCAATTGAGCTACTGACCTTGGTTGACGCCGCTCTTATTAAAAGCGGTGATAATTTTTTAGTCAAGAATGTCGCTTACACGTCCGGCTCCAACGGTGCGGCCACCTTCGCGGATAGCGAAACGGATGGTTTTTTCCATTGCAATCGGAGTGATGAGTTCGACTTCCATGGCGACGTTGTCACCAGGCATGACCATTTCAACCCCTTCAGGAAGTTTGATCGTGCCGGTCACGTCCGTCGTGCGGAAGTAAAACTGCGGGCGATAGTTTGAGAAGAAAGGTGTGTGGCGTCCGCCCTCATCTTTGCTCAGGATGTAAACTTCAGATTTGAATTTACGGTGAGGTGTGATGGTGCCGACCTGAGCGATGACCTGTCCGCGCTCGATGTCTTCTTTTTTGATACCACGAAGCAGAATTCCGACGTTGTCACCAGCGCGACCTTCGTCAAGAAGTTTGCGGAACATTTCGATGTCCGTGACAGTTGTTTTCTGCGTATCGCGAATACCGACGATTTCGACTTCCTGCATTTTTTTCAGGATACCGCGCTCGATACGTCCGGTAGCAACCGTTCCACGACCCTCGATGTTGAAAACGTCTTCGATAGGCATCAGGAATGGCTGATCGATCGGGCGTTCCGGCTCAGGAATGTAGTCATCAACCGTTTTCATAAGGTCGGTGATTTTACTTGCATACTCTGCGTCGCCTTCGATGGCTTTCAGAGCACTGCCGGCGGTGATAGGAATGTCGTCGCCAGGAAATTCATATTTGCTGAGGAGTTCACGGACCTCAAGCTCGACGAGTTCGAGAAGGTCTTTGTCGTCAACCATGTCAACTTTGTTCAAAAAGACAACCATGGCAGGAACGCCAACCTGACGAGCCAAAAGGATGTGCTCACGAGTCTGAGGCATCGGGCCGTCTGCTGCGCTTACGACGAGGATCGCTCCGTCCATCTGAGCAGCACCGGTGATCATGTTTTTGACGTAGTCGGCGTGACCGGGGCAATCGACGTGTGCATAGTGACGATTATCGGTTTCGTATTCGACGT
>JBKEBM010000172.1:0-8575 GCA_047973165.1 Chthoniobacterales bacterium
CACACCTGGCGCACACCTGAAAACTAAAAGCACACGTTTCAGCCCCGATAAAACCAAGTCTGTCAAGGCTGCGGGATAATTGTGATTTACTAAAAGGCTGAAATGATAACGAAATAAATTAGCCGAAAAGCATACATAGCACTGCAAGACTGTTTTAAACCGGGGCAAAATACAACAACGCAAAAAAATCCGAAAATTTCTGTTTACAAAAGTAACGAATAACGTAAATCGTTACTTTTCATGAAAACGAAACCAACTCAATCAGCAAAACGCGAGGAAACGCGGCAGCGGATTTTGTCCAAAGCGGATGAGTTGTTTCGTCAATACGGTTTTGGAAAAACGACCATCGCGGATATTGCGGGCGAGTTGAATATGTCCACGGCTAATATCTACAAATTCTTTTCTTCACGAAACGCTCTGGTCGAATGCTCCGCCGAGCAAAACGTGAACTTTATGAAAAAAGAGATTACGAAAATCGTAGAGGGCAGGGGAGGGGCCATGAGCCGCCTGAAACGCTGTATCCTGCGAATTTACCATTTTCACGAAGAGTTGTTTCGTAATGAACGCCAGATTTTTAAACTCGTCGTCGAAGCCATTGAGGGGGGGTGGCCCTGTATCCAAAAATTCGATGATTTTTTGCTGGAAACTTTCACCCGCCTCGTGCGAGAGGGAGTGTCCTCAAAGGAATTTCACAGCACTCAACCCGCAAAAACGGCACGAGTTCTGATCGATTGTTTGGCCATTGCACTGCACCCACACATGCGGCACGGACGCATGGATAATGCAGATGAGGATCGAATCCACTCCATGATGACCTTCCTTGGAAAAGCTCTCCACTAACTATTTTTTTATACCACCAATATGAATATGCCTACAAAACGAACCAAACGATTTCAGCAATGGACGCTTGCCTGCGGAGCCGCAGGACTGCTTCTTGCAGTAACAGGATGCGATAAAAATGCGGGAGCGCAGGGTCCACCTCAGATGCCGCCACAGGATGTTGGTATCGTAACTCTGAAGTCGCAGCGGGTGGAGATTTTCACCGAGCTGCCTGGTCGCACGGCAGCCTTTCGTGTCGCCGAGGTGCGTCCGCAGGTGGGAGGTATCGTTCTCAAACGTCTCTTCAAAGAGGGAGCCGATGTCAAAGAGGGCGAGCAGCTTTACCAGATCGATCCGGCGCGTTATCAGACTGCATTTGACAGCGCGAAAGCCGGTGTTGCTCGCGATGAGGCCGCAGCCGCTGTCGCTAAACTCTCTGCTGATCGCCGCAGCAAACTTGTAACCACGAGCGTCATTAGTAAGCAGGACTACGATGACGTAATGGCTACCTGGAAACAAGCCGTGGCCAATGTCGCCGTTGCAAAAGCTAATCTCGAAAAAGCGCGTATCGACCTGGACTACACAAAGGTTCTGTCGCCCATCTCCGGACGTATTGGCAGGTCCGCTGTCACCGAAGGGGCGCTCGTAACTCCCGGGCAGAATAATCCGCTGGCCACGGTTTATCAGCTCGATCCCATTTACGTGGACATGACGCAATCCAGTGCACAAATTTTAAAACTTCGCCGCGAGCTCGAGCGCGGAAACATCAAAGGCGTCGAAGGGCAGGATGCCAATACGAAGCTCATTCTCGAAGACGGTACGACCTATGCGTATCCCGGTAAGTTGCAGTTCTCCGAAGTCAGTGTCGATGAGGGCACCGGCTCGGTGGCACTGCGGGCAGTTTTTCCAAACCCGGACCAAACGCTGCTGCCAGGCATGTTTGTTCGCGCCACGATTGCCAACGGTGTCAATGAAAGCGGCATCCTGGTTCCTCAACGCGCCGTCACGCGCAATGCCCGGGGTGAAGCGGTTGTTCTGACCGTAAACACCGAAGACATCGTCGAGATGAAAGTCATCGAGACCGACCGGACCATCGGTGGTGATTGGCTCGTTACGAAAGGCCTCTCTGCTGGTGACCGCGTTATTGTCGAGGGGCTGCAAAAAGCACCTCCCGGCTCCAAAGTCGTACCTTCAGAGATCACGGCACAGGAACCTGAACAAGGGGAGAAATAACTCATGGCACGTTACTTTATTGATCGCCCGGTTTTTGCCTGGGTGATCGCCATCACGATCATGCTGGCTGGCGGAGTTTCGCTGATGCGGCTTCCTATTGCTCAGTATCCAAATATCGCCCCACCTGCGATTTCGATTTCGGTAAACTATCCCGGTGCGTCTGCCGCGACGGTGCAGAGCTCTGTCGTGCAGGTCATCGAGCAGCAGATGAATGGTATCGACAACCTGCTTTACTTTAGTTCCGAGAGCACCAAAGACGGCTCGATGAGCATCACGCTCACTTTCCGCCAGGGGACGGACCCCGACGTCGCTCAGGTGCAGGTACAAAATAAACTCGCCCTGGCCACTCCGTTGCTTCCGCTGGAGGTTCAGCAACAGGGGATTCGAGTCGCAAAATCCACGCGAAATTACCTGCTCGTTGTCGGTTTTGTCTCCGAAGACGGCAGTATGAATGATCGTGATATTGCCGACTTTATTGTTTCTTCCATCCAGGACCCCGTGAGCCGTGCTGAAGGTGTCGGTGATTTTTTGATTTTTGGCTCTCAGTATGCCATGCGCATCTGGCTGAATCCGGCAAAGCTGAATAACTTCCAGCTCACACCTATCGATGTGCGCAATGCCATTCGTGAGCAAAACGTCCAGGTCTCATCTGGCGAACTCGGCGGCCTCCCCGCTGTGCAGGGACAGGAAATCAATGCCACCGTCGTCGGACCCTCGCGCCTGACGACGCCCGAGGAGTTTGGTGATATTCTTTTAAAAGTAAACACGGATGGCGGTCAGGTCCGCCTTCGCGACGTGGCTACGGTCGAGCTGGGCGGAGAGAATTATTCCATCTCGGCAAAGTATAATGGCAATCCTGCTTCGGGTCTGGCAATTCGTCTGGCTACCGGTGCCAACGCTCTGGCTACGGTCGAAAATGTTAAAAAAACGATCGAAGACTTACGCCCCAGCTTCCCTGCCGGACTGGAGGTTATTTATCCACTCGATGCAGCACCGTTTATCGAACTCTCCATCAAAGAGGTTTTTAAAACGCTCATCGAGGCTGTCTTTCTCGTCTTTTGCGTGATGTTTTTGTTTCTGCAAAATTTCCGTGCCACGATCATCCCGACCATTGCAATTCCGGTGGTTTTGCTCGGCACATTCGGCATGCTCGCAGTCTTCGGATTTTCTATCAATACACTCACCATGTTTGGTATGGTGCTTGCCATCGGTTTGCTGGTGGATGATGCCATCGTCGTGGTGGAAAATGTCGAGCGCGTGATGTCTGAGGAAGGTCTGTCGCCACTCGAAGCCACTCGAAAATCCATGGACCAGATCACCGGCGCACTGATTGCTATCGGTCTGGTGCTGTCAGCGGTCTTTGTGCCTATGGCATTTTTTGGCGGATCGACGGGAGTTATTTACCGTCAGTTTTCCATTACCATTGTGTCGGCTATGATGCTCTCTGTCGTGGTTGCCATCGTGCTCACTCCGTCCCTTTGTGCCACCATGCTCAAGCCGGTGGAGAAAGGCCACACCCTGCAAAAACGCGGCTTCTTCGGATGGTTCAACCGCATGTTTGATAAAACAACCCGTAGTTACGGAAGCTCCGTACAGCACATTATCAAGCGGATTTTTCGCTACCTGGTTGTTTACGGTGCCATCGTGGCAGCGATGGTTTACATCATGCAAAATCTCCCCAAATCCTTTTTGCCGGAGGAAGACCAGGGCCGCATGTTTGTTATCGCAACCCTTCCACCGGGCAGCACTCTGAGTAATACCGAGGAAGTCCTGACCGATGTGCGCGATTATCTTCTCCAGGCAGAAGGCAAAAATGTCGAAGGTGTTTTCACCGTGGCCGGTTTCAGTTTCTCCGGTCGTGGTCAGAACTCCGGCATCGCCTTTGTCCGCCTCAAAGACTGGGGTGAACGCCCTGGCGAAGCAAACCGTCTCCCGGCGATTGTCGGGCGAGCTTTTGGCCGATTCATGGGAATCCGCGAAGCTATGGTTTTCCCCGTCGCTCCTCCTGCCGTCATGGAGCTTGGTAATGCCAGCGGCTTTGACTTCCAGCTCACCGATACAGGAAATGTCGGCCACGAAGCTCTCATGAATGCCCGAAACCAACTCATGGGAATGATTTCGCAAAACCCTGCAATCGCAGGTGCCCGACCTAACGGACTCGATGATGAGCCGCAATTTAAAATCGACATTGACCGCGAAAAAGCCAGTGCTCTCGGATTAACAATCAGCGATATAAACAACACCCTCTCCACTGCCTGGGGTTCGTCTTATGTGAATGACTTCGTTGATCGCGGACGTGTGAAGCGTGTCTTTGTCCAGGGGAATGCTGACTCGCGCATGAAACCCAGCGATCTCGGAAACTGGTATGTCCGAAATAAAGTCGGCCAGATGGTGCCCTTCTCGGCGTTTGCAACCGGACACTGGACCTACGGATCGCCTCGCCTCGAACGTTACAACGGGCGTCCCTCCCGCCAAATCCAGGGAAATGCTGCCCCCGGTATGAGCACCGGTGACGCCATGCAGGCCATGGAAGATATGGCGGAAAAACTCCCGCCAGGCATCAGCTATGAATGGACCGGACTTTCCTACGAGGAACGCGCTGCCGGAGCACAGGCCGGTTCGCTTTACCTGATTTCACTGATTGTCGTTTTCCTGAGCCTGGCCGCTCTCTATGAAAGCTGGCCCGTGCCCATTGCCGTATTGCTCGCCGTGCCTTTGGGAGTCTTCGGTGCTGTCCTGGCAACCTGGGGGCGTGGTCTGGCAAACGATATTTTCCTGCAAGTCGGTATCCTGACCATCGTCGGTCTCTCGGCAAAAAATGCTATTTTGATTGTCGAATTTGCAAAGGCAAATTTTGACAACGGCATGGAACTTGGCAAAGCCACGCTCGAAGCCTCCCGTCAGCGACTGCGTCCGATCCTGATGACTTCGCTTGCCTTCTGTCTCGGCGTCGTCCCGCTTGCCATTGCAAACGGTGCCGGCTCCGGCGGTCAAAACGCCATCGGCACCGGTGTCATCGGCGGCACAATCGCCTCCACGGTGCTCGGGATATTCCTGATACCGCTCTTCTTTGTCATTGTGCAGAGACTGTTCCGAAGCAAGCCAAGGAATATGAAGGCATAGCAATACCGAATCTAAAAAAGGACAGGATTTTAGGGC
Source organism: Chthoniobacterales bacterium (assembly GCA_047973165.1). Lineage (GTDB taxonomy): Bacteria > Verrucomicrobiota > Verrucomicrobiia > Chthoniobacterales > JBKEAD01 > JBKEAD01. The sequence continues at coordinate 5,212 of JBKEBM010000172.1, forward strand.
CTGTTAAGGTGGTAACGAAAAAAGAGGCGGTAAATCCAGTAAGGCGGATTGACAAAAAATATCCAGAGCATCCATTCGTGAGTCACGAAGTTCAGACCCATGAGAATCTCAATCCCGCGGTGTAAAAGAATCGCGCTGATTCCTGTGAACAAAGACCAGCTCCGACTGATGAGTCCCAGAAAAAGAAACAATTCCAAAAGCAGGCCGGGTGCAAAAAAAATGCGCGATAGATTCGGATTATCGGCAATCATTTTAGGCAGAGTTTCTAAATAAAAAGGGTCCGTGGCGACGCCTGTATTTGCAAAGTCGTTGGCGTGGGTTTTGATGATTTGCACGGACAGGTTGGGGGTATCCCAAAGCCAGCGTCCATCGCTGCGATCAATTTTTGTAATCGCCATTGTGAGGTAAACTCCGGCAATCATAATACGTGTCCAGTGGATGAGTTGGCGTTCTTTTTTTATATCCAGGAGCCACCAGCGGCGAACTTTTTCAGAGGAGTCATCTGCGGTCCAAAGAATTTGCCACCATGCCACGAGTGCTTGTGCCAGAATCGCGAGAGTAAGAAGTTGTCGGTAATGCTCAGCCGCTCCCTGGGAGTTTTCCAGTGTTCCAATACTTATAAAGAGAGCCGCCAGATAACTGAGGCCGATGACCTGAAAAAGGCCAAGAACATAAAAAATCAGCGATGCAACCGCCAGCCACCAAAGAGCATTGTAAATCGGTGTGTGCGAAAGAAAGGTGAAATCGATCCAGTTGGCCAGCGCATCCGGTTTGGGTTGAGATGTGAAGGAGACCCAGCCAGGCAGACTGGCATAGATCAGCCATGCAAAAACAAAGCGGATGAAGAGCATCTCCCAATACGCAAAAGGGATTTCGTGACTTCGGAAATATTGGTGAAATTTTTCCCAAAAGCTCATGGTATACGAAATTCAGCAATCATACGGTGATCTTTTTTAAATGTTTCATCGGTGCGCTCGACCCGAACGCAATGCAGTTGCAGGCCGAATTTTTTGACAAGATCACGGCCGGATTCAAAAGGAATATGCTCGACCATGTAGGCGAGCGTTTTTTCGCCGGCAGCTTTCAGTTGTTCCGTTGTGGCTTCCTCGCCTTTGGTAATGGCTTCCAGGCGCGAACGAAATAGTTTTTTCATCTTTGCGGAGCGGATGCCAAATACAGCTTCCTGACCGATCAGAGTTCCCTGTAAATCGGTGAGATAATAATACTCAGTGTCTGCCGGGATCTGTGAATACATCGGAAAATGTGAAAAAGGAAAGGCTTCCTTAAATCCCTGCATGATGAGAGCGATTATGATCACTTCCTTAAAGGGGACCCAACTCAGCATAAGCAGGGCCTTATCCCAAAAAAGTCGCCCTTTTGACTCCGGAGGAAATTTTTTTTGGAAGCAATTCTGAAGTGAGGAATGGATTCTGTTCAGGATCATTCTTGCTAAGGCGAACGCTATTTCAGAATATAGTAAGCAACAAGAGGAATCCTCAAATGAGAACGCTTATTTACGACGGCGAATGCGGCTTTTGCAGCGCGAGTATTCGCTTTATCTGGAAGAGGGATGCGACAGGGAAGTTTACGTTTGCACAGCTTCAATCGCCTGTTGGAAAGGAGTTGCTGGCAAAGCATGGGGTGCATGATATCCGCATGGATACGGTTTATCTGGTCACCGATGAGGGGGTTTTTTCAAAAAGCGATGCGGCGATTCATGTGCTCGCCGCGCTGCCGCGCTGGCATTGGATAACGCTGCTGATGCGTTGTTTTCCGCGAGTGATTCGAAACAGGGTTTACGATTTTGTGGCCCGACATCGAAAGCAGATTTTGAATCAGCAGGCCTGCGAGTTGCCACCAGCCGAGGTGAGAGAGCGTTTTTTGTGATTTTTGGATTATTAAATCGTATTAATCCTTAATACCTCTGATGGACTGGATTGTCAGGTCGTTGGCAGCTTCACGATGTTTGCCCAGGAAGAGAAGGATGGATCCGATGTTTGCCGTGTCGATTTCTTTTGGGTTTCCGTAGTCCATTCCGAATATTACAGAGAGTGTTTCGGTGGCACCGGGAGCGATGGTTTTGACTCGGGCAGAGTTCCAGGCCTGCTCTTTAATAGAGGCCTTCCCTGCCTGGTCTGCGCGGGCACCAGTCTTTGCGACTTCGTCTCCATCGTTGGTGATGTCGATTTCAAGGCCGGAGTATTCGGAGAGGTCCCAGGAACCAGAGGCGGGTAGGATGCGTACAGTGGACCATTTTTCCGTGGGAAAAAATTTGGCTTTGATCACTTTTTTGCCGTCATCTTCCACCTCCGTGGCTTCGGCATCTTTGGTTTCAATGGTGATAGCGTCGTCGCTGAATTCGATGGTATCATTATCTGCAGCCAGTGCCACACCGGAAGCCGCCAGGAGGAATCCTCCGGCGAGGAGAGTAGAAAGTGTTTTTTTCATGATATTGGAAGGTTTTCGTCGTAGCAAAAAGCTTTAGTTGCGACGAACGCGGCGGACCGCAAAGAAAGCTGCTCCGAGCAATGCCAGAGTAGCTGTGCCGGGCTCGGGGATGACTCCGGTGATTTTAAAATTATCCAGATAAAAGGCAGTTTGTCCTGCCGTGGGCGAATCGTTAGTTCTATCCCTGAAGGCCAGGTAAATTCCGGCTGTTGTCACAGAGGTACTACTGGCATCAAATTCCGGGATTACTACATTTTCAAAGGCCAGACTCACCCAGGAATCACGTACGATCGCACTGACGATACTGGTTTGAGATGTCACATCTGGGCCACCATTGTCATTCCAGTTAAAGGAAAGGATAATTTCGTCATTGTTTGTCACAAGGCTGGTAGTAGGGATGTAGATATCTGTCGTAAAACTGAGTGTGGAAGTGCCTGCAGTGAGGTTGTAATCTGCAAGGGTATATACAACACCTGTGGATTTATAAAAATTATTCCATGTGCCATAGGCATTATTATTTTTCACAACCTGTCCGGAGTTACCGGAACCGCTGGGATTAGAAACCGTATCTACTCTGTAGCGCGTACTGTTATGGCCCATACTACCGCTTGGATCCCAGGTAATATCGGTCAAAACAACTGCTTGCGATGTGGAGAGTGGAAGCAGGGAGGTGAGAGCGGCCAATGTGCAGAAAAATGCGGTTTTGCGGAGAGGAGAGAGTTTCATAGTATTCAATTGTTTAAGTCAGGGGTTTTATTGATAAATAAAATGATTTAACGTAAAATCAGTATATCGCGTCCGTTTCTTTGTCAATGATTTTTTGAAAAAATTTTATATGATTGATAAGCTTCTAACACCCTCATGAAGCCCACTGTGAGCACATAAAAACACACTTTATCTTTTTGTGAAGTCTTGT
>JBKEBM010000175.1:0-6174 GCA_047973165.1 Chthoniobacterales bacterium
AGGCTGGGTCGAGTTTTTTGGCGTAGAGAGGTGTATATTTTTTTTGAATTTTGTTGGTGAAGGGGAAATTGATGCGTTGTTGCTGACCGGTTTTTGGATCGACGAGCACAGTCATGGTCTCACGAAAATCATGGTCGCTGTCGTGACAGAAGAAAACTACCTTTCCGCCGATCTGGCTTTGCAAACGACGGGCAGTTTGTATTTTTGCATAAAGAAATCGCTTAGGTAGAAAGCCCGAGGGTTGCTGGCCAAAACAAATAATAGGAGCGGTGCTCATATGAGGGATTTTTTAACAAAGAAATTTTAAGACGGCGATAGTGTAGTATGTTAGATTAAGGCAAAGATGAGAAAGGGGTTATACCAAAAGGAAAATGTTCAGGAAAACAAACCCCTGGCATTTTCTCGATCAGACAGTGCAGCCAGGCTATCGGTGGCGAGAGAACGGCACCAAGGGCACCCATTGGTGCGTGGCTCACAGAATGCGGAGTTGAGCGATGTTTATGAGTCCCTGAATGAGGTCTTCAGTGAAAAGGGTGTTGATGAGTTGATCCTGGAGTGTAGTGTTGTTCAGGTCGTTCGTGACTGTCGTTTTTCTGGTTTCCGCCTTAAGACTAGTGGCCTGGAACGGCCGCTTCAACTCCCTTGATGGCAGGACGACACAGGGCGCACGTAACAACCTCAAACGGCTTGGAAAATAAATTAAAAATTCTTCATACGGAAAGCAGCCCAAACTGGGGTGGACAGGAGGAACGCATTCTCAAGGAAATGCGCTGGCTCATTGACCATGGGCACGAGAGTATCCTGGCTGCCGATCCAAACAGCCCCATTTTCACTGAAGGAAAAAAGCGAGGTCTCCGCGTGCATGCAGTCTCGATGCGCTCGGCCTATAATCCTTTTTCGCTCCTGAAGCTCACTCTGCTGATTTTAAAATTCCGTCCTGATATTCTCAATACGCATAGTGGAAAAGATAGCTGGCTCGCGCTGCCACTTCGGTTTGCAGGTATCCATGTTGTCCGCAGCCGTAATATAGATTTTATCTATCCGATTAAAAAAAATCGCAGCTATATTTACCGCTTTGGCTGTCAACGTATCGTTGCAAGCTGCAAATCCATTAAAGATCGCCTTCTTGAAGCAAGGGTTGATCCCCGGCGAGTCGATTTTGTCGGCGAGGGAGTCGATTTAAAAAAATTCCATCCGGAGCAACCAGTCGAGCAAGTGCTGCAGGACTTCGGTCTTCACAAAGGAGTTCCTTTGTTTGGAGTTGTCGCCATGTTTCGTAGCGAAAAGGGACACACCTACTTTTTAAAAGCGGCAGCAAAGGTGCACAAAGAATTTCCGGAAGTGCGTTTTCTAATCGTTGGTGATGAAATTGGCTCCCGCCCCGGTGCCCGTAAAAAAATGGAAAATCAAATAGCCAAGCTTTTTCCGGACCAGGAATCACCCGTTATTTTTACAGGCTACCGCGATGATATGCCAAATATCATGTGTGCACTGACAGCCCTCGTCGTCCCTTCGACTAAAGAAGCTCAGACTATGGTCATTCCTCAGGCATTTGCCTGCGGACGGACGGCTGTTGCCTTTCCGGCAGGGGGAATCCCGGATATTTTATTTCATGAAAAAAATGGTTTGATGGCCGATTTTCGAAGCTCAGACTCACTGGCTGAAAATATGCTGCGATTACTGAAAGAACCGGATTTGCGAAATGTACTTCAGACAGAAGCCCTGCGGTTCGCCAAAGCAAATTTAAGCTTCGATGTCAAAATGGAAGAGCTTTTAGACTGCTATCGACGAGCCTTGTAGCGTTTTATCAAATGGCACAAAAAAACCCGCTCGGCTCAAAGGCTGGCGGGTTCAAAAGCGAAAAGTATTAGTGATACTTACAGTTTTTCCACCTCGGAAATCTCCATTTGGTCCTTTTGTATCGCCGGGACAACTTCTCCGATTGCCTTTTTGAGTGCTTCTACTGTTTCTTCCCGACTCTTCCCCCCCGGATTAAATCCTTCCAGAACCGGAGAACTAACAATGATATAGGCCCAGCGACTCATTCTGTTATAGAGAAGCATATCAAGATTCGTTTTCAAAATACGGGTTAAATTGCTATTGGTGGTGTAATCTTTTGCCACGAACCAATACATGAAAATCATAGGGAGTTCTTTAAATTCATCCGGGGCGACCTCCACCTTCCGAACAAGGTCCAACATCGTCACCTTCATCTCGCCCTCACTTTTTAGATCGATCTCAACAGGCTGGCTCGCTTTTATCGTCCATCCTTGGCCGGGAAGGCAAATTTCCGGACGATGAATACTTCGGCGATCCGTTCCGGCCAGAACAATCTGGCAATTAATAGTATTGCCATACATATCGGTATAGCTTCGCTTATCAAACTCGGTATCGTCAGGAAGAATAGAACGCTCTCCCTCTGTAACCTCCCCATCTTCTCCGAACATCCCCAGAAGCCTGTAGGGTAAATCGAGAACGATACCAGCCTCGGAGGCCTCCGTGGATTTAAAAGAAACATTGCAAACAGCCGCTGTCACAAGCGCAAGAAAGGTGAACAGCCCCACCGAAATCCACATACGTGAACCGCTTTTCGGCAAACTCTCACTCGATGATTTATTTTGCATACTCAAAATAATACTCTGTTGTCTTCAGAAAGAGAAATGAAATTTTAAATCAGGACGCAGCCTCAGACACATCCTCATCTTTAGCAGCAGGCGGGTTATCCTTTTTTTCAAAAAACCCAAAAAGGCGTGAATTCAAAACTTTGGCTACGAGCAGCATACCACCCAGAGCAACAGCAAAGACGAGGAATCCCGATGCCATATGAAAAGTTGAAGGGTCTTCCAGGGCATCTGTCCCAATTGCAAATTCAGCACCGAAGGCCAGCGTCCCGATAGTCAGCATCAGGATACGCATCAGGTTTCCCAGAATAGCCAATGGAACTGCACAGACCACCAGAATAATCTGCTTCCACCAGGACTTGAATGTAAAGAAAGCGTAAAGTGCAGAAACCATTAACAATGCAAAAAGACTACGGATGCCGCTGCAGGGATTCGCTACATCAACAGAGAATTTTTGTCCTGTAGCGAGGCCCAGAGCATGATCAGGTGCTGATAAAATACCCGTTCCCTGCTTAATCGTCGGAATACCAATCAGGTTTAAAGTCTGCACGCTGGCCTCAGACATAATCTGACGCAAAGGAAAAGCCAGGTATTGCTCCAGAAACAAAAGCGGCCACATAAATCCGAGGAAAAGCCACATAAAAAGTAAGGCCCCCATGTAACGCACTCCCAAAACAGATAAAACCATTCCAGCCAGCAATATCTGTATCGAAATATAACCGAAGTAATAATTATCTGCCCGATAACCCGCAAAATAAAAGAAAAAGCCTATGAAGGAAACCATGCCTCCAAGAATCAGGCTCGGTTGAATCTGAATCGACGAAAGCTCTTTTCGCTTTTCATAGATCATAAAAGCCACCGCCATCGGAACGATAAAACAATGCTCCCAGTCCGGAAGTTTCCAAAAGTCGTCCAAATAGTCTGTTATCGGCATCCGCGAATACAAATACCCGTGAGCATACGGAAAAGCCCCGAGCAGATAGGCAATTATGGAACCCGGTATCCAAAGCGAAAATATCAGCGACAAGGAACGCTTGCGATCTTCTGCCGTCTCCACAAAGGGAGCCTGTTCAGCAGAAGAGCTCTCGGGTGCCGTCTGCGTAGTTTCTTCAGAAGGCAAATCCGAGCCCTCCGAATCTGAGATTGAAATTGAATCAGCCATGAAAAGTTTTTGGGTCTGCTAAGTCGCGGTTTGTAATTTTCGCCACCACTCCACTCAAAAGAAGCAACGAAATCAAGTTAGGAATTGCCATAAGCGCATTTGCCGAATCCGAAAAATCAATCACCAGCCCGCTGGGCATCGTCGCACCGAGATACACCACAATAACCCAAAGCACCCGATATGCAGGAATAAAAGATATCCCCCCCAGATACTCCACAGCCTTTTCTCCATAGTAACTCCACCCGAGCATTGTCGAAAACACAAACGTAATCAGACCTAATGAAAGCAAACCCTTACCGACATAAGGGATACTTGCAAAAGCCTGCTGAGTCATAGCCATCCCCTCCGCACCGGAACTCCAGGCACCTGTCATCACAAGTGCAAGCCCGGTCAACGCACAGACAACCACAGTATCCCAAAAAGTTCCTGTCATGGAAACCAGAGCCTGCTGCACAGGATTCGTCGTCTTCGCAGCAGCCGCTGCAATCGGTGCACTCCCCAGTCCCGATTCATTAGAAAATAAACCTCGCCGAACTCCCGCCTGAATCACCGCACCAAGGCCGCCCCCCGCCACAGCCGAACCCGAAAAAGCATCCGTAAAAATCAATTTCAAGGCCCCTGGCAACTCCGGCAAATGCATTAAAATAATCGTCAAACAAGAGCCGATATAAGCGATCACCATAAAGGGAACCAGGAAATTACAAAAATTTGAAATACTCCGAATCCCACCAAAAACCACCGCAGCGACAGCAGATGCCATCAGTAAACCAACCCCCACTTTTACCCAATAAGGATCCATCTCCGGCAACAAGCCAACCACCGTCTCCGCCACCGCTTTCCCCTGAAACATATTACCGATACCAAAAGCTGCCACAGCTGTAAAAATTGCGAAAAGAATCCCCAGCCACGCCTGACCCAAACCATTTTTCAAAGCATACATCGGACCGCCCGACATCTGCCCCTTCGCATTTTTTTCACGATATTGAACGGCAAGGATCGCCTCCGCAAACTTCGTAGCCATTCCAAAAACCCCTGTAAACCACATCCAAAAAACAGCTCCCGGACCGCCCGCTCCGATAGCTACAGCAACTCCCAGAATATTTCCCGCACCCACCGTCGAAGCCAAAGCCGTCATCAAAGCCGCAAAATGGCTAATATCCCCATCCCCTCCCGAAGAACGCCTGAAAGTGATTCGTAAAGCCGGTAAAAGGTAACGCTGGATAAACCCCAACCGCACCGTCAAAAACAAATGCGTCCCCACAAGCAAAACAAGCAACGGTGCTCCCCAAAGGAAGCCACTTAATTCACCAGCAAACTTCTCAAGCCTCTCGATCATAAACCCGCAAATTCAAATTCAATGTCAATCACCTGGCAACAGAAAAACACTATCAGCTCTTCTCCCGAGCATCATTCACTACAGAGCAAAATTTCTCCCGCCACACCACCGGGCTCGCTTCACGCAGCAGCCACTCTCTACCAGCTTTCCCCATAGCCTCCCGACCGTCCTGCCCTATATCTTCCATTGCCTTTACCGCAGAAATTAAAGACTCCACATTCCCCGCCTCAAAAAGAAAACCCGTCTGCTTGTCCACAACCGTCTCCTTTAACCCACCCGAAGCCGCCGCAATCATCGGCTTTCCAAAGTCATAAGCCTCATAAGTCACCAACCCAAGTGGCTCCCACCAAATCGAAGGAGCCAGCATCGCCCGACAATTCGCAATCAGCTCCTCCTTTCTCTCACCATCCACAAAACCCGCATACTCGATCTTATCATTCTCTGCAGTCGCCTTTTTCACCGCCTCCTCCATTGCCCCCGTCCCACCAATTACCAAACGCGGAGCCTGTGCTCCCAACCGCTGCCAAGCATCCAACACAGTCTGCACTCCTTTTTCCGGAACAACACGAGCAAGAAATAAAGAATAATCCCTCTCCTCCGCCGCCCCAACCACCGGACGGGCATCCCACGAATGCCGAAGCGTCACAACCCTCTCCTCCGGCACCCCAGCCTCAATAAACTTCTCCCGCATAAACTCCGAAATCGCAATCCACCTCCTCACCGCCGCCAGATCACCACTCGCATGGAGACGCTTTAAAAGCAGTGCAAAAAGTGCCGACTTCAATCTTGAGTTCTGCCATGCCCCAGCCAACACCTCCGCCCGATAATCCCCCCGTAGACTCTCCTCAGCGATTCGCTTCCCCGTCCACAAACTCCCCCCCACCGAAAACGGGCGAAAATTATGAATAAACTGAATTACCGGCACCCCCAACTGCCGGGCCTCGCGATAAAGCCCCGGCGACCCCACGGGATAAATATTATGAAAAATCGCAACATCCGGCCGAAACGCCGCCACCCGCTCCCTAAAATCCCGACAAGTATCCGGATTATAAAAA
>JBKEBM010000183.1:0-7382 GCA_047973165.1 Chthoniobacterales bacterium
AAACCAACTCCGAAACCAACTCCGAAACCAACTCCGAAACCAACTCCGAAACCAACTCCGAAACCAACTCCGAAACCAACTCCGAAACCAACTCCGAAACCAACTCCGAAACCAACAACGAAACCAACAACGAAACCAACTCCGAAACCAACTCCGAAACCAACTCAGAAACCAACTCCGAAACCAACTCCGAAACCAACACCGAAACCAACTCCGAAACCAACTCCAAAATCGACTCCAAAAACGACTCCAAAATCGACTCCAAAAACGACTCCAAAATCGACTCCAAAATCAACTCCGAAATCGACTCCGAAATCGACCCCAAAAGTCCCGCCCAAAGCCACAGCCGTCAATTCGCAGGAAGTTCGAAAAGCAAGCTCCGCAAATTCGACAAACTCCGGCAACTCCCAGTCCAAAACCAGCGGACAAGGTAATAGCTCCACCTCCACCGGACAGGGTGATCCCTCCGAATTTACCTGGTATCACGAGCTCATCCACGACCGATTTTACTCCCAGTGGACCCAGCCCACTTCCGTCATGGAAAGCAACACGAGCTTTGTTTGCTCCGTCCAAATCCGCATTGAAAAAAACGGACGCATCAGCAGTTTTAAAATCATTAAAACCAGCGGCAACATCGTTATGGACGACTCCATCCGCGCCATCAAAGATAAAGTCAAGCGCATCGACCCTCTCCCAAAAGGCCTTGCTTCCAACGGCTCCTACGACATCGTCATCAATTTTGAACTGGACTAATCCCCCTGTTTCCATTCCCCTCAGGCGCTAGTATGCTGGAACTCCGGGACGTCAGTTTATTCATAGATAACGGCAGTGATGTTCACCCCCTCCTTGCTGACATCAGCGCACAACTCCCCAAAGGCCACTTTGCCGCCATCATCGGCCCCTCCGGTTGCGGGAAAAGCTCTCTCTTAAAAACCATCGCCGGCATCGCACACGGAGATGAAGAAGGAGATATTTTTTGGGAAAAACACAACCTCAACGAACGCGATTTCGCTCCATCCGAAATCGGCTATGTTCCGCAATTCAGCATCGCGCACGAGGAACTCACCGTCCTCGAATCCGTCGATACCGCCCTGCGTCTGCGTGTCGCCGGACTCTCTACCGATGATCGCGAACTTCAGATCGAGCGCATTCTCACAGAAGTCGGGCTGCACGAATTCAGCAATCGCCGCGTCAGCGTTCTCTCCGGCGGTCAAAAACGCCGCCTCTCCCTCGCAATGGAAGTCGTCAGCAAACCCGCTATCATGCTCTGCGACGAAGTCACCAGCGGCCTGGACCCGCAATCCGAAGACGAGATTGTCCATCTCCTGCGCGACCTTTCCAGGCACGACGACCGCCTCATCCTCTCAGTAACCCACAGCCTGCAGCACCTCCACCTCTACGATTCCGTCATCGTTCTCTACCAGGGTGTTCTGGCCTATCACGGCCCCGCTGACTACCTCGCCCATTACTTCAGAGTCGATGACGCCAACGCCCTTTACAGCCAGCTCGACAACCGAAAAGCCGACGACTGGAAAAAATCGTGGAAAAAATATCACGATCACTTTCAGGCTGAAATTCTCGACGCCGACTCAGCTCGTAAAAATGAGCCCCCCGCTTCTGACGAAAAATTTACCGAAAAATCATCCTCCCCCTCCCTCACCGACGACACATCCAAAGCAGGTAAAAAAGATATTCCTCAGTCCGCTACCCTCGCTTTACCCGAAGACTTTTCCACTGACACCAAAAAAGAAAAATCGGATAAAAAAAAACAGGCTCTCGAAGCAGAATTCACCGCCATAGACGAGGACCCGCCCTCCACCAATGTACCGGGAATTTTCAGTCAGTTTGCCATCCTGCTCGCCCGTCGCCTCAAAATTTTCTTCAGAAACTCCCCTCAGCTCTGGCTACAGCTCGGCCTCATTTTTGGCTTCCCCGTCCTTGTCGCCATCTTCGCATGGAATGGCCTCCCCAATGTCAAAAGCCTCGGTATGAGCCTGGACCAGGACATCATGCAACAGCTCGTCGAAGCCAAGCAATTCGTCGTCGATGCCACAAAAACAGGTAGCCTCGTCTCAGGCATCGTCATGTTTCAGGTCATCCTCCTCACCCTCATGGGTGCCAACAATGCAGGACGTGAGATTGCAGGCGAACGCCTCATATTTGAAAAAGAAAAACTCTCCGGCGTCAGCCCCATCAGTTACGTCACCAGCAAAGTTGTCTTCATACTGATCCTCGTCACCCTCCAGTCCGTCTGGATGGGAGTTTTCGTGGATTTTATCTGCGACTTTCCCGCCCCTCTCGGCCAGCAACTCGTCTTCCTCTGGCTTGTCAATGCCGCCATGAGTATGACTTGTCTTGCCCTCTCCGCCTGGTTGGGTTCTGCCGAACAGGCCAGCCTCGCCTCCATCTACCTGGTCGGCTTTCAGCTCCCGCTTTCCGGAGCTGTCCTCGCCCTGCCCGCCCTGGTCAGCACATTAACAAAACCCTTCATTGCAGCCTACTGGAGCTGGTCAGGCGTCCTGCAAACTCTCAAAGCCGACGAAAGCGGAAGCCGCTACTACGACATCGTCCAGATGGTCAGTCAGACCTCCCTCTCCCCCGCCCTCGTTTGCCTATGGGTCCTGGGAGTCCATGTTCTTATCGGTATTCTTTTCGCATGGCAGGGCTGCCTTCGCCCGCGCATGAGCTAAGTAAATGAATTTGCACCTCGGTAACTTAAGAAATAATATAATCCAATATGGCTCGACGCTCCAAATCATCCAATAACCCGGCCTGGATCATTGGCATAGTCCTGATCGCAGTAATTGCCCTAGGAGGAGCCGCCCTGCTTTTCCAGGGCACTGCGGAACCCTACCGAACCACTGAACCCCTCGATGTGGCAACCTACCTGGAAAATGCACGCAGCATCCGCGGAAACACCTATCGAGTCGAAGGCACCGTTGATAACTCACTCGCCCTCTCCCCCACACTGGGCCGTCTTATTTCCATTTCCATCCCCTCTGAAAACGACTCCATCCTCCCCATCGTCGTCCCAAATGATTTCAACCATATCAACATCCAAAAGGGTCAACAGTTCGTCTTTCTCATCCAGGTAGATGACCAGGGCATCCTGAAAACCATTAACCTGACAAAATCCTGATAAAAAATTCGATTGTATTATGAATACCACTCACCTCCTGCTGAGAATTTTTACCACGATTTTAATTTTCACTTCGCTGCAGCCGCTTACCTTTTCCCAAACCGAATCCAATCGACGCCCTGCCCCCCAACTACCAACTTCAGCCCAACCAGCAAACAACACTCCTTCCACTGCCAGCAACTCCGGACAGAACATAAAAAAATCCAAAAGCTCCCTCTGGGGCAACGACCTGCCATCTTTCAATCCCGGCACAGAACTTGTCACCTGGAACGGCGAAACCTGGAGTGTCCACAACAACCGCGTCTTTCAGGCACGCTTTGAAAAATACCTGAATGCCCCCGAATCCACCTCGGAAGATGACAAAGCCTACAACGCTCTGATCAACGAAATTTTAATCCAACTCTCCCCCACAAACATTACACCCGAATCTACAGACCGTGCATTCAGCCTTCTCCCGCAAGCCTCCGGTTTTGAAATCGATGCAAGCCTCAGCAATGCCATCGCCAATCAGGTTTACACCTCCTGGCAAAGCCTCCGTCAGCGCGATCGCCTAACCAAGGCAAACGTAAACCTGGAAGCTGAGCGCAAACAACTCGAGTGGAACTCACAAATGACCGCCCAGGGCAATACTCTCGACTCTACCCCGCCTGCAAATAAGGCTGCTGCTGCAGAATGGCGCCGCCGCCAGGCTCTCATCCGCGATACCAAAATGCAGCCCTACGTCACCCGCCTGGCAGAGATAAACGCTCTCCTCAAAAAGAATGACCTCTCCAAAGAAGTCACCCAGCTCCAGGCCAAAATCGAATTCCAGGCACTCATCGTCCAGCTCTTTCTCCAACGCCGCTTTCAACACGCTGTCATTGCCACACGTTTCTACCGCAGCATTTTTAACGACGGCGACAACCAACTGCGCGTCGGAGAGGATGCCAAAAACCTTTTCTCAAAAACCACCGGCATGCCCCCAACCATGAGCACCCTCGACAGCATGGCAAATGAAGTCATGCGCGACGTGGACGAAGGCATCAAAGCCTTCAAATTTCTGGTCGAAAAAGAAGAGCTGGAAAGTGCCTCTAAACGACTGGCTGAAACTTTCATTGCAGGCGAATACATGCCGTCCGTCCGTATGCTCCCCCGCGAGGATAAACGCCGCGTCCTCACCTTCGTTCAGAAATCCAACCAGCTCCTTTCCGCCATCGATGTCCGCGACTACGCTTTGGCCGAAAAACTTGTCGGCGAACTTCAGGAGATCGCCCACGACTTCGATGCTTCCAAACCGCTCGCCGCCGTCGAAACCGCCCGGGCCATTTCCGCCATGCACATTGCAAAAGCAAAAAATGCGGCTGTCAGCGGCGACAACGACACTGTCGAAGTCGAACTCCGCAATGCCACTGAAATCTGGCCACGCAACCCCGATCTCAAAGAAGTCTTCTCACTGATCACCTCCCAGGGCAATGTCCAGCAGCGGGCACTCGTCGATCTCGATCAGCTCCTCAGCCAAAAAAACTACCGCCAAATCTACGATGACCGCGTCCGCTTCATCGCAGCAACCGCCCTCGCACCGGAAAAGGGTGAACAGCTCCAGCAAGTTCTGGAGTCCATGGCCAACGTCGAAGCTGCCATCATCCGTGCGCAGGAAATCGAAAAACGCGGAGACTTCGCCGGTGCCTGGGAAAGCGTCGAAACTGCCTACGTCGAGTTTCCTAACGATAACAAACTCAACAGTGTCCGCGCAGACCTCACCACCAAAGCCGCCGACTTCGTCCGTGCCCTCCGCACCGCCGAGGAACTCGAAAACCGCGGACAAACCGGCTCCGCCCTCGCCTGGTTCCTCAAAGCTCAGTCCCAGTATCCTCCCAGCGAAATGGCCCGCGCCGGAATCGACCGAACCATCCAGTCCATTTTCCCCGACGCTATTTAAAAAAATTCGCTCTTCCCCGGCGAAAAAATTATTTCGCGCTCAGGAAGTCGAATTGCAATTCTTACGCATGGACCTGGAAACGATTTTCTTCCTCCTGGTAATCTGCCTTTTCAGCAGCCTGGTCCAGGGCCTCACCGGATTCGGCCTCGGAATCGTCGCCATGGCCGCCCTGCCACTTCTTCTCCCCATGCGCGAAGCCGTACCCTTTGTCGCCGTTCTGACAACGATCGCCTGCATCGCCACTCTTAAAAATAGTTGGCATCGGGTTGACCAAAAAGAATTCTGCCCCCTCATCATCGCCCTCCTCTGTGGTGTTCCCATCGGTATCTGGGGGCTGCAGTCTCTTCCTCCAGCCCTCATCAAACGCCTCCTGGGCGCAGCCCTACTCCTGTCCTGCGCGCAAAATATTCTTGTTCCCGCCTCTCGCAGGCTGCCCCGATGGACGGCCGGAATCTTCGGCCTTACCAGTGGAATACTCAGCGGTTCCATGAATGTCGGCGGGCCTCCTCTGCTCGTCTATCTGAAGACCCGACAAATCAAAACACCCGTTCTCATCGCCACCCTGCATCTCCTGTTTGTTTTTTCCGGCAGCTTTCGATCCGCCTGGTTGCTGGCCTCCGGACTCATCACCAAACAAATCACCATCTGGCTTCTCGTTGCCGTCCCCTTCAGCATCCTCGGATATTTTTCCGGCATGCACATCCGCGAAAAAATCTCCGAAAAATGGATGAGCCGAATCCTCCTCACCGCAATCGCCCTGCTCGGAACCTACTACCTCATTAAAGGATAAAAAGTGCATCCGGCGGGGGTCGAACCCACAACCTCTGCCTTCGGAGGGCAGCGCTCTATCCAGTTGAGCTACGGATGCTTCAATTTCGATTTCGTAAACCGCTACTCGTATTCCTGCAAGAATTTCTCTTTCCGGAAAAAAAAGAAACAGGCAGGCGGCAACTCAGCCTACTGAGTTTTCATCATCTCGAGAAGCTTACCAGGCAGGTTCATTCCACGATAACTTTTTGGAACCTCAAAAGAGTCTGCCGGAATATCCTTTTCAGCAATCGAAAGCGTCGTAATCGTCGTTATCGAGCCATCAGGGTTTTTATAAATCATACGGATCGGAAAGCCATTGAGTTCCTGAATTGCTGCTTCCGAATTACTCGGAAGCCCTCCGAACTGGTCGCCAATATTGTTGAACATTTTTTTCATTTCATCAGACAAGGGGGCATTCGAAGCAATCCACATAGTGGCACTTTGATCTTCCTTTCCGTTTTCATCGGTCATCGTCGCGATGATTTCTTCACAATCAAAACCATTTATTTTTTCGGTCTGTCCGGTCTTTTTATAAGAGACAGACTTTTTTCCGAGATCGCCGGTCATGGCCTTAGCACTTTGCTTTGCAATATCAATTGTTTCTTTTGGAAGTGTCATGGCCATTTTCTGAGAGTGCATCAGCGTAATAACATCTCCCGTTTTTGAATCGATGATGGAGCTGGTTTCTTCCCCCATATCGACACGCATTTTATCTCCTTCAAGCATGGTTGTGATGACTGTGTCCATTTTATTACTACCATCGACCTGAACACGCTGGGAAACCTGTATTCCGGCAAAGGCACAGGATGCGGACAGGACTAAAACGAAAAAAGAAAAAATAGTTTTCACAAACTCAACCTGGGAAATTTTTTTTAAAAATGCGAGAAAAAGCAGCTTCTTTTATCGCGAAATATCTTCCTGAGTCAGCAAATGAAACCCCTCTCCCCGTAAAACGCTGCTGGCACACTCCACATCATCAAGATGCAAAGCAAGTGCCGACTGACCGCGCGGACGAGTCAGCAAAGGGTAACTAAAAAAGACATTCACCTCCGCCATCAGCAAAGCCGAGAGCACCTTCGACAGCTCTGCCGCTCCCTCCGGCAACTCAACCACCATAATTTCACAAACGCTGTAAGGAATATCATGCTCATCAAAAAGCCGGCGCGTGGAATCCGGGTCCGTAACCACCATTCGCCCAATGGAACTTTCCGAAGAATCCAGAATGCTGAGTGCAAGCACGACGATGTCATGGCGATTGAGGAGCTTTACGACTTCAAGAAGTGCTCCAACCTTATTATGGAGAAAAACAGAAAAGTGATAGATGGAGTTCCCCGATAGTTTTTCAGTTGTGCGAGTGAGCGTCATAGTAAGGGTTCTCCTACAGGAATCAGGAAATTATTTAAATGAATAAACCACAGCAAATGGCACTGTTTTTACAGACTCCGGCAAGTCTCCTGAAACTTTCAGGTAGTAAACTCCGCTGTTTTGCACCCGCACGCCACAGGCGGCCAGCCC
>JBKEBM010000184.1:0-2910 GCA_047973165.1 Chthoniobacterales bacterium
TCTGCGAGTTGAATGACACATGTGTCCCGGTCAACTCCCTGCAAATGAACTCCATCTTTTAAAACGAGTCCTTCCACGTAAACTCCTGGCTTAATTTTTACGACATCTCCGGCCTCCGCAGCATCAATCGCAGCCTGTATCGTATCAAATTGATCCGGAACCACGATGGTCTTTCTCTGGGGTATGGCAACTTCCGGCTTCGCTGCTCCTGTTTCCAATGTCTCGGCGGGAGTACCCCGGACTTTACTAAGGAACTGAGAGGTCCACTCTGTTGGTAAAAACATCCAGGCTGCAAGTGCCAAAGCAAGGAAAAGTATCGAGGCAACCCCCAGTCCTCGAAAGAGAGTATAAAAAAAGCTCGGTGCTTCACTTGTCGGTTCTGTATCTCTGGCTGGCGGCCTGACCACTCGCGGATCCCGTGGTTGAACTTCTCTTTCCATCGGTTGCCGATGTCTTTCAGTCAGCGAACTTTCCCTGGGCGGCTCCTGTAATTCCTCGCGAACCTCTGGCTGAATTTCTTTTTCTGTGGCCACACGGTGGCTCAATGGCTCTGCCGGTTCCGCAATTTTTTCTGCTACCTGTTCCGTTATTGTTTGCGGGCTCTCCTGGATTGCCGGTTCAAAGGCAAGAGCCTCCTCCGATTCCACTTGGTCACCCATTAAAGATTCCTGCCCTCCCATTAGCTGAGAACTTTCCTGGGCTGGCTGTGGCTCTGCTGCGGGGAAGGGAACCTCTTCAAGCAGGTAACTCGCTGCAGAGGCAGCTTCCTGTGTCGGTTGCTCAATTTCAGGCTGCGCTTTCTTCATTAGGCGACCTGCTGCCGCCAGTCCCACCGCTGCAGTTGTGGCAACCGTCGCAATGACCGGCGCCGTCTCCTTAGGAGCTTCTGTTGTTGTTTGAGTAACTTCCGGCTGAACTTTTTTAACTATCAGCCGACTCGCTGGGGCCAGACCGGCAGTCGCTGCTGCAGTTACGGCTACTGTTTGATTTTTTACAGGAGCTGGTCGAGCCGGCTCAACAACGGAAACTGGTTTGGTTGCCTGTGGTGTTTGCGGCTGTGACAGCGATTCTTCGACAGTGGGGACAACTTCTGTAACTCGCCGGGATGCCTGAGGACGGATCGCTTCGACCTCTGCCATCGGTTCACTTGTAAGCGGGGTAATCTCTTCGGCAAGTTCGACAATCGGTGCGACTTCTGCAGTTTGCGGTGCCGTTGCCAGGGCAACTTCCTCAACTACAGCGGCGGCCTCACTTACAACCGGAAGAATCTCTTCGGCAAGTTCGACAACCGGAGTAACTTTTTCAACCTGCGGAGTCTCTGTTAGTACCGGAGTAGTCTGGGCTTCCGGCGTATGCTTTCCTTCGGGGGTGGGTTCACTATGATGTATGAGGGGTATTGCGGATTGAACGGCCCCTTCCACCCGGCCTTCATCTGCCAGTGCTTTAACCGCCACTGCTGCATCGAGCGAAACTTCCGGATGTTCCGAAATGGCGGGAACTGTAGAAGCCACAAATACTTTCTTCGCAAACAGCCCCTCCTGCAAATCACGCATACTTTGAGGGCGCTGGCTCGGGTCTTTTGCCAGACAGGCTGCTATAATTTCCTCCCAGTATTCCGGTATATATTCAGCCTCGATTCTTAACAAAGACCTTTTTTCACTCGGAGGAACCGGGGTTTTTTCTCTGATCTGGGTTGCCAGGTCTCCGCTGAAAAATGGTGGTTTGCTGGCCAGAAGTTCATAGAGCGTAACTCCGAGACTATAGACATCGTCCAGAACAGTTGCCTCCTCACCATTTACCTGCTGAGGGCTTTTGTAGATGAGACCTCTGGTAAGACCACAGCCTTCCAGTCCCATGCGCTGTGCCGCTTCATCAATAACCGCTCCGATGCCAAAATCCGCTATCTTTATTTGTCCGCTGTCTGTTAGCAGCAGTTTCCCAGGGTCCAGGTCCCGGTGTAAGGCTCTGACCTCATCATATGCATACGACAGAGCTTTGCATATCTGCGGGACCCACTCGTTGAGTTCATCCACCTCCAGGACCCGATTTACCTTCTTCAGACGAAGCGAAGACAAGCTCAGCCCGCTCACGCTCTCTGTGGTAAGTGCAAAGTCTTGACCATCATCCACATAGTCAAATACCCGAACAATACCCTTATGATTAAGGGAAAAACTTCTCCCCGCTTCACGCTTCAGATCATCGACGACCAACTCGTCATTATACAACTCGCCAGGCAGGAATTTCAGAAGAACATCTCTCCCGGTCCGCTCCTCACGAGCAAGCCAGGACGAATATACACGAGAGGGATTTCTTAAACAATTTTTTAAAGTGTATCTTCCCCCAATTTGTAGTCCCTGGATTAGGCGACCCATTGCTTGACTTGAGGAGGTGTCATCAAAGTTCGATTTAGCCATGAGTAAGAGCGGTTGTTCGAAGCTGTCTTATCTTAGCCCGGATTTCAAGCTTTAATTCTCCATACAGCCCCTCCAGAGCTTGATGAAACGCTCAAATTGCTTGCCGAAATTCACGGCAATTCAGAACTTTTTTGGAGATAAAAATCCACCTCTGTTTTCGAATAAAAAAAATTTTTTAATGAAGGTAATATTTGGGTGAATGCTGGCAAATCACTATTTTAAAAGCTTCTTCAGAGATCATCTAATAAAGAAAAAAATTTTTCCCTATCGCCAATTTCAATTTATATCCCTTTTTTTCCAAAAAAATCAGAACCAAAAAAACAATATTTTTCGCGAAAAAGAACGACCACAATATATAGATAAAAAATCAAAAAAATATTTCAAAAATACAATAACCAGGTGTTTTTTAAAAAAAACTTCCCCAACGGGGTTACGCCCCCGCTCGGATTCAGGGAAGGCGGAAAGCAACCTCGTTGGGGTAGCGAGAGAGAAATCG
>JBKEBM010000189.1:0-13678 GCA_047973165.1 Chthoniobacterales bacterium
AGCACGAAATATTCCCTTCGATTTCTTTTGTGCGCTCAATTTCTAAGTCAATGGTATTAAATTCGTTATCAAGCTTTTGAGTGGCTTGATTCAGGTTGTCGAGAAGTTCGGATTTGCTGGCCGGCAGAGGCATTTTTCTAACTAATTTCTGTTTCTAATAATTCAGCGCCTACTTCCCCCAGCCTCCGGGCTGCTTTTTGACTTCGTTTTGCCAGGTTTAAGAGCGATTTAATACTTTTGGGATGCCTGGCTATGTAAGCTAACATCCTGATATAAGGGACTTTTTGTTGGTTGATGTCGAAAAGAAGTTCTGCCGGAAAGCGGATATCGAAATCTGCCTCGTCCAAAACGACCTTTAGTATTGTAAGCCTCGCTTTAAATTTCCGGCTTATCTCAATAACAGCCTGTGATTCCATATCGACCGCAATTTGTTGTGTTTTTGTTGCATGAAAAAGCTTACGTTTTTCCTGCGGACTCCCTGCTACTGATGAATGGCAATGTAACAGAGGTATCTTTTCGTTTTCAGACTTATTCGATCCTTTAAAAAAATTTATTGTCATTAATTCCTGATTTTTCTGAATCATTCGTGCAGACAGTAAGGCCCCTTCTTCCCATTCCTCCAGGATGATATCGCCGGTTTGTAAATCAGGAGCTAGTGCTCCGCAAAAACCTGTTAAAAAAAGCTTCTTCGGATGGTTTGAGGCAGCAGAATTTTCAGGGCTGCTCCGCAAGGGAAAAAGTTTTTCCAGATTTTCTTTGGCAGCTCTTTTTCCAACTCCAATACAATTTGTAATTATCTTATTACCAGTATGAAATATATGTTTTTTACTTAAAAAACGTATTTCATCTTTAAGGCTGTATAAAAGATAAATTGGCTCCATTTTCAGAAGTATTTCTGCTCATAAGAAGCGCAATTGTATTGAGAAAACGTCACTGCTTTTACTCTGAGCTGACATTATCGCCATCGGAACCCTTATTGATGAAAAGTGTTATTTCAGTCAGAAGACTTTGTTTATTTTCATTACCTTCTCCCTCTGGGGTGTTTATTTTCGGGCTTGTCTCCCCTGCCCTGCTGAGAGTTTTTTGCAGAGCTTCAAAATTTTCTCTGTTTAGCGATATTAAGTATCTTTTTATCAGGATGTTGCCGGATTTTTCCACCTTGGATTCCTGGTTTACTTCCATGGGCAGAAGGGCAAGGCCGAGTTGTTTGGCTGCAGTGGTGAGTTTTGCCTCCCAGGCTTCGGCTTCTTCTTTGGATTTTGCGCTAAAGGTAATTTTTTGATTTTGGGAGTCGAGCAGACTGTTTTCGTCAGAGAAATGAGCATCGATTTGAGATTCCAGAGCCGTTTTTAATGGTGCAAGAGATTTATTGTCAGTTATTTGCTCTGTTGCTCGTGCGGAACGAGCCTCCAGTTCTTTCTCGGCACTCCAGTAAATGAGGACGAGGGGCAGAATCAGAAAACTTACTGCTACGAAGAGCATGATAAACATTCTGAGAGTAAGCTGAAAAGGCGGACGCTCCAAAGGGTATTGCGCCTTTGCCGATGGTGGCGAATTAAAATTCTCCTGGTCGTTCATTAGAAAGCTGAATTTTTTATCGATAGCCGAAGAGTCCGCGCTCTTTGATCAGAGTGACGACTTCACGGGGCACCATTGTTTCCCAGTCTGAGCTGCCTCGCTGGATACTTTCGAGAATATTCGATGAAAAAATATTCAGGTATTCCTCGTGGTAGCCTTGCATTGCCTCGACGAAGTGATTTTCCAGCAGGTGTGCGTAAAGCTGTTTGAGGTGTGGGGCTACTTTAAAAGTATCTGCTGTGATCAGAGAGTCGTCTTTGTCCAGCATGGGGTAAACGTAAAGTTTTACGCCCTTTTTGAAAAGACGTCCCAGCCCTTCGAGTATTCCGCCTTCGAGGTTGTTGTAGTATTTTTCGTCGAAAATCTCATACATGCTTGGGACGCCGAGCGGAAGGCCAATTGGGCAGCTGGTGTAGCGGGTCAGGTAATTTACCAGTCGATAAAATTCTCCGTAATTGGAAATGAGAACGGTTCGCTTGAGAGCAGCCAGGATGTCTATGCGGTCGAGAAAATCATGCAGGTCCAGGCTGCCGCCCTGGAGGAGGTTTTGCATGGTGATTTCCATAAGGACTTCGGGGTTCTCGCCCTCCACTCCGTTTTCTTTAAGGAACATTTTGCGAGCACAGTCGAGCATGTCGTTGGTCACTCGGGTTACCGGACGGAAGCTTCCACGTTCAACCAGGAGCGGTTTTTTGTAAAAAGCTTCTGCGGGCTGGACGACTTCTCCGTCCGCCCGGAAAAGTGCGGCCTTTGTGAGGCCCTGGATTACGAGTTGCAGGCTCATCAATCGGTTATCCACGGCGGTAAATTCCGGCCCGGAAAAGCGGATCATATCGACTTCGATGCGTTCCGGTCCGAGGTCGTCCAGGAGTGCACCTATCAGTGACTCCGGACGGTGACGCAGATAAAAGGCCCCGTGGATGAGGTTGACTCCGATGATTCCGAGAGCTTCCTGCTGAAGCACATTCGTATTATCGAGCATGCGAACATGAATAATGATTTCGTTAATCGGTGAACGTGGAGCGGATTGGAAACGAATTCCCAGCCAGCCGTGGGATTCATCGTGGCGCCGAAAACTGCGAGCCTGGACTGTATCAGCGAAAGCAAAGAAGGTTTTTTCGGATCCGAGATTCTGGTCGAGGCGTTCGAGCAAAAGCTCGTATTCGTGATCGAGCATCGTTTTGAGACGTTCCCGGCTGACGTAGCGTCCGCAGGCTCCGTAAATGGAGTCACTGAAGGTCATGTCGTAGGCCGAAATCGTTTTGGCTACGGTGCCGGAAGCTCCGCCAACGTGAAAAAATCGTCGTGCCACTTCCTGCCCTGCTCCGATTTCGGCAAAGGTTCCGTAAATGCGGTTATCGAGGTTAAGTTGAAAAGCCTTTTTATCTGCCTGCAGGTCAAGGAGGTCTCGCATATCGCAGACTGCTTTATCAGGTTAGGCTAAAGCAGGCAACCCAAGGCAGAGGACGACAGGCATATTTCTTTTGGACGGATTCGTTTTTGAAAAAGGCCCGTTTGTTCAAATGGGCACCTCGGGGAAACGGGCTTTCCGACAGTGCTCTGATGTTCCGGTCAGTTTTTATCCGACGAATTTTCTGCTGTTGCTTTGTCGGCTTTTTTCGGAGGTTGAACAATGACCTGTACCGGTTTTTGATTCAGAAAATATTTTTGAGCCACCCGTTTAGTATCCTCTACGGTGACGGCTTCGACTTCCTCCGTGCGTCGGTTGTGGTGATCGTAGCCCAGGCCGACAAGTTCATCGACTGCTGCATCGCCAGCAAAAGCGTGGTTGCTTTGATTTCGAATACTTTCCGCACCGAGCAGTTTCTTTTTGCCGCGCTTGAGTTCCTCCTCTGTGAGGCCCTCTTTGGCAATGGCCTGTATTTCCTCATTGAGAGCAGCTACGACCTGATCGACTTTTTCCGGATCTGTCCCGGCGTAAAAAACAAAGAGACCGGGAACCAGCCCTTGCATCTGGCTTGAACCGACGTAATAAGCCAGTCCCATTTCTTCACGAATACGGTCAAAAAAGCGTGAACCCAGATCGCTGCAGGCCTCGTCGATGAGCTCCAGGGTCGGGCGATCAGCATTTGTCACTTCCAGCCCGCGGTAGCCGATCATGACGAGTGCCTGCTGCTTGTCGCGCTCTTCGACGATCTCGACAGCCTCTTCCAAAACAGGGGGCTGCGGTGCATCCGTATTTACCTCTTTCCCCGTCGGGAGTTTTGCAAAGTATTTTTCGGCGAGTTCCTTGACCTCGGAGGCTTTTACATTACCCACTACGGCAAGGACGCCGTTGCTGCCGACAACGAGCTTTTCGTACAAAGCGCGGAGGCTGTTTTCATCGAGAGAAGCCAGAGACTCCAGGCTTCCGGAAGAACGCAGCGAGTAGGGATGGTCCTGAAACAATTGTTTGCGCAAAACGTTTCGGCCCACGGTGGTGATTTGGTCTTCCTCGGATTTGATAGCAGCCTCCTGTGCTGCTTTTTCCAGAGCCACTTCCTTAGCCGGAAAGGCCGGATTTTCCAAAACATCTGCCAGGAGTTCCATTCCTGTATTCAAATCTGCTGAGAGTAAATTCACTCCGATGCTGAAGGAATTATTACCGGAACTGCTTGAGAAAGAACCTCCCAGAGATTCGAGCTGAGTCACCAGTTCTTCGGCAGTGCGCGTCGTTGTTCCCTTTAGTATGGAGTTTGCAAGTAGTTTGGTGATGCCGTTGTTCTCCGGTGATTCGGCCAGGAGTCCTCCGCGAAAAGTTGCCAGCAGCGAGACCAGGGGCAGACGATGGTCTTCGCACACCAAAAGACGCAGGCCGTTGGAGAGTTTAAATTTTTCGACTTTTGAGCGTTTTGATTTCTCTTCGTTTGCCTTTTCCTTAACCAGGCTTCCCTCGGGGTTGAGAGACGTGGTGGTTAGTTTATCGTCGCGCAGGTATTTTTTTGCGACTCGCTGAACATCCTCCGGCGTGACCGCATCGAGGTTTTGTAAAAATTCGCGTCCGAAATTCAGGTTATGCGTCATAAACCAGTCGGAGCCGTAGCCCGACGCTTTGCCTCGGGCTGTAGTAAGAGAATTAAGCTGGTCCGAAAGCAGGGACCGTCGGGCTTTGGCGACCTGTGCTGCGGAAACACCGTCTGTTTTGATACGGCCCATAACTTGTATAATTTCCTCGGCAGCAGCCTCCCGTTTATCCGGGTCAGTAACCGTCGAGACAAAAAATGCACCCGACTCGGGCATACTGTAAACCCCGGCACCGATTCCGTGAACCAGCCCCTTCTTTTCCCGCAGCTCCTGATTGAGAATAGAGCTGGCTCCGCTTCCGAGAATATCTCCCAACACTTCCAGCGCGGGCGCATCCGGATCAGCGAGACCGGGAACTTTCCATGCGAGATTGAGACGGGTAAGCTCTGTCGGAAATTCCTCATGCGCACTTCGCCCACCAAGCTGCTCGGGTTCCTCCGGAAGGTAAAGCGGCTTCAAAGCACGTCGAGGATAGTCTTTAAAAATCTCTTTTACCTGCTCCAGGACAGCTTTTGCGTCGACATCTCCGACTACAACCAGGGTCAGGTTATTTGGTGCATATCGCTCGCGATAATACTCCATGACGTCGTCCCGTGTGAGGCGATTATAGATATCTAGATGCCCGATGACCGGGCTGCCCAGCGGACTTTCCTTATACATGGTGCCCAGCAAAAGTTGCATACTCTGACGACTCGGATCATCAAATCCCATCGCAAATTCGCGGCGAATGACTTCCTGCTCCTTCACATACTCCTCCTCGGGAAGGGTCGAGTTCATCACCGCATCACTTAGCACATCAATGGCCACAGCGGCACCCGAAGCGGGTGTATCGATCCAGTAAACCGTCCGGTCAAAAGTCGTGTAAGCATTTATGTATCCCCCGGCATCCTGAATTTCGCGTGCGATGTCCCCTGCCCCACGTTTTTCGGTACCTTTGAAAAGCATGTGTTCAAGGATATGCGAGAGGCCGGCTCCCAGCCACTTGTCTTCGTGCATACTTCCGGTCTTGCACCACATCTGCACGCTGGCAACGGGAGCACTCGAGTCTTCATCGATGATTACGGTGAGTCCGTTGTCGAGGGTGGTGACCTGCGCCGTGGGGGCAGGCAGAGTGGCTACAGCGGAGGCTGAGGTTGCGGAATGGGCTGTAAGAGAAGCAAGTGTTAATAAGGGCATAATAAAAAAGTATCGGGTCATTTTTTGCCGGGAAAAAGTTACAGTGCTGCAATTTTTAAAAAACGGAAGCTGCATTTTTCAAAGAGTTTGTTTGAAGCTGGGTAAAAATGGTTTTTCAAAGGCGGAATGAAAATCAAAAATTTCTTCAAAATCTTCAAGCGCATCTTCTTCAGTTTTTCCAAAAACACCTGCAGTGATGAGGTTATAGACCATATTTCCAACATCCCGACAGTTGTGAATCCCCCAGTGCTCCAGCACACTCCGCGACATGGGGCCAAACTCTTTCAGGGTATAGCCGCGAAAACCTTCGAGAAGCTCGGCTGCATTTACGTGACTGCCCGGATGGTCTTTGCGGGGCTTTTTTTGTTTTTTCAGGATTGTTTCAAGAGCTTCGCACAGGAAGGGATAGGCGTCGCGGTCGTAGCGCGAGTCTGCGGAATATATTTTTTCAATACGATCAGGGAAGTTCAGATTTTGCATTCGAAGATTTAAGTTGCTGCTTTAACTCGATCTCAGCTGCACGAGCACGAGATTGTGCGGTCGCTTCACGATAAAACCACCCCACTAAAAAAGCCAGGAGAAGAAAGAGGACGATTGCTTTTTCTTTTTCAGAGAGGTGAAACATTTGTTTGAGTGCGTGAGAACAAATCTACATGGAAGTTTCAACCAGGTCGATGTGACGGGTGATTGCATCGTTGCGACCAGGGGTTTCCATAATTTCCTGCTGGTAATCCATCATCATTTGAAAATCTGAGTCCGGTGACTTTACGCGATTGATTTCAAACCAGTTCATATAGTCGGAGACTTTATCGAGGCGTGTATCGATAGCCATCCACAGCGAAGCAACTTCGCTGAGACGCTTTTCAATGCGTGCCTTCGGTTTGCGAATCAGATGCTGAGCTATCTCGCGATACTCTGCGACAACCGGACGAAAGACCGGGTTGGCCCGAAGTTCGAGTTGCAGCAGAGCCACGGTGTGATCTGATAAAAGTCGTTGCCCGTAAGGCAGGCGTGCCTCCTCGCTCCAGGACAGTGCACCCTTTGGCAGAGGCATTGGATTTTTGGAGTTTTTTCCTTTGAGAGGTTTTGCCGGGAGAGCCGGAGGGCCGACGATGGCTTCGAGTTTTTTACTCGTCTCGCGTGCGGAGAAAACTGTGTTTCGTGCCGGAAGAGCCATTTTTGCCAGGGTCAGATTCCAAAGCTTATTCAGGCGCTCCGGGTCATTTTCCAGCGAGGGGTAATTTTGCAAAATCAGCTCAAGGGAATCCGACTCTTCGGGCACCGAACGCAAAAGGCGAAGCAGTCCGCTGACACGCTCGGGCTGTGCTGCCAGGGTTCGTAAAAGTGCCTGCGCTCCGATGCGGCGCCGTGCCCGCTCCATGACGGCAGGAGAGCGGGTGTATTTTAAAAACTTACTTATTTCCGGTGCTTTTTCCTGCTGAATGAGTGCCTCTGCAAGGTCAATCTGGACAGCTTTATTTGTGTTGATCCGCAGTTCTTCAAGCAGGGCCTCCACGAGCCAGACGGGTGGTTTTTCAAATCGTCTGCCTGCTTTGACGACGCTGTCACGATAGATCATTTCGAGTAAAAGAGCCTCGATAAGTGCTTCGCGAAAGCTTGCCTTTCCAACGACAGAAGGATCAAAAATATCCATCTGCACCTTAAAGGTCCCTCCATCCCCTTCGTAGAGGCCGGTATTATACGGCACTTTCGAGCGCCTGACATTTTCAGGAAAAGACAGAATCAGGTGATATTTCCAATCGTCGTTAATGTGAAGAAGGCGCTGTAAATCGCGCTTTACACTCTCTGCCGTCGAAAGCGTCTTCATACGTAAACGCGGCTCCGTACAAAAAACAATAATTTGTCGGGAGCCCCCCTGTGCTCCCCTGGGAAGCCCCTGGGCTGCAGCGGGAGTCGAAAATATCAACAAAGAGCTAAAGACGACTAAGGCAAAAAGACTGGCTAACAGATAACGCGATGGGACGGGAAATTTCAATTATTGGGGGGTGTTTCTTCAGTAGCCGGCTGCGGTGTATTCTGCGTATTTTTATTAAGTCCGCGCCAGCGAAGCGTGATTTCTTCCGGAGTAATGCCGACGTAATAACTTTTTTCCACGGCTGCATAGAGGGGGGAATTTGCCTCCAGCAAAGGTGTGGTCCAGTCCCAGTAAGGCTGAAGCATTTTTGGCAAATCCAGACGACCGATTCTGGATGAAACAAATTGCAGTTTACCCTCTTCACTCGTGTAGTCTGAAGCCACATAAACCGGAAATCCCAGGACAGACATTTCCAGCCCCAGAGTTAGCTGATTGTTTGCCGGAACAATATAAAGACGCTGTGGTGTGGCACGAATGAAAGCAAGCGGAGTATCTGAAGTGGTCAGATCAAATTCTTTCTCCAGCAGCGCCTGAGCAAGCGGAATGGAAGAATTAAAAACCCGAGGAAAGTCGCTGCTGGAAAACTCCAGAATCTGACGACGTGAAGCATCGAGATTTTCAGGGGGTTCCGTAAGCGGTGGCGGCACAACCTCCGGTTTTGAAAAAAACAAAATAATAACCGCTGTCAGTGCAGCCAGAAAGGCAATCCGCAAAAGGCGAAAGAAATTACGGAAAAAAAATGCCCCAATGTCGAAAGCCTCTTTCTGCTGAGTAGTCTGAGGCAGAACTGCAGAGCGAACGGGCTCGGCTTTTTTTTCTTTTTTCTCTTGAGTCTCCTGAACAGGCTCCAGGCGTACGCCACAGTTTTCGCAGAAAATACGAGTGACATCTTCATTTACAAAGTCACAACTCTTACAAATTCTATTACTCATTTTCTTACTTTTTAAAAATCAGGATTTGGATTTGTCGGCCTTTGGCTTTGCCGCAGGAGTGGAGGAAGAATTTCCTGATTTTGTCGAATCAGATTTCGAGCTGTTCGACGATTTCGTTTCTGCCGGAGGAGCATCTTTTTTAGCAGATTGCTTATACCCCTCACTTCGGTAATCGGTGATATAAAAGCCGGAACCTTTAAAAATAAGTCCCGCCCCTGTGCCGATGAGGCGCTTTACTTTTCCTTTGCATTTCTTGTCGGGACAGGTCTTCAGAGGCTCGTCTTTCATCGACTGAAAAACGTCAAAAGTCTTTTTACATTTTGGACATTCGTATTCGTAAGTAGGCATAAAATTTTACAGATCAGGCGGATAATGGCGCGGAGACTAAACTATTTTCCGCAATTCGGCAATACTGCAATCAATTATTCAAATTTTGCCTTTGGCAATTCCTGCCTCTCTTATCTGGATTTCAGAAAAGGGCTGACAACCTTCATCACGGTGCAATTACGTAGTATTGTCCGGGAAGACCGCGAGACTTAAAGATGAAGGGCTTGCTTTTGGAAAAGCTGATCACGCCTTGCTCTTTGGTGGGAAGTCTGAAAGTTGAAGGTCCGTCCAGATGTTTATTTTTTAATGAGGAAGGAGCGGCTAAACGGATTCATCTCATCTGAAGGAGCCTTCAAATGCACACAACTGTTCATCTGCCCGACTATAATAAATTTTCCAACAAGTCGATGAGCGGCGGTCTGTTTTGGTAATATATATCAGGTAAATATCAAGTATCCAAGCAGGGCACATGGAGAGTGTTCTTGTGCAGAATATCCTCTACGCGACACCCTGAGCTTCTTCGGCAGATTCTTTTTTAGCCGCAAGATCAGCAATTGAGGTCGCTTCTGATGGTGGTTCGGCTATACGCTCAACCCTCTCCTGCCAGTGAGGCATTTTCAAAGTTGCTCCGTCAACCCAGACACCTGGAACGAGAATTTTTCTGGGGTGGTTAAAGTTGCCTATTTCATTGCGGCTGAGTTGTCCCACAAGGAGGTCGATGGCCGCAGCACCGATTTCTTTATGCTGCTCATCGATTCCGGACCAGCCTGCCACATCGGAAACCAGGTTTAAATTAACCAGACCTATATCTTCAGGAATGCGCAGACCGCGCTCCACGACCCATTCGCGAATGCGGGGATTTACGCAAATGATGACTTCCGGCTTATACTTGTCGAGCCATTCGTCAAATTCTGGTGGACGTCCCTCTTTAAAGCGCTCAACAAACAGGGTGGGAATACGGTCTTTATCAGCAACTTTGCTTTGCTCTGTCAGGTAAGCTGCCTGCGCGACACCATTGGCTTCATTATCCATATACTGACTGTAAAGAAAACCTATACGCAAATAGCCCAGCTCTTTCAAATGAACGAGTGAGAGGCGCGTATTATAGTAAATGTCGCGCTCCGCAATCTCAAAGCCTCTTGGATAAAAACTACGTTTAACTCCCTCCACTCCTTCAGGATGTCCGAGATGTGCATTTCCGATAACCGCAACAGCGCAATCTTTCCATTTTTGCGCAACAAATTGACTGTGTAGCATCAGTGGCAGTACCACTCCGAAAATCCCCTTAGAGCGCAAAACGCGAAGGAGTTTATCGACCTCTTCAGCAGGATCCGTTCCGTCAACTTCGATTTGCACCTGCTCAAGACGATAGCCCAGGTTTGCGCAACGTTCGAAAGCACCACGGTAATATCCCTTCAGCCAGGGATAGGTGGACCAGGCATTGGTAACGGGATAATCGCTGATCCACGCAAAAGCTGCCTGCATCCTGGAAGGTCTGTTTGAGCGGGCCTGAGCCTGATACATAGATACGATAGGATTCGGTTTGTAGCCTTGTTCGCGTGCTATTTCTTTGATACGCTCACGGGTTGCCAGAGGAATTGCCGGATGGTTCCTCAAAGCTCTGGAAACGGTTGCTTTATGAACACCTGCTATCTTTGCGATGTGATCAAGGGAGACCTTTTGAATTTTCATAATGGGCTAAGATGAATTAAATGTTTTTTATCTGTCGTAAAATTACGGGGTCTGCCTACCCAAGCTTAAAACTCGATCAAGCGCAACAACTTTAATCATAAAAAGCCTTTTTAAATAAAAAAATAAATAAAGCTTTAGAGATTTGCAGCAGAGAGAGCGTGTATACATGAGGGTTGAATTGAAGAAAAAATCTTCGGGATATCTCTTTCTGCAGCAGCTTTTGGTTGCATTAAAAATTGCGAAAGAGAGAAGAAATTACGAAATAGAAATCGACAATTCTCTATCTCAATTGAAGAAAAATTAGCTAAGAGGTTTATTACCCATCGCAAGCAATGTTTGAAAATGTGGGGCTTGTTTTTCCGTTGCAACAATCCTAACTTCAACTTCCACGAAACCCACGCCGCGCAACAATTCGTAAAGCTCAGCTTCCGCAAAACCCAGCCACACATGTGCATACAGTTCCTTTGCCTCTTCGTGAGTATGACTCGCAAGGTCGAGAATCAAAATACGTCCACCCGGTTGCAAAATACGAAACGCCTCGCGCAGTGCTCGCAAAGGTTCCGAAACGTGATGCAGTGCCTGGCTAAAAAGCGCAAGGTCCACCTCTTCATCAGCAACTGGTGGCGACTCAATATCCCCAAGCCGATACTCCAGATTCGTCAGGCCGTGTTCTCGAGCCAGTTCGGTACCAAACTCAACCATTTTCGGGGAATTATCGATCGCAATCACCTTTTTTGCATTTTTTGCCAGGAGTTGAGAGAGCATCCCCTCCCCCGCACCCATGTCGGCGATGACCATGGGTGACATCAGTTTCAAAAGCGCATGTGCCAGCCCCTGCCAGGTGCGACCAGGAATATAAGTGCGACCAAATTTACCGGCAAGTCTGTTAAAATATTCACCTGCTTTGTCTTTTCGTTTTTGCTGTGCCAGTTCGAGAGCAGCCAGGTCTTTTTCCGTTTCGGACAGGTCCTTTTCTGCTCGAAGCAACAGGGTTTCAAAAGGGATAAGTGACTTGGTATTCACACTGTAAAAACTATTTTTACCAACTCGCCGATCCACCACGAGACCCAAACGGCGAAGCTGGGCGAGATTTGTCGAGATACGAGACTGCCCCATTCCCAGGATGAATTGCAGCTCCGCAACGGTAAGCTCCGAGCGCCGCAAAATCAACAAAACCCGCAGGCGGGTCGGATCACTCAGCACACGAAGAATGGCTAAAAAATCACCCATAAAATAACTTTCCGGTAACAGTTCCCATATCTGACTTTTAATCTATCGTTCATTTTCCGTTTACCTCCGCTATCTGACAGCCCTGGCTTTTTTTACTTTGGGCTCGGGATGTTGCTCTTTGGCCGACGAGCCCCACAGAAGCACGAAGGGGCGTTTTTGCAAAGCAAAACTAAAGGCTTCCAGGTTCTTCATAGTGGTTCTCAGGTTGTGAATAATAGCGCGAATTTACTCCGGATTCAAACGCGTAGCCGGCTCAGAATATGGATTCGATCCTCTCCCGAAGCCCTTGCCAGGTCTTTACCCAAAATAAGAACCTCCCCCTCCATCGCAGGCAACAGCCCGATCAACGTTTTCAAAAGAGTATTTTTTCCACAACCCGAACCGCCAAGAATGATAAAAACCTCCCCCCAATTCATAGCGAAGGAAATTTTTTCCATCAAAAGCCTACCCGGATACCCAATCGAAACACCCCTCGCCTCAATGACCGTTTTCACTGTCATCAGAACCCAATCATAAAGTAAATCACAGTCCTCCTGCCGATGAGCACCCATCCATAGCAGTTCCTTCCTTTGCCATTCGAACAGCAAATTTTAACCTTACACCTTTTTATTCTTTTTACTAATACGACTCTTCATCGCTTTTAAAACTCAGGCACCAGGTTCTTTTTGCCCCGTCAAAAGCTTCGGATTTAAATGATCTTCACTAATCTGCACCCGTGCTCCGTAGCCGACGATTTCGAAGAGTTGCATAATATCCGAGGACTTCATCCGAATACAGCCATAGCTTGCGGGTTCGCCAATTCTGCGTTCTTCGGGAGTTCCGTGGATGTAGATAAAGCGGTCGTAAGAATTTCTGTTACGCGGCTCGAGCCCCTCCAGCCACAGGATGCGTGTTACGATAGGATCCCGGCCCTCTGCATTTACAGGTAAAATTTCACCCGTAAAAACCCGCGATTTTAAGACGGCTCCCGGTGGCAGACCTTCACCGATTTTTTTCTGAATTTTATGTTTTCCAAGGGGGGTTCCATAGCTTCCTGGTTGACTGCTAATACCGAATTTTGAGCTTGAAATCGGATAGATGGCTGTCGGGGTATTGTCTGTTAAGAGCACTAACTTCTGATCAGGAATGCTGATTATTATGCGATGTCTGGTATCCTCCTGTTTGCAACTCACCAGAAATGCAGAAGCCAGAAAAAATAATACTACAGAAAAAAAACGAAGGCCCTCAGACATAGACATAGGTTTTTCTAACGGCATTTTCACACAGAAAGCGAGTGTTTTTAAAAGCTTGTCAGGTGAAGCCCTTAATTCAGTGTTTTAGATATGTCTGAAAATACTTCGATACTTCCTTCCGCCGTTATTTTTGACTGGGACGGCGTTGTCATCAATTCGGCTGAAGCGCACGAGAGCTCCTGGGAACGGCTTGCGGATGAAACAAATTTCCGGCTGCCGGAAGGGCACTTCAAAAAAGGATTTGGTAAACGCAATGAAAATATTCTGCGTGAGATGGCATGGGCAGATGATCCTGCTGAAATCAACAAATTATCGCGTCGCAAAGAAGAGCTTTATCGCGAAATCATTATCGAAAACGGAATAGAGCTACTGCCGGGAGTCCGTGATTTTATTGAGCGGCTTGAGGTCGCAGGAATTTCGCGAGGCATCGGTTCCTCCACCGAAAAACTGAATATTGAAACTATTTTAAAAATTACCGGGATGAAAAAATATTTTCAGGCACTTGTCACCGGAGACGATGTTGAAAATGGTAAACCCAATCCGGAAGTTTTTTTAAAATGCGCCGCTGCTTTGAACATACAGCCCATCGACTGCATCGTTGTGGAAGATGC
>JBKEBM010000047.1:0-10502 GCA_047973165.1 Chthoniobacterales bacterium
CCTCTGCACCACGGGTCAGGGTCGTCGTCGGAATCAGAACTGTGGATTGTCTTCACCGTTTTTCAGAACTGGTTCAAGTCCGTGCAAAAATCAAGAATTTTGTGAAAATCGGTCAAAAAAACAGCTTTTTGCCCTGAGGATGCGGCCTCATTCGTCGTCCGAAAATATCCTGGCTTCGTTTTCTTCTAAATAGTTTTGGATGGCTTCGATAAAGCTTTCGCCGAACTCAGCGAGTTTCTTTTCACCGACACCGGTGATATTTTTCATCTCCTCTGCACTGCCCGGATAATCCCTGGCCATGTGACGAAGGGTGACGTCTCCAAAAATAACATAGGCCGGGACGCCACGTTCGTCGGCAATTTGTTTGCGCAGACCCCGCAGAATCTCGAAGAGGACTTCGTCGCAGGTGACTTCTCCCCGGGTTTTGCGCTCGGGCTGGCGGGCTTTTGGAAGATACAGCGGCTTTGTGAGAGTGATTTCATGCCGTTCGCGCAGGGCGTCGAGGCCTTCCTGGGTGAGTTCGAGCACGGGAAACTGACCGGAGGACTGACCCAGGAGGCGGAGCCGGAGCAGCTCACGCCCGACGGCGGCCCACTCGGGTTTTGAACGCTCGTTGCCGATGCCGTAAGTGCTGATTTTATCATGTCCCCAGCGGCGGATCTTTTCGATTTTTGATCCGGTGAGAACATCGGCGATGTGGTTGAGGCCGACTCCAAAACCGCTGCTGCTGCGAATACGGTAAACGCAGGAAAGAAATTTCTGTGCCAGCACAGTCCCGTCGTAAGTCTCCCGCGGTTCAAGGCAGTTGTCGCAGCCCTTGCAGTTTGGCTCAGTGTAATCTTCTCCGAAGTAGCTGAGGAGTTCCCGACGGCGGCAGTCGCTGGTCTCTGCGAAGTGCAGCATTTGTGAAAGCTGGGTGCGAGCGATCTGCTGTTCTTTCTCGCTGGAAATCTCGTCGATAAAATGCCGCTGCTTGGCTGCATCGCCCGGACTAAAAAGCAGGATGCAGTCTGAGGGGAGGCCGTCGCGCCCGGCCCGCCCGGTTTCCTGATAGTATCCTTCGATATTTTTTGGGAGGTCGTAGTGGATCACCCAGCGGACATTGGGTTTGTTGATTCCCATGCCGAAGGCAATTGTGGCGCAGATGATTTTTGTCTCATCACGTAAAAAACTTTCCTGGTTTTCGGAGCGTTTCCCCGCGCTGAGTCCGGCATGATAGGGTGCTGCCGAAAAACCTTTTTTGACAAGCGATTCGGCGACGCGTTCGGTGGTTGCCCGGCTGGCGCAGTAAACAATGCCGCTGTCCTGCGGACGGTCACGCAGAAACGTTGTGAGTTGATCCACGGGCTTTGACTTTGGCAGCACGCGGTAGGATAGATTTGCCCGATTAAAACTTCCGATAAAAGTGGCGGGGTCTTTCAGTCGAAGATGATGAATAATATCTTCGCGAACACGCTCTGTTGCCGTCGCGGTGAGTGCCATGATCGGGATGTCGGGAAGAAGGTCTCTCAGGCGTGCGATTTGTCGGTATTCCGGGCGGAAATCATGTCCCCATTCTGAGATGCAGTGGGCTTCATCAATGGCGATGGCGGAGATATTCCAGTTTGTGAGATTTTCTTTCCAGTTGTCGAGCAGGAGGCGTTCCGGTGCAGCGTAGAGGAGTTTAAACTCTCCGTTGTGAAGTGCGCTCAGGCGTTCTTTTATTTTTTTTACGGTGAGCGAAGAGTTTAAAAAAGTGGCGGAAACTCCGGCTGCCTCAAGCTGATCCACCTGGTCCTTCATCAGCGCAATCAGCGGGGAGACAACAACCGTCAGTCCTTCACGCAGGAGCGCGGGGAGTTGAAAGCAGAGCGACTTGCCACCGCCGGTGGGGAGGAGTGCAAAGACATCTCTGTCTTCAAGTGAGGCCTCTATGATTTCACGTTGAAGCGGTCGAAAAGAATCGTATCCGAAGGTGGATTTGAGAGAACTGACAAGTTTCGGACGCGGCATGATGAGGGCTGCCCACTATGGCAGCGCAGCGGAAATAAATCAACCCGCCACACAAAAAGTCAGCCCGCGTCGTTGGCGACGCGGGCTGTGCTTTAGAAAAATACAGGTGGGATGAGAGTTTTACTCTTTGTCTTTTGTCTCTTCTTTTTTGTCCTTGCCGGTGAGTTTTTCGGCGGTGTGTTCGAGAGTCTGGGTGGCTTTGCCGAGGCCTTCGCCGACTTTGTCGGTAACGTAACCTGCGCCGGAAACGGCTGTCGCTGCGACGTCTTTGGCAGTTTTGGCAACAGCTTTGCCGGCGTCTTTAGCAGAGTCTCCGGTTTGTTCGGCAGCTTCTTTTACCTCGGAGTTGGATTTGGCTTCGGCTTCGGGCTTTGCCTCAGACTCCGGTTTAGCCGCGGCTTTCTCTGTGGTTTGCGCGGGAGCTTTTTCCTCTTCTTTGGAAGGGGCGGAGCTTCCGGCAAAAGCGGAGGATGCAAATGCAAATGTGAGCGACAAAACGAGAAAGGAAGGGATTTTCATGATGTCGGGACGATAGAAACTGTGCGAGAGCTTGTCAAGAAGTGGAGAGCTGCCGGTGAACGTGAGACATTTGCGGTAAAGTAAACGTAAATTCCCTATCAAGGAAAAAAAAATCCTTAATTGCTGGACTTGTTGGAAATCTTGTTGTAGTGCATCGGTTGTGAGGAAACATTGGAGGATTAAGGAGAAGTCTATCAGAGGTTTTTTTGGTGTGAGTATCGCGATTTGTGCTCTCGTTGCGGTGTTGCTTACGGGGGCTTGTTCGAGGACGGATTCGGGGGATGAAAGTAAGGGGACTGTCTATCCGGTGCGCGGTGTGGTTCGGGAGCTGCGGGTTGCGGATGCGCAGGTGGTGATCGAGCATGAGACGATTCCGAATTATATGCCTGGGATGACGATGCCGTTTAATATACGGGACAAGGCACTGTTTGATAAACTGGAGAAAGGGAAGGCGTATTCTTTTGATCTCGTCGTGGAGGGGGATTCTTCCTGGATTGAGAATGTCAAAGAGGTGGATGCATCGACTCTTGATTTGCCGAAAAAGGCTGCTGTGAAGCCTTCACGGTCGGATCGTTTGCGTGCGGGAGATGCTTTGCCTGACTTTAAGATGCAGGATCAGTTGGCGCGGCCTGTTTCGCCCGAGACGTTTGCGGGGAAGGATTTGCTTTTGACTTTTATTTTTACGCGTTGTGCAGTTCCTGATTTTTGTCCGAGAATCTCGGGTAATTTTGCGGAGATTGAAAAGGCAATTCTTGCGGATGCGGACCTGTCTGATCAGGTAAAGCTTTTGAGTATTTCGATTGATCCCGAGTTTGATACGCCGGCGGTGCTAAAGGAATATGCAGAGACTTTTTCAAAAGGCGGTGCGGATATGTGGTATTTTGCTACAGGCGATGAGGAGCAGGCTAATGCTCTCAAACGCGCCTTTTCGGTTTATGCTGAATCGGCAAACGGAACAATTGATCACGGTCTCGCTACTGCATGGATTGCGCCGAATGGTGAGATCAAACAAATCTGGCGCGGTAATTTCTGGAAACCCGAAGAGGTTTTAGAAGCAATCAAATCTGAACAATCTCCTCCAAAACAAGACCCCCGGGGCTAAGCACCAAAACTATAACTATACATAAAATAAAAACCACCATGATATATAAATACACAAAAATCGGAATCCTTTGCACGGCACTTATCAGCGGGCTTGCTCTAAGCGGCTGTGGCGAACAAGGAGGAGGAGATGCAAACTCCAGCGGCGCAAAGTCGGCCACTGAAAAATCAGCACAGCCTGCAGCAAGGAGCGATCTTCCTGTCAAAAAACTGGTGATTACCGGAAATGATCAGATGAAATACGATCTTACTAAACTCGAAGCAAAAGCAGGTCAGCAAATCGAGTTGGTATTTAAGAATGCGGGCACTATGCCGAAGCAATCCATGGGACACAACTGGTGCCTCCTGAAGCAAGGAACTGACGGGCAGGCTTTTCTCGAACCAGGTTTTGCTTTTGCCGGTAATGAATATATCGCACCGGAGGTAGCAGACCAGGTAATCGTTCGCACAAAAATTCTGGGACCGGGAGAAGAAGAAACTCTTACATTTGTCGCACCTGCGGAAGCTGGCGACTATCCCTATATCTGCACCTTCCCTGGTCATTTCAGTGCGGGTATGCAGGGTATTTTGCAAATCACCGAGTAAAACAACAATAACCTATAATATATTATAATATGAAACCTACAAAAACACTGCTGGGTGCTTTGCTTTGCACTGCTGTCTTTGGCCTTGGCCTTTCGGGTTGCGGCAAAAAAGAGAGTGCTTCGGCAACTTCCTCAGCTGATGCTGAACGTGCAGCTAATGCCGAAGCGGCTTATGTCGCCCCCGGCGAAAAAGATGAGTATTACCTCTTTTATTCCGGAGGACATTCCGGACAGGTATTTGTTGCAGGCATTCCTTCGATGCGACACATTGTGACGATCCCCGTATTCGGTCTCTATCCGGGCACAGGGTATGGTTTTGATGTTGAATCGAAAGAAATGCTGGGTGACTACACTTGGGGAGACGTGCACCATCCGGCTCTTTCACAAACCGATAGTATGTATGACGGACGCTGGCTTTTCGTAAACGATAATGCCAACAACCGTGTAGCCAGAATCGATCTGCGTGACTTCAAAACCAAACAGATCATAGGGCCATTACCAAACTCCAGCGGTAGTCATGCATCCTCTTTCGTGACAGAGAATACGGAATACCTGTTTGTTTCCACTCGCTTCTCCACTCCGCTTCCAAAAGACAAAGTCTCGGATTTGGAAAATTACGAAAAAGATTACAGTGGGATGATTACCGCGCTCAAAGTTGATCCGGAAACGGGTGAAATGAGCGTTGCCTTTCAAATCCTGATGCCTCCTTTCGACTTCGACCTGGCCTCAACCGGCAAAGGCCCAAGCAGTGGCCTGGTATTCTTTACCTCTTATAATACCGAGATGGCCCACGATGTGCTCGAAGTAAACGCTTCTCAACTCGACCGCGACCTCGGAGCGATTGTAAACTGGAAGCTGGCCGCAGAAGCTGCTGCTGCAGGTAAAGGAGAAAAAATGAACGGTGTAACTGTTCTGGACCCCGCTGAAGTCCCTGGTATCGTTCACTTCATAGGTATTGCAAAATCACCCCACGGCATAGATGTCGATCCATCCGGAAAATGGGTGGCTGCCGGTGGTAAACTACAGCCAACAGCTACGGTTCTGAATGTCGAAAAAATCCTCAAAGCAATGGAAGATAAAGACTACGAAGACACCGTTCGCGGAATTCCTGTTCTGACACATGATAGTGTTGTCGAAGGTGAGGTGCCTGTAGGACTCGGACCGTTGCACACTCAGTATGACGAAAAAGGAAATGCTTACACATCTCTCTTTATCGACTCCGCAGTTACGAAGTGGAAACTTCCACCCTGGACCGACGAAGAGAAAGCTGACCTGAGTAAAGTCGTACTGGATAAAATCACCGTTCACTATAGTATCGGACACTTGGTCGTTGCAGGAAGTGACACCAAAAAACCCTATGGTAAATGGATGGTAGCGATGAATAAACTCTCCAAAGGACGTCACATCAATGTTGGTCCTTCACAACCTGAGTCCAGCCAGTTGATAGATATCTCCGGAGACAAAATGAAAATGATCGCCGAAGCTTACACGGAGCCTGAGCCTCACTTTGCTCAGATTCTGAAAGTCGATGCCATTAAGCCTATCGAAGTCTATCCTAAAGCCGAAAATACTAATCCAAATGCCGTCTGGTCGCTGGATGAAGGTGTAGCTACCCGCGAAGGTAATACAGTAACAGCCAAAGTTGTTGCGATTCGCAGCCGTTTCTCACCGGATAAAATCGAGGCCAAAGTCGGGGACAAAGTTGTTCTGCATATCACTAATGTCGAGCAAACCGCCGATATGATTCATGGCTTTGGTGTCAACGAACATAATATCAACGTTATTGTTGATCCGGGTGAGACCAAAACCGTCGAGTTTATTGCAGAGAAGGCTGGAGTTTTTCCCTTCTACTGCACAAACTTCTGCTCCGCTCTCCACCAGGAGATGCAGGGCTACCTGATTGTTCGCGAAGCAGACACTCCCGCTGCACCTGCAGAGGAAAATGCAGAAAATGCTAAAACTGCGGAGAAAGCTTCTCCCGAAGTAGCTTTGGCTGACTGATAAAATTCACAGCCTTAACCATGACCGGGGCTCTTTTGAATAGTAAGAGCCCCGGTTCGTTGGTTACACAGATGTAATGAACGGACTACTTAAAGCCCAAACGGCTTTTTTACAAAAACCACTGAACTTACTTTCGCGAGCCCTGCTCGTGCTGAGTGCGGTCTTTATCGTTGCTGCTGCCTATTTTCCATTGTGGCATATCAATCTGGTTGCTCCTCAATATGAGGAAGGACTAAATATGTATATCTACTCCTATCAGATCAAGGGAGGAAATAACGGGCACGACCTCACCGAGATAGATATGCTCAATCACTACATAGGGATGAAGTCTATTTCTCAGACGCCCTTTATCGAAATGCAGATCATGACCTTTATGTTTGGTCTGTTTATTATGTTAGCGTTGCGAGCTGCTGTAATGGGATATATCGGCGCTGTAGTGGATTTATTTTTTCTCGCTTCTTATTTTGGTTGCTTTGCAATCGGATCTTTTTTCTTTCGCCTTTACACCTACGGGCATAATCTGGATCCGACAGCACCCGTACAAATAGAACCCTTTACTCCTATATTATTTGGAACTCAGCAAATCGCTAATTTTGTTCAATCAAGCTATCCCGAGCTTGGTTCCTATTTTCTTTTTGGATTCGTTTTACTCTTAGTTCTTTCAATATGGTTTTCAAGAAAAGAGGAGCCGCTTACCTTGTCTTAGCCTGTCTGATTTCCGGCCAGAGTTTCGGCCAGACAACACTGCAGGAGAGAATTGACTCTACTGCACCCGGTGCGACGATTCAGGTCGACGCGGGAGAATACAAGGGAAGTATTGTAATAGATAAATCCCTGACTCTCGTGGGCTCGGAGTTGCCTGTGATCGACGGTGAGGGGGAGGGGAGTGTTATTTCTATTCTTGCCGATGATGTAACGGTAAGAGGATTTCGAATCATTAATTCCGGAACAAAGCTCTCCAAAGATAATGCCGGAATTCACATCACCGGAGCACGCGCTACGATCGCCTCCAATCATATAGAGGATGTCTTACATGGAGTTTATATAAAAAAAGCAGAGGGATTTCGTGTTATAAATAACAGGATTGTTGGTAAAACCACTCTTCCTCAGAATAAGCTGCCAGACTCTGAATCTGTTGCTGCAGATGGTCCCGACCTTTGCTCGCCACTTAATATCAACTCACGGGGTAATGGTATTCATATGTGGAACAGTTCCGGCGGATTGATCGATGGTAACCGGGTTACTGAAACACGGGACGGAATATACTTTTCATTCACTCGTAACACAGAAGTCCGGGCCAACCACATTCACCGTGTGCGTTACGGTCTGCATTATATGTATTCGGACAGCAATATTTTTGAGGGAAATACCTTTGAAGGTAACGCGGCGGGTGCAGCAATAATGTATTCAAAAAATCTCATTGTAACGGGCAACCGTTTTGTTTTTAACGAGGGTTACCGCGCCTATGGTTTATTATTAAACTCTGTGGACAATACCCGCATCGAAGGCAATTTTCTAACACATAATACAGTCGGTATTTATATCGAAAATAATAACCGAAACACTATCATTGGAAACGAGATTAAAGATAATTATATAGGAGTAAGGATGACGGCCAGTTCCAATGATAATAGTTTTACCCAAAATCATTTTGCCGGAAATATGCATGCGGCTGAAATGGCCGGACAAAACGAAAGTAACACCTGGTCAGTCGATGGAATTGGGAATTACTGGCAAAATGCAGACACCGTGGATATCGATGCAGACGGCATCGGTGACCTGCCTCATCGGGAAGCAGACCTGATAGGCGACTTGCGTCGGGACGCTCCCATTACAGGCTTACTCTCCGGAAGTCCGGGCCTGAGTTTATTAGAGTTTATTCACCGCCATGCAAAATTACCCGGTATCGATGCGATAGAAGACCCCTATCCTTTAACTCCGTATTTTAAAAAGCAATGATTCTTGCTGAGAATCTTATAAAAAGCTATCGCCGACGAAAAATTCTGGATGGCCTGAGCTTCAGGATTAAAAAAAATGAGCTGACTCTCTTTGTAGGTTCCAACGCAGCAGGAAAAACGACGACCCTCAAAATACTCGCAGGCGTTTTAAAGCCGGACTCGGGCAGTGTGAAAATCGATGGGATTGATATTATACAAAACAGGCGAGAGGCACAAAAGCTGCTTTCCTTTCTGCCGCAGGCCGTCACTTTTGATCCGCGCCTCAGTTGCCGTCAGCTTTTAAATTTTTACGCACGTCTCCGCAAAGCTCCGTTGCACCGAGTGGATAAACTACTGGAATACGTGGGGCTGAAAGAGGAAGCGGACAAACGTTCGCACGAGTTATCCGGCGGGCTTCGTCAGCGCCTGGGTCTGGCCGTTTTACTGATTCCTGATGCACCTGTATTGCTGCTGGACGAGCCGGGCCTCAGCCTCGATCCGAAGTGGCGAGTACGCTTACAGGAAATTTTGCGAGACGAAGTAAAAAACGGCAAAACGGTGTTCGTGACAACCCATCTTCTCGGTGAATGGGAGGGAGTTGCCGATAGTTGCCTGCTCTGCCGGGACGGAAAGCTCAAAGGCGAACTCGATCCAAAACGAATCAGGGAACAATTCGAGTTATGAAGCAGTTTATTTGCCGCTTATTTGCAGGTGCATTTTTTCTGCGCGAACTCAAAGCCATCCTGCTGGCCCGATTCATTCACATATTCTGGGGCCTGGCATTACTTGCCGGACTGATACCCGTCATTTTTGAGACCAACGGCGGCGAAGGATATTTTTTACTTCAGTGGTGTCTTTATATTCTTCCACTTTTTGCTGCATTCGCCGGAATTGCTTCAGCCCAGAATGAAGGGGAAGAAACTTTTTTATTACTGAGCCAACCCGTGGCTTCCTCGCGACGTATTTGGGAGAAATTTCTGGCTCTGTGGTTGATCGTGGCGATGGCCGGAGTTCCCTTGCTACTTCCCGGATTGATACAAGGTGAAAACATCAGCACTCTCTTTTTTCTGTTTGTACATGCGATTGCAGCTGGAGGAATTTTCACCGCCCTCGGTCTGGCCGTGGGCTTTTCGACTCAGGACAGGGTAAAAGCTTACCTTGGCGGCCTTTGTATCTGGTTGGTTTTGATCGTAGGTTTCGGGCTGATTGCGCTGGCCACGGCTAACAGTGGATTTGCCGAAAGCTCTCCCCAAATCTGGGTTACATTGCTGATGTTAAATCCGATCGAAGCCATGCGTGTGGGGGCGCTTTTAAATATCGGACAAATTCCATTTGATCGGGCAGCCATGCCGCCGCTGGCCCGCTGGTGGCTGGAGAATTTAAAAATCTGGTATCTCCTGCTGGCCGGCATCTGGATCACAGCCTCCCTGCTGTGGGCCACAAACCGCCTGGAACGCCGCAGGAATTCATAAGTTTATACAGCAAAATCAGAGCCCGCCGCCCCAGACTTCGGCCAATTCGATTTCATAGCCATTGGGGTCTTCGATATAGATGGATTTTGAGTGAGGCCAGTTGACGGCACCATTGTATTTGATCGCTATCCCCAGTTTTTTGCAGTGGCTCTCACATTTTTCAAAATTTTCGATATGAAATCCCATGTGTGCGAAGCCTAACTTCCCCTGTTTTTCCAGATTGGGATTTTCATACAGAGCGAGCTTGCTACTTTCGTCACCGACAATTTTGCCTTTTACATCCGGCATATCTTCCAACACCCTGAAACCCAGAAGTTGCTCCCAAAAACGGCAGGATTCATCCAGGTTTTTCACCTGAAGATTCAAATGATCAATTCCTTTTGATTTCAGCATGGTATTTGGCGGGGTGAGGGTGGTTTTGGATTTTGAAAAAAGCCTAACGCAGCTCTCTGTGTCTTTCCATGATAAACAATTTTCTTCTTTAGATAGCTTGCCGGACAGAAGGCTGAGTTTTGATATCGAGAGCCATGGTTGTCCTCCGCGAGGTATCGCGCATGTAAAGTCCGGTGGCATAGTTGGAGCTATGGGCGCATTGCTGCTGCTTCGCGAATCGTAACGAAAGGTCAATACGAGCTGCTCCGATGCGTCGAAGTATTGTGCGACGACGTAGAATGCCAGGACATGATTTGCCCCCGATAAACTCCCGCTGCCTGGATAGTCGCATTTGATAACTGACTTCCTGAAAATGAATTCACATTCCAGTTGATTCCATTGGTAAATTCAAAAACGTAACCCGAAGTATCGACCTGGACCGTGCCGGCTCCCTGACTCGAGGTTCCGAGGCTCACTATATTGGACCCTTCGGAGCCGGCAAACACAGCCGTATCCGAAAGTGA
>JBKEBM010000060.1:0-2354 GCA_047973165.1 Chthoniobacterales bacterium
GGATAAAGCTCATTATTTTCATAATACAAAGGGGTAATCAGTTAGGCTATCCAAGGAGTAAATACACTTCGTTAAAGGCGTCAAGTCCTTGTCTTGATCTTATACCAAAATCCGGAAAAAAGGCGACGCAAGTTTTTTTCTGTAAAAGTTAAAACAGAGGCGGAACAGCAGTTTTCACGTTGAGGTAAATTTTTGCTGCCTGAAATCATCAGTCTCACTCCATGTATCGAGGATACGATGGAGTTTCGTTCTCCTTCCCGGGCAACAAAAATTCTGTGGAGCCTGAGTCCTGTTTTTTCATAGATTTGGTATAAAAAAACACTTTTTAGCCGATTTAAAGCGTTACCTTAACAGGCCCTGGTATAAGCCGAGGTATAAGCACGGATTGTGTTAAAAAAATATTCCGACGTC
Source organism: Chthoniobacterales bacterium (assembly GCA_047973165.1). Classification (GTDB taxonomy): domain Bacteria; phylum Verrucomicrobiota; class Verrucomicrobiia; order Chthoniobacterales; family JBKEAD01; genus JBKEAD01. The sequence goes on from JBKEBM010000060.1 coordinate 412, forward strand.
ATCACACAAGAAAAATTGGTTCATCCGGGAAGTTCGTGTGCATGGAGAAAAAGGGTGAGATTAAAAGAGGGGGAGGCGAAGACTGAAACTGGTAGGGTCGTTTTGACAAAACAACCGCGTCGTGTGAGGTTCGCAACATTCTGCGGTCGTTACCAGTCATTTCCCTGAAATGCCTCTTTATCAAAACGACCCTACCGGAGCGAAAAAAACCGACGCCATTTTTTCTTAAGGGCACGCCCGAAAACCTCATTTTCAACACAGAGTTGTTCAAAATCCCGGAGACGACGTTGAAAAGATATCCGTTGGGACAAGGACAGCGGCTGTCTTTTCGCCTTGTCTCCAAAATTTTGTCCGGCTTCTTTGCCGAAAAGCAGGTTTCCGGGTGTGCCCTTATACATGAACTTTCCGGATGAACCGAAAAATTTACTGCTTTTCATTCCATCAAATCTTCTGGCTTTTCTGTGCACTCGGTGTGCTCCGTAGCTAAAATTCTTCAGGCACAGGCGAGTCCTCCCACTCAGGTAGCTTCTATACCGAAATCCAAAAAAATCGTATTAGCTTCGCCAAATTTTTCGTTTCATGATTTTGCAACTCTTTGTAAAGCACCCACAACCCAGACGGCAGGCTCTCCTGATGTCTAATATTTTCAGGATCATTAATATTGTAATTGGAGACAGACCAGGTTTTCGGCACCAGACCGCAGGCTGGTGCGTGGGGGGGAAGCAGACTAACGTATTTTAAGTTACTCGGGAGTATCGACAGGATGGCCTCTTTAATTTATTAAAGTGAATATTTATAAAGTATATCAGTTAATTTTTATATTAAAATTAGTAAAAATATCTTTGATTTTTTAAAATAATTATATATCAGGGACTCATGCGCAAGTTGCTCTTCATCGAAGCTGACCACGTTTTCCGGCGTTTTCCGGCGTTTTCCAGCGTCCGGGTGGCCACGGTTCTGCTCACCTGCATAATGTCATTCAGCCTGGCATCCGGTGCCGCCCCGGCGATGGACTGGGAGTTTAAAGTCTCCGGGCTCGGTCGGGTTCAGCCCGATGGCTCATGGGCTGTCATTCGAAAGCTCGGTCGTATAGAGGCTTCTCCGGAGTTTTCCTTCCCACTTCAGTTGGTTTACAGGAGTGCCGGTCGGCGTGTGGGGTTGTTCGGCCAGAAATGGTTTTGCCCCCAGTTGGAGACAGCCATCCTCCCCGGGAAAAAAAATGTATTGATCTGGAGTATGCCAAACGGACGCGCAGTTGCCTTTTATCCCAAAAAAGGAAGCAGCCGGGAATTTCTGGACGGAACGCACGAGTGGCAACTCTCCAGGCAGGGCTTCAAAGATACTATTCGCAACAATCAGGGCTGGAGCTTTCTTTATGAAAAAGGCATTCTCCGTGCCGTTGAGTCGCCTACTGAACACCGGCTTGAATTCACCTACCGCAACGGCCAGCTCACCGAAGTCAGCCTTCAGGACAAACGTTCTACTGCAAAAGAAACTCTCCTCTCCTGCAAATACCGTGGACGCTTTCTCGACAAACTGAAGACCCGCACTGCCAGCCACTCTTTTACCTACGCAAAAGGGACCGTTCCACTCCTGGCCTCCTGGGAATACAGCGGATTCCCCAAAGCCGAAACAACCGAAAATAATTTACCCGGCCTCGGCCTGCAACCCGACGAAGTCTTCTTCACCGGCAAACCGTATTCCGAAGAAATCGGCGGCGTCATCTTCAAATACAGAAACTACGATCCCGAAATAAACAGGTGGACAACCCTCGATCCAAGTGGATTTCCAGATGGAGCGAATAATTATTACATGGCCGGCACTCCTACTCGGTCTTTTGATCCACTTGGACTATGGTATAACGAACATTATGGACCAGTAGATGCTGTAAATGATTTTATTGCTGCCTCACTGGCGGTAAACTCATTTGCTACTATGGGATT
>JBKEBM010000073.1:0-3855 GCA_047973165.1 Chthoniobacterales bacterium
CTCACCACCACTCATGTCAGAAACCAATACAACTACGTCGCCCAGCCTCGCAGAGCAGTGGCAAAACTTACTAGCAGACAAACCTAAACTCCGTATCCGCGATGCGGCCACACAGCTCGGCGTTTCGGAGGCTCAACTCCTCGCCACACGTTGCGGCAGCAAAGGCGTGACTCGCCTCGAAGGAGATTTTCAAAAACTCTTTAACGAATTTCAAAACCTCGGCCGCATCATGTGTCTCACTCGCAATGAAGATGCCGTGCACGAGCGCTACGGCGAATTTTCCACTGCGGAATTTTTCGGTCACGTCGGTCAGGTCGTTGGACCCGATATCGACCTGCGCCTCTTCCCTGCCTACATCAATCTCGGATTTTTCGTTCTGGACGAGACTCCGGACGGACCTCGCAAAAGCTTTCAGATTTTCGATGCAGCCGGCGACGCCGTTCACAAAGTTTATTTGCAAGCCGAAAGCGACCACGCCGCCGCAGATGCTCTCGTAAAAGAATACACCTCGGCAAACCAAAGCACCGAACAGGAAGTAAAAGCCTACCCCGCTGCGCCGACTCCCCTCCCCGACAGCGAAATCGATGCCGAAGGTCTGCAAAAAGCCTGGCTCGCTCTCGAAGACACGCACGGCTTTTACGGAATCCTCCGCAGATTCCGCGTCACTCGCGAACAGGCTCTGCGCCTTGCTCCGGAAGGCTACGCCTACAAAGTCTCACACGACAGCACACGCAAAATACTCGAAGCCGCCTCAGCCAGCAAAACACCGATCATGGTCTTCATCGGCAGCCGCGGATGCATCCAGATCCACACCGGACTCACCGAAAACATCAAAATGTTTGGTGAAGAATGGCTCAATGTCCTCGACGACGAGTTCAACATGCACCTCCGCGAACCCGCTATCACCGGCTCCTGGGTTGTGAAAAAACCAACCAAAGACGGCGACATCACCGCTCTGGAAGTTTACGACAAAGACGGTGAAGAAATCGCACTCTTCTTTGGAAAACGCAAACCCGGTCAGCCCGAAGACGAAGCTTGGCGCAAAATCATCGGAGAGCTTTCCTAATGCGTATTTTTAAAAAACAAGCGTCGCTGTTTGCGGCGCTTTTTCTTCTTGTATTATCACCGCTTCACGCGGAAGAAGCAAAGCCCCGCCTCGTAAGCGGAAGCGGAACGGTTTCGGAAATCATCTGCGCCCTCGGTGCTCAGGATCAACTCGTTGCCGTAGATGTCTCCAGCATCTATCCCGAGGAGTTGAATGCTTTACCAAAGATCGGCTACGCACGGACTTTATCCACTGAGGGAATCCTCGCCATGCGTCCGACCCTGCTTTTCGTAACCGAAGATGCCGGCCCTCCACCAGTTATCGAAAAAGTGAAAGAACTCGGCGTCAACGTCATCACCGTTTCCAACGACCACACCCCCGAAGCTGCAGTCGAGCGGATTCTCTCCGTCGGCGAAGCTTTAAACCTAAAACCCGAAGCTGAAAAACTTGCCGCAAAAGTAAAAACTGACCTCGAAGCAGCTCAAAAACTGCAAACCACACAGGAAGGTAAGCCAAAGGTCATGTTTATCTACGCTCGCGGCGGCGGTGTTTTAAATGTCTCCGGTACGGGAACCAGCGCAGACGCCATGATCACTCTGGCCGGCGGCCAAAATGCAGTCACAGGCTACGAGGGCTACAAACCCCTCACAGCGGAAGCCGTCATCACGGCTGCACCGGACTTTATTTTACTCACCTCACACGGCTTACAGGCCAGCGGTGGTGTAGATGCTGTGCTGGTGCAACCCGGCATCAGCCAGACTCCGGCAGGAAAAGCAAAACGCATCATCTCAATGGACGACCTCCTGCTTCTGGGTTTCGGCCCACGTCTTGGTGAAGGTGTCTCCGAGCTTTCCAAAGAATTACATCCCGCCGAATCAGAAAAAAAGACTGACTTGTCAGCGATGACCCAAACCCGGTGAAACGCCAGTCTCCGGGATGGGTGATCCTGCTGCTCACCGTCGGTCTCCTTCTGACGTGTCTGGCATCACTTATTTACGGAGCGGCTGATTTTCGACTGGCGGAAATTTTCGCTGTTTTCAAATCCCGCCTCGGATTTTCTGAGGCGGCTCTCTCGTCAGGCAGCGAGGCTGTCATCTGGCACCTGCGTTTTCCCCGCACACTTTTTGCCGCCCTCGTCGGAGCGACTCTGGCCGTCTCCGGAGCCATGATGCAGGGACTTTTCCGAAACCCGCTTGCAGACCCAAGTCTGATAGGTATTTCCAGCGGTGCAGCTCTCGGAGCCGTGGTCACGCTCGTGCTGGGAGGAGCTTTTTTGCCCGGGATCGCCTGGCTCAGCGACCAGCGCTTTTTACCCGTCACGGCTTTTATCGGAGCACTGGCCGTCACCTATTTCGTCTACCGCATCTCACTTGTTTTTGGTTACAGCGCAGTGGCGACACTCCTGCTCGCAGGCGTAGCGGTAAACTCGATCGCCAGTGCCCTGATCGGCCTGAGCATGTATCTGGCGAGTGACGAGCAAATGCGTTCCCTCACCTTCTGGACTCTCGGCAGCCTCGGTCTGGCCGACTGGGAGATACTGGCCATATCCGCACCGGTTTGTTTGTTACTGCTAATCATCGCACCCTTTTTTGCCGGACCTCTGAACGCCCTCTCGCTTGGTGAAGCCGAAGCGATGCACCTGGGTTTTAATATCGAAAAAGTAAAACGCTGGATCATTTTTCTCGCAGCAGCCGGAGTAGGAATCTGTGTCGCCTTCACCGGTATCATCGGCTTTGTCGGCCTCGTCGTCCCACACCTGATCCGTCTCTGGATCGGACCGGAACACCGCAAACTCCTCATCGCCTCCGCACTTCTGGGTGCCTTGCTCCTCACCCTCGCAGACACCTGTGCACGCACAATCGTAGCACCGGCAGAGCTCCCCATCGGCATTTTGACTGCCGCCTTTGGCGGACCCTTTTTCCTCGTGATGCTTCTACGCCAGCGCTCCCGCCTGCTACGCATCTGATCCTTCAATTTTTATGAACGACAAATTCACCCGAGATTCCGGAAAGGCTTTATTCGAAGTCCGGAATTTGTCGTTTAGCATCGGAAAGGCAACCCTGCTCAGTAATCTCTCACTCGATCTTTTCGCCGGAGAACTAACCGCAATCCTCGGCCCAAACGGAGCGGGAAAATCCACTTTTTTGAAATTATTAACCGGAGAGCACACGGCCAGTTCAGGAAGAATTATTTTTAATCAAAAAGAGTTATCCGAATGGACGAACCGCGAGCTGGCTCAACAACGCGCCGTGCTACCCCAGTCCAGCAAGCTCCCTTTCGATTTTTTGGCAAAGGAACTCGTCATGCTCGGGCGAGCACCCCACGGTGACGCCTTAGACTCCGAGAGACTGGCTCTCAAAGCCATGCAGGCGAGCGACTGCGAAGAACTTGCTGACCGCAGTGCAGCCACGCTCTCTGGCGGAGAATTACAGCGCGTGCATCTCGCCCGCGTGCTTTTGCAAATCGACGTTTCCGATGATCGTCCACGAGCACTTTTTCTGGATGAGCCGACCTCCAGTCTGGACCCCTTTCATCAACACCGAACGATGCGAATCGCCCGCGAAGCAGCGGATGCAGGCTGCTGCGTAGTGGTCGTCCTGCACGACATGAATCTCGCAGCAACCTACGCAGACCGACTGCTACTTTTACAAAAAGGAAAATACGTGGCAGAAGGCCCCGTAGCGGAGGTGATGACCGAAGAGCGAATCGAGCAACTCTTCCAGGTCCGGGCCAGCATCGTGGAAAATCCGCTGAGTAAAACCCGCGGCCTTTTTACGGGTTAAACCCTACTCGATATGGCGAAGCTGGAT